>NZ_JBYTCE010000005.1:0-332190 GCF_058789975.1 Paenibacillus sp. FW104-T2 | reverse complement strand
TTGACAAAAAGTAAGTGAATAACTTATACTCAACTCAAGAGTTAAAGAAATTACGCAAAAAGAAAAAACGGACGAAGGAGTTCTAAGGAGCTCTTCGAACCTATAGATTATTCATGAGATGAAATTTGAACCAGGTGAAGGGGTTACGATCACATTCATGAAGTAAAATTTTCGCATAATATCTTTAATCTAAGAATACCAATTTGTAACTATTTGAATGGAGGAAAAAAACATGTTGGATGTAGGACTTTTGTTGATTCGTTTGGTAATCGGTTTGTCGTTTATGGCTCATGGTGCACAGAAATTGTTTGGTTGGTTCGGGGGTTATGGGATCAAGGGTACAGGTGGATGGTTTGAGTCCATGGGGATGAAGCCTGGTGCACTCGTTGCACTGCTGGCAGGTTTGGCGGAATTCGGTGGCGGCTTGCTGCTGGCTCTGGGTCTGCTGACTCCAGTTGGTGGCATTCTGATTGCACTGACCATGGTGATTGCGATTGTGAAAGTTCATGGTGCGAATGGATACTGGTCTACACAAAACGGATTTGAGTATAATCTTGCGATCCTGGTGATCGGTGTGGCGTTGGCTCTGACCGGTGGAGGACAATACGCACTTGATGTATTGATTTTCTAAGTAAGCTAGGAACGTGAATTAGGAGTACCTGGATGCCAATCTATTGGCTGAAAGGTGCTCTTTTTTTGCGATTGGAAAAGTGAAGAATCCTTTGCAGGTAATCGGTTATTTTCGGTAAAGATTATGGTACAATAGGAGAGTTGGGTAAGAAGCAGGTTAACGGTTTGTTATAGCAGCACAGGAATAGGGAGGATGAACTCCGTTGTAAATGTGTAAAATTAAACCTAATGTGCAAAAATCGAAGGAAACAATCAACCGGTATCGCCGGATTGCATAAAAGATTGAGATCAGACCGGCCAGGCCGGTAATTAACGTTGAATGAACGGATGAAAGGGATAGAACCTATGAGCAAAGCAGATAACATTCTTCAACAGGAAGTGGACAAACGCCGGACGTTTGCCATTATCTCTCACCCGGATGCGGGTAAAACCACATTGACCGAGAAGCTGTTGCTGTTCGGGGGCGCGATTCGTCTCGCCGGTACGGTCAAAGCGCGGAAAGCAAGCAAGCACGCTACAAGTGACTGGATGGAAATCGAGAAACAGCGGGGGATCTCGGTTACTTCTTCCGTCATGCAGTTCGATTATCTGGGTCATCGTGTAAACATTCTGGATACACCGGGTCACCAGGACTTCAGTGAAGATACCTATCGTACACTGACGGCTGCAGACAGTGCAGTCATGTTGATTGACGTGGCCAAAGGTGTCGAGGCACAAACCATCAAGCTGTTCCAGGTTTGTGCGAAGCGCGGCATTCCAATCTTTACGTTCATCAACAAACTGGACCGTGAAGGACAAAGCCCGTTTGATCTGATGGAAGAGCTCGAAAACGTACTGGGTATTCGCTCCGTACCGATGAACTGGCCGATCGGTACAGGCCGCGATCTGTGCGGCGTGTATGACCGGATGAAAAATCAGGTGGAATTGTTCCAAGGGGACGATCACTCCACGATTAAAGTGCAAAAAGTAGACGGCTACGAAGATCCGATTATCCGCGAGATGGCGGGAGAATATCTTCATGATCAGTTGTGTCAGGATCTGGAGCTTCTGGATGTAGCAGGAGATCAGTTCGATATGGAGAAGGTACAACGTGGAGAGCTGACCCCGGTATTCTTCGGCAGTGCCATCAACAACTTCGGTGTGCAGACATTCCTGGAGAACTTCCTGCAGCTGGCTCCTAAGCCTGAGCCGCGTCACAGTACCGCGGGTGAGATCGAGCCGACGAATGAGAAATTCAGCGGATATGTATTCAAAATCCAGGCAAACATGAACCCGGCACACCGTGACCGTATCGCGTTCCTGCGGATCGTGTCTGGTAAATTCCAACGGGGGATGAGTGTTAAGCATAACCGTGTGGGAAAAGAGATTAAGCTGTCCCAACCACAGCAATTCCTGGCTCAGGATCGGGATATCGTAGAAGAGGCATATGCTGGCGATATCATCGGATTATTTGACCCGGGTATTTTCCGGATTGGCGATTCACTTAGTCAGGGAAGTGAGGTTGTATTTGATGAAATGCCAACCTTCTCGCCAGAGATTTTTGCCAAAGTAACCGTCAAAAATGCACTGAAACATAAACAGTACCAAAAGGGTATCGACCAGTTGACGGAAGAAGGAACAATCCAGGTGTTCAACACGGTGAGTTTCGATGAAACACTGCTTGGTGTTGTAGGTCAGCTCCAGTTCGAGGTATTTGAATACCGGATGAAAGGCGAGTATGGGGTAGATGTACAGCTGCAGCGTATGCCTTATCAGTTTGCTCGCTGGATCGTGGACGAGAATCTGGATCCAAGCAAATTCCGGATTAACTCTACCCTAGTGAAGGATAAAAAGGGGAATTACGTTGTCCTGTTCGAGAATGAGTACGCAATGAGAACAGCAATGGACAAAAACCCGACTGCTCAATTCCTTGAGACAGCTCCATAAGTTTAGCTTAAAATGAAGCCATTATAATAATGGCAGTAATACAGCAATGATAAAGATCCCTCCGCCTTCTGGCGGGGGGATCTGTTGCTTTGCACCTTACTTCGATGGCAGGTATGATCCAGCCGGATAAGGGAAAGCTTTCTTTTGCAGGCAGAACAAACGTGATGACGGTTACCGATCCCTTTCAATACCTCGATTAGCGAAGCGGTTGAACGGGGATGGTGTGCAGATGCTCCTGCGCGACTTGAATCAACTCATCCTGCTTCGCAGAATCAGTGTTCTTCCAGATCATTTCGAAAATGGCGCCAAGTCCAGGCAATGCGGCTTCCGGTCCATCGACAGAGCCTTCAATCATCTCCCGGAGCTGATCATCACTTTTGTCATGAACTTTATGAACAATCGCTTCACGCAGGCTTAATGTAATTGGCATCGCAATTCCCTCCTCGTATATTCGGCTGCTCCTATACTGTTCCCTGGGAAGCGTGAGCGCATTCAAGTTTATCCGGCTTTGTGGTATACTACGAAGGATATTTAAGTAAGCATTGACATCTGAAAGGATGCGCAAGAGCTGAAGTGCAGCGGGAGGTTAAGACCCTAATGGCTAAGAAACAGTATGCCGTAATTGGCATGGGGCGGTTCGGATCAAGTGTGGCCAATGCGCTGAGTGGTATGGGATTCGACGTACTGGCAATTGATGCGGACGAGCAGCGGACCCAGGAAATGTCCAATGTGGTGACTCATGCTGTATCGGCAGATTCAACAGATGAAGAAGCGCTGCGTGCGCTGGGTATACGAAATTTTGACGTTGTCGTTGTGGCAATCGGTGAAGATATTCAGGCGAGCATTTTGACGACCCTGATTTTGAAAGATATGGGTGTACCGGTTCTGATCGTTAAGGCACAGAATGAGCTGCATGGTAAAGTGCTGCAAAAGATTGGAGCGGACAAGGTCATTTACCCTGAGCGGGATATGGGGCTCCGGGTAGCCCATCATTTGACCTCCCCTAACATACTGGATTACATTGAGTTGTCTGAGGATTACAGCATTTTGGAGATGAGAGCTTCCGAACAAATGATTGGTAAAAACCTGTTGGAGCTTAACATTCGTGCACGTTTCGGTTGTAACGTGATGGCAATTCGCAGCGGGAATTCCATGAATATCTCTCCGTATGCCGAGGATCGGATTGAAGCTGGGGATGTATTGATCATAGTGGGCCACAAAGACCATTTGACGAAAATGGAGCTCGCCTATCCGAAGTGATCTCTCGGAGTCACCCGGAGTAAATTGAACGGCAGACGGGAAGGATGGAAAGATGGATATCGTATCACCGCAAAATACACGTGTGAAGGAATGGGCACAACTGCTGGAGAAGAAGCACCGTACCCGTCAGCATAAATATATCATTGAAGGCATTCACCTGGTACAGGAGGCGCTGCGTGCGCAAGCTGATCTGGAATGCATTGTCTACGATGGGGAACAAGGTGTGCCTACTGAACTGGCGGGACTCGAAGGACCGCTTCAGCGAATAGAATGGATCAGCGTATCGCCGGCTGTGATTGCCAAATGTACGGATACGATGACACCTCAGCCTGTTTTTGCCATTGTTCGTAAAGGTCGTGAGCCGCTGGAAAGCCTGCTCTCTGGTGAACGTCGGCTAGTTGTGGTGCTGGATGGGGTGCAGGACCCAGGTAATGTGGGGACGATCATCCGCAGTGCTGACGCAGCCGGAGCAGCCGGTGTGGTGCTAGGTACAGGCTCTGCCGATGTGTATAATCCAAAAACGATTCGTTCAACGATGGGATCCTTGTTTCATTTGCCCATTGTGGAAGGGCAGCTCGAATCTTTGCTTCCGCAAGCGAAAGCAGCGGGCGTGAAGCTCGTAAGTACTTCTTTGCAGGCAGAGTATTCGTGTTATAGCTATGATTTTACTCAATCCGTTTGGCTTGTGATCGGCAATGAAGGCAAGGGGATATCCGAGTCTACGGCAAGGCTTGTGGATGACGCGATTACGATACCGATGCAGGGACAAGCTGAATCGTTGAATGCCGCAATGGCAGCGACGATTTTGATGTTCGAAGCGATGAGACAGCGGATGGTTTAGCTTATAGATCGGTAAATAGTAAGTATGATATAGAACAAGGATTCAAGAAAAACAAATTAAGCTTATTCCTACTTTTGTGAGAGATAGGGATGAGCTTTTTTCTTTTGGAATAGAAAGGTTATCGAGCAATCAGAAAAATGAACTGGATCAGAGAGAAACTCTACAACTATCTGGAGAAGCTAGGACTTGAAATCAGGGAATCCAGCAATAAAGAATAGTGAGAAGAATCTGAACATTGCTTGTCCTGTTAATCTGACATCAAATATGATTTGGATACAAAATAGTGTTCAAAATGAGTGAGTTAAGGCAGAGGATACGTTACTTCGCTTCTTTCAATGTGTAGATACTAAATTCATGTCCTCCCTTTTACGTTCAGCCGATATTGATGCGGAGTTGTACCTGTAACGGAACGGAATACTTTACAGAAGTAGGAAGGCGTGGACATGCCTACACGATGACCGATTTCCGGGACGCTGTATGAATTACGGGCAAGTAATACGCAAGCGTGACGAATACGGGTAGCTTGAGTATAGGCGACAATGGTCGTTCCTGTGGCCTTTTTGAATACATGAGACAGATGATAAAGAGACATGTGCAGTTCTGCAGCGAGATCTTTGAGTTGAAAGGGTTCATGGTAATGTTCCTCAATCCACTTCATGATGGCTTCAGCGTGAGGATGAAGGAGACTGTTGAAGGTTGGACGCACGGATTGGGAGAGGGCATGCTTGTTTTCTTTCCATATGTATTGAATCTGTACGAGCAGGTTCAGTAAAAAGAGCCGGGCAGTCTCCTCTTCTCCTTCTCCATGGAGTCCGTTGAGATGAATCTGCGCGAACTGTTCTATGAATTGCACCAGCATGGAAGAAGAAGGAAGAGTGAAAGGTGCAATAGGTGTAGGTTGTCCCAGAAGCTCCTGTACAAAATGATGAGTAGCCGTAAAATACCGCCAGGTTTCCTTCAGCACATCAAGATCATACATAAGTACACTACGGACAAAAGGATGCTCATCCGTAACCTGAATCTGTACCTGATGCAGCTGAAAAGGACGGAAAATCATCAGTGTACCCGGTTTAAGCGGAAAAGCTTGTCCTTCCGTAATTAACTGGCCATACCCATCATGAATGTAGGTCACTTCCATTTGGGCATGGGCATGAAATATTTCACGAAAAGTCGTGGTGGATGTACGTCGGCAAGCCAGATCGAATTGCTCCTTGTCTAACATGGACAATTGCCTATTCCTCCCTCAACATGAGCACAAGATCCTTTTATTTTAACACAAGATACACGCATAAAAGCGCTTAATAATTGTGTATTGTGAAAGGAACAAGGGAGGTATGTTCAGATGTTAAAAGTAGCGATTATTGGAGCTGGAGCAATTAGTGGAGCACATATCTCAGCCTATTTGGCCTTTCCCGATCGATGTCAGATTGTAGCTGTGGTTGATATGTATCCTGAGAAAGCACAGAAACGAATTAATGAACATGGACTGGAGAATGCACAGGCAGTAGCGGATTATAAAGAATTGCTGAGCCAGAATATTGATGTGGTCTCTGTCTGTACTCCGCCGTATACACATGCTCCCATTGCATGTGACTTTTTACTTGCCGGTGCTAACGTGCTGGTGGAAAAACCGATGGCTTCCTCACTGGAAGAAGCAGACCAGATGCTGAAAGCAGCCGAACAGAGCGGCAAACTTCTGTCGGTCGTGGCACAGAATCGGTTCACTACACCGATGATGAAGCTTAAGGGCGTGCTGGACAGTAAGCTGATGGGCCCGATAGTACATGTTCAGGTGGATTCATTCTGGTGGCGGGGTCATAACTATTATGATCTATGGTGGCGTGGGACGTGGGAAAAAGAAGGCGGAGGCTGTACGCTTAATCATGCTGTACATCATATTGATGCCATGCTCTGGATGATGGGTCCACCCGTGGAACTGCAGGCCATGATGGCCAATACATCGCATGATAATGCTGAAGTGGAAGATGTGTCGATGGCCATGCTTCGGTTCCGTGAAGGGGCACTTGGCATGATCACGAGTTCCGTTGTGCATCACGGAGAAGAGCAGCAGTTAATTTTTCAAGGCAAAGAGGCCCGGGTATCTGCTCCGTGGAAAGTCGTTGCCTCAACGGCACGTAGCAATGGATTTCCGGAGCCAAATCTGGAGCTGGAACAGCAGATACAGCAGAAGGCTGACGCATTGCCAGATGTCATTCACGTCGGTCACGCCGGTCAGGTCGAGAATGTGCTAAACGCCATTGAGACCGGATCACCACTTCTGGTGGATGGACGGAGCGGGCGGAATACACTTGAACTGATTGTAGGTATATATAAGTCCGCGAGTACGGGGGAGAAAGTTACCTTTCCTCTGGAAACAGGCGATGCGTTCTACACACGTGAGGGTATAATGCAGCATGCGGTGCACTTTTACGAAAAGAAGAAGGCAGTGGAGAACTTCGAGGATTTGAGTATTACGCTGGGGACCCAGTTGGAGTCAAATTGAATAAAGGAATGGATAACAAAAAGATGCCAATGTCTCATAATAAAAGTGAGGCGGCATCTTTTTTGCTAGACCAGAATCTTACGCATATATGTTATCAAATTTATCATATAAATGGACGATAATTTGACTACCTAGGCTGCCTTGGACTATCCGATTCTACATATTGGAACAACCTAAATGACACGCAATGTAGCTTTATTGCAACATCAGCTGTACTTTTGTAGAGAATTCATCCAAAATACTCCGGTTACCTGCCACTTTCCTCACGAAAAAGGGGACTGTATTTGCAATCGAAAGGGAACGTTATTGAGGGGTTGAACCAATTTCTGTAATAGTATTACAGCCACTTGTCCGCCCATCGCTCCACTGCGCTTAATGCCCTTCCCAGCTCCGTCCCTTTGCGGGACAACATATATTCTGTCCGAACTGGTCGCTCTGTAACCACATGGCGCACGACCAGACCTTCTTCCTCCAGTTCTTTCATTCGTTCATTCAGTACGCGTTTGCTCAAGTCAGGGATATAAGCGTGAATTTCACTGAATCGTTTGGGCTCATCCATCAACGCATGAATAATGAGGGCAACCCACTTTCGGCCAATGATCTGATAAGACTGTTCCACCTTTTCGCATATTTGCTTGGCATTCTCATCATCGCTCATAATTGTACTCCTTTGAATTAGTTATGCTTATTATAGCACTAGTATACTTATTGTAACCTGGCTGTCTACAAGCATTATGTATAAAATATCACATACCAATTGTTTATAATCTTACCACATAAAGCGTTAACAATAAATAAAAACCCTGTAAACACTGGTGTTCACACGTTAGACACGATTGTTGACGAATTGTGACGACAGGTGTAATATGGGTAACGTTAATTCAAATGGTTACAATTTATAACCTTGGTTTAAGGTTGTGGAGAGAAGGAATGTTCCATGGTTAAATTCGGGTATGGTAAATAAACGGAGGCAAGGCGGGTCATGCACCCACTTATTCCGTCTTTTGTCATGCTTGGATTTGAACATTTTGCACCATCATATACTATACTGCACAGATCACAGGAGGCACTCCAATGGACGCAATGACATTTGTCCTGTTCGGGGCAACAGGCGATTTAGCCAAACGCAAGATTTACCCTGCATTATATAACTTGTACATTGATCAAAAAATGCCAAAATCCTTCTCCGTTATCGGTCTTGGACGGCGTGAATTGTCGGATGCTGACTTCCAGGCGAATGTAGAAAAGTCACTGCATGAATTCTCACGGCAAACGCCTAAAGAAGAATCCCAGGTACGTGATTTCATTGGAGCTTTCCGTTATTGCTCCCTGAACAATACGAAGCTTGAGGATTACACGAAATTGCTGAAAATCGTCGAGCAGCGTGAACGGGAACTGAGCATTCCGGAAAATCGCATGTTCTACATGTCGGTTGCACCAGAATTCTTTGAGCCAATCGCACTGAATATTCAGGAAAGCGGCCTGGGCAACACCAAAGGCTGGAAGAAGCTGATTATTGAAAAACCATTCGGACACGATCTGCAATCTGCACGTGAACTGAATGAGAAACTCAGCAATACTTTTGCAGAGGAAGAAATTTATCGCATTGACCATTTCCTGGGCAAACCGATGGTTCAAAATATTGAAACCCTGACCTATGCGAACCCGGTTATTCAGGCATTGTGGTCCAACCGTTACATTGCCAATGTACAAATCACGGCTAGTGAAACGGTTGGTGTTGAAGAACGTGCTGCGTATTATGACCAAAGTGGTGCCGTACGCGATATGTTCCAGAATCATATGCTTCAATTGCTGATGATGATTGCCCTGCATTTGCCAAAACGCTGCACACCGCAAGAAATTCAGTTTAAAAAGCAAAAGATTGCTGAAGCTCTTCGACCACTAACTAAAGAAAACATCGCTTCTGAGGTCGTACGTGCTCAATACGGCGCAGGCGAGCTGCAAGGGAAATCCGTTGTCGGCTATCTGGACGAGCCTGGTATCCCGGCTGGTTCCCAGAACGATACGTATGTAGCGGCGAGATTATGGATCGATGATCCATTCTGGAGCGAGGTTCCATTCTACATTCGTACAGGTAAACGACTGGCTGAGAAATCCACACGCATCGTCGTTGAGTTTAAGGCGCCGCTCAAAACGGGTCATGAATCCGAAAATACGACCGAGCCTAACCTGCTGACGATTGAAATTGGTCCAGGGGAAAGCATTTCGCTTCAATTGAATGCGAAGAACCCATTGAATCATGGTGAAGTGGAGCCAATCAACATGACATTTGCTTCAGGCAAACGCAATATTCCGGAAGCTTACGAAAACCTGATCTTTGACGCTATGCGTGGAGATTCCACCTTCTTCGCTCACTGGAACGAAGTGGAGCTGGCATGGCAGTGGGTACAGCCGATTCTGGAAGCCTTCCAAGATGGCAGTGTACCGCTGGATACGTACAGCGCAGGCTCGCAAGGACCTGATTCCGCAGATCGTTTGATTGCAGAGAATGGCTATCGTTGGTGGTAAGCACATCTAAGGCTAACTGATTATACCGTTCCAATTTTGCATAAGTCCTTCCGGCCAATGGCCGGAAGGCCGTAAAAATTTTTGATATAGATGTTGCTGAACATGGTTTGTTTTAAGCGGTGTAGTGCAGGGGACGGAATCGATTCTGCAGAAGCGAAGCGTTCGCCTTTGTATCCAAATTTCAACTATATATAGTGGAATTAAGAAATTTGGATACAACAGCGATCGGAAGAACGATCCGTAACCGGAACGATTACCGCGGAATGCAAGCATGTTGGATACAGTATGAAAAAATGCATTAATAATTGTTCATAACAGGAGGATTTATCATGAAACTTGGACTTATTGGATTGGGCAAAATGGGATTGAACCTGGGCAGAAACCTGATTGACCACAAACATGAAGTAGTTGCTTTTGACTTGAACACTGAAGCTGTTAATGAAATGAAAGAATACGGCGCACAAGGCGTTTCTTCTTATAAAGAAATGGTTGAGTCTCTGGAATCTCCACGTGTACTGTGGATCATGGTTCCTCACAATGTAGTTGATGCTGTACTGGCTGAAGTAAGCCCGCTGCTATCCAAAGGCGATATCATTATTGAAGCAGGTAACTCACACTACAAAGAGTCGATCCGTCGTTACGAGGAATTGAAACCATCCGGTATCCACTACATGGATGCAGGTACTTCCGGTGGTATGGAAGGCGCACGTAACGGTGCTTGTTACATGATCGGTGGAGACCCTGAAGCTTGGGCAATCGTTGAGCCAGCATTCAAAGACACTGCAGTAGAGAACGGTTATCTGTATGCAGGTAAAGCAGGTAGCGGTCACTTCCTCAAAATGGTGCACAACGGTATTGAGTACGGTATGATGGCATCCATCGGTGAAGGTTTTGACGTACTTGAGAAAAGCGACTTCGACTTCGACTTCGAAAAAGTGGCTCGCGTATGGAACAACGGTTCCGTTATTCGTTCTTGGCTGATGGAGCTGACTGAGCGTGCATTCTCCAAAGATGCGAATCTCGATGAAATCAAAGGTGTAATGCACTCTTCCGGTGAAGGACGCTGGACTGTGGAAACAGCATTTGACCTGCAAACTGCTACACCAGTTATCGCTTTGTCCTTGCTGATGCGTTATCGTTCCCTGGAGACAGATACATTCACAGGTAAAGTGGTAGCAGCACTGCGTAACGAATTTGGCGGCCACGCTGTAGAAAAAAAATAAGTTCATATATAACTGTTAACATATAAGGTTGTTCGGGTAATGAATATCATCGTGTTTATAAATTCATCAAGTGGAGGGAACATATCATGAAATTTTTCTTGGATACAGGGAATGTTGAGGAAATCAAACGGATTGAACGTCTTGGTCTGGTGGATGGAGTCACGACCAACCCGTCTTTGATTGCCAAAGAAGGCCGAGTATTTAAAGAAGTGATTCAGGAGATCTGTGGCATTGTCAAAGGCCCGGTCAGTGCTGAAGTTGTCGGTCTCAAAGCCGAAGATATGTTGAAGGAAGCTTATGAAATTGCTGAATGGGCACCGAATGTAGTCATTAAACTACCGATGACCGAAGAAGGGCTGTATGCTTGTCATGAGCTCACGCAAAAAGGAATCAAAACCAATGTAACGCTGATCTTCTCGGCAGCACAAGGCCTGATGGCGGCAAAAGCAGGAGCGACTTACATCAGCCCATTCGTTGGCCGTCTGGATGATATTGCAGTGGATGGCATGAAGCTGATTCGTGATCTGCGTCTTATCCTGGATACGTACGATATGCCGTCCGAGATCATTGCAGCAAGCATCCGCAACATCAAACATGTTGAAGATGCCGCCCTTTCCGGTGCGCACATTGCGACGATTCCTGGATCGCTCCTGCCAACATTGTGGAAACATCCACTGACAGATAGTGGCATCGAGCGCTTCCTGAAGGACTGGGAAACTGTTCCTAAATAATGTTGCGAAAGACTCATACTTGTATAAAGCATATGGCATAAACGGATCAAAGCCTTCACCTTGCAGAGTAATCTGCAGGTGAGGGCTTTTTTTATTATGAAGAAAAAGAATAGCTACGCCACTCTGAGCGAACCGCCAATTTAATAAACGGATGTTGTCGCTGTCACACGGGTGCTGTCCTTCTTTTTCGGGACAACGGTGCATAAGGATAACATATAACCCTAGAGCTCATCCCGCAGGGAGAGGGGGACACCCGATGATGAGAAAAAGATGGCGGAGCCGAAGACGACGGAAGCCGCCAAGCGGCAAACGCAAGATGTGGCTAATTATTTTACTGGTAGCGGTATTTTGCCTGATGCAGGGCTTTGCGTATGTGGACAAAAAAATGAAGCCGCCAATTATGCATTTGGCCAAAATACGGGTGAAGCAGATTGCTACGGAAGCGATCAACAAGGCCATAACGGCTCAGGTGGCGGAAGGCAAATCGACCGAAGGGCTGATTGACTGGAAAACCGATACTGCCGGTAAAGTGTCCGGTTTCATGCTGAACTATGATGAGCACATGCGCATTACTGCAAGTACGATGAACATTGTGCAGTCCACGTTACAGAACGTGCATATGTTAAAAGAGAAAATCCCCCTTGGTCAGGCTCTTGGTAGCCCGGTCTTGGCATCCTTTGGCCCGAATATTCCCGTTCGTATCGAGCCACAGGGGGCTGTGAAGGTAGATCTGAACACCAGGCAGCAGAATGCCGGAATCAACATGATCCTGGTAGAGGTGTACATTCATATCATTGCTGAAGTGGCCGTGGTGGTTCCCTTCGATATGGAGCCAGAGACGGTAGATACCGAAATACCGATATCCTACCTGCTCGTGGTTGGGGATGTGCCCATGTATTACTACGATAATCAGGGCAAGCCGGTAGGCAGTAACGGCAGCAGTGCACCATCCATTGCATTACCATCTGGCCAGGCTGGCGTATCCGGTGGTGCTGGCGTGACACCGAATCCTTCCGGTCAGAACCAGCAGCAGACACCAGGCGGTCAGATGCAGGGAGATGAGCTGGAGCTTGAGCCTGATCTTACAGGAGAAAATGGTGGGCTACCGCTCGATACTGACGTGAATCATTGAATGGATTCGAATTGAAACGAACTAAAGAAGTTCAATCAACAAAAAAACGGGATCCTCTCCTAAGAGGGTCCCGTTTTTCTATTTGCTTTTCGCCTTGGCTTTTTTCTGCTGGCGCTCTTCTCGTTCCCAATGCTTCAAAAGCGGGTAAGGGTCAAACGACCATTCCGTCAGTCCGGTATCCCGGTAGATTCCGTAATGCAAATGGGGAGGGAATTTGCCCTGGGTACCTGGTTTGCCATAGCCGGAGCTGCCTACCCAGCCTACGACTTGACCGGGGGTAACGACCTCGCCAATATGGGCATTCTTATCAAAACCGGATAGATGAGCGTAGTAGTGATAGTGGTTATTCAAATCACGAATGCCAATCCGCCAGCCGCCAAAGGGATTCCAGCCCTTGATCTCCACGACACCGTAACAGGTGCTGCGCACGGGAAGTCCGTGGGGAGCGAAAATATCTGTTCCCTCATGGATACGATAACCACCCCAGCTTCGTTTGGTCCCCCATGTGCTGCGATAGGAATAATTTGTGCCGAGCGGCACGGGAAACGCATGGGTAAACAAATCGATGCTGTCAAAATGCTCATATAATTTCGCAAACTGCTGAATACGCTGCACGGCCCGGGTATTATGGTAATACTCCCACAGGGCAATGCTGAAGTCCTCCTGACGGGCACCAAATCTCTGAATGACGTTCGCCATACTGTACAGCACATCCAAGTCGTTGTTGGCATCCGCCAGTCCGTCTCCCGATCCATCACGGCCGTATCCATTAAAAAAAACGATGGAGCCTGGCTGTTGATCCGTCTCGTCCGGGTTAAGCCAGCCTCTCCAGGCGGGAGATGTCATGAAAATCCCGGTCAGTCGCTCTGGGTGCTTGCGGTCTTTGGGATGAGCACGCGTCAGAGTTCGTTCATATTGGTCGATGGCTGCGAGTCTGAACCAGGGGATGCCGGTAATTTGTTCAATGCTCTCATATAAGCTTCGGCGTGCTTTTAAAATCTCCGCTGGTTTCATTTCGGCAGGTTCCGTTTTGGCTGGCGCAGCAGAGGATTCACCATGAACATCAATAACAGGCAAGAATGGGAGAAGCAATGTGCCTGCAAGTAGGGTTTTAATCCAAAAAGAGTGAGTGAAGCGCATTTTGTTGCGATTTTGCACAGGGAAGCAGCCCCCTTTCCATTGAGATGATGCACAGGCGTGCCCGGTGGACCAAGCTATAACCTAGCGTTCTTCAAAAGTCCTTATTTTATCCGTGTAAGGGTGGATTGCACAAGATGTGACAAATGGGGGTTTTTCCAGCGCTTTCATGGTATAATATGTTCCGAGCAACAGCCTAACTTCATTAGAAAGAGGGTTTACGCATTGGCTAAACGTGTTAAGGAACCGAAACCGGACTGGATTCGGATTAAATTGACAACCGGCGATAACTATCAGGAAATGAAAACGATGATGCGTTCGAAGACGCTGCATACAGTATGTGAGGAAGCAAGATGCCCGAATATTTATGAATGCTGGGCCAATCGAACAGCTACTTTTATGATTTTGGGCGACATTTGCACACGGGCATGCCGCTTTTGCGCGGTGAATACCGGCTTGCCGACGGAACTTGATTTGCAGGAGCCAGAACGCGTCGCAGAAGCTGCGGAGCAAATGAACCTGCAGCACTGTGTTATTACAAGCGTCGCTCGTGATGATTTGAAGGATGGCGGAGCGACCATTTTTGCCGAGACGGTAAAGGCAGTTCGACGCCGCTTGCCTTTATGTAGTGTAGAAGTGTTGATTCCGGACTTCCTGGGTGATCGGGATTCCCTGAAAATTGTCATGGATGCCAAACCTGACATTCTCAATCACAACATTGAGACGGTAGAGCGGTTATCGGACAAAGTCAGAGCCAAGGCCAAATACAAGCGTTCACTTGAATTGCTTGCTCGTGCCAAAGAAATGCAGCCCAACATTCCGACCAAATCCAGCATTATGCTGGGTGTAGGTGAGGAATACCAGGAAATTTTGCAAACCATGGATGATCTGCGTGCTGTGGATTGTGATATCATGACGATTGGTCAGTACCTGCAGCCATCCGAGAAACATCTGTTTGTTGAGAAATATTATCCGCCAGAAGAGTTCGCAGCATTGAAGCAGGAAGGATTGAAACGTGGATTCAGCCACGTGGAATCCGGACCGATGGTACGCAGTTCCTACCATGCACATGAACAGGTTAAATCTGCTGCAAAACATGCGGACCAGGCGGCAACACACGCATAATGGAGGACACTGGATTGGAAGAAGAAAAAAGCACTGAGCAGGTTCAGGACACGGTCCAGGATCAGCCTCAGGATAAACCAGAAGAAAAAGTACAGGAAAAAATTATCGTTCAGGTGAACGGTAAAAATTATGAGATTGTGCAGAACCATAAAGAAGGCTGGAATCCGGAAGTTTTCCGCGACCGGTACAGTGAAGTGCTGGAGCGCTACGATTACATTATCGGGGACTGGGGCTACAGTCAGCTGCGGCTCAAAGGCTTTTATCGTGATAATCATCCCAAAGCCACGAAAGATTCAACCATCTCCAGCATGGTGGATTATATCAATGAATATTGTAACTTTGGCTGTGCTTACTTTGTTCTTCAGAAGAGCAAAGAACAGCCTCAAGCCAAAGCAAAAAGCGGCTCCTGATAAGGGCCGCTTTTTTTGTGCATGTTATTATATCCGGGAGTATTCTTTGGTGAACAACAATCAGCTTGTTTCCGAACCAGGCTAGTCCAAAAAGGCAGTGCGAACCCGGTTCCAAAACGGATAGGGGCGATATCGGGCAAAGCTTACCTTGTGACTTGCTACCTGACAACGTACGGAGATCAGATCCTCCACCATGACATTTACATGATCGATTGTCAGCAGCAGCCTTTGGTCCTTACGCGAGAAAATGTCACAGTGATGGTGCTTGGGCAAAATAACCGGTGAACCCAGCGTCCGATAGACACGGTTATTGATTGAAGCAATTTCAGCAATCTGAATTGCCTCAATGGTCGGATGCACCATGGCACCACCCAGGGCCTTATTATAGGCGGTACTGCCTGAAGGCGTGGATACACAGATCCCGTCACCCCGGAACATCTCGAAGGTCACATCATTAATGTCGACTTGGGCTACGACCGTACCGTCCACACCTTTTAACGTAAATTCATTTAAGGCAATATAGGAGGTGTTACCCGATTTTTTACGGATTTCAAGCTCCAGCAGCGGGTATTCTACAATTCGGGGTTTGAGTCGTTCGGGATCCCCTTTTCCGCTCATCAATCGTACCAATTCCTGTAATTCGTCCTTCTTCCAGTCGGCATAAAAACCGAGATGGCCTGTATGAACCCCAACAAAAGCAATGTCCGGGATCCGGTCGATGAAATTGTGAAATGCCTGCAGCATAGTACCATCGCCTCCGATGGAGATAACAATCTCCGGCGATTCTGCATCCAGCTTGAACCCTTCTTCTTTTGCCAGCGCATGAAACTGCTGACTCAGATCAATCGATAACTGGTCTCCGCGGTCTTGAACATAGTATCTCAAGATGAAAGCTCCTTTGTGGTCATTATATTACCGATGATAATCAATTCCAGAGCAGAACACAACGCTTGGATTGATATTCATTCGAAATATAGGTGCGCAAGCATGGTTTATTTTTGGAACCGTCTCGGAAAGAGCAGGATACGAAGCAGGGAAAAGAACAGCAGCAAAAGCAGCACCCCGCCAAGGACCAAGAATCCGAACCATATCATTTGTCCCGCATCTGGTGAGTATATAGCTGTAGCTGCAGGTGATAAGCTGGTCTCACTTATGGCGGGCCATGCGGATTGACCCATTATGGGTACCCACAGTAATAAAACAAGGACAGGTGCGATTAGAGCATGTATGGCTCTGGCAAAAAGAAACGGTCCATATCGCATCGGTGTGTTGCTTAGTATGCTCATGATCTGGGCATGTACCGACAATCCTCCCCAGGACAGCACAAATGCAGCAGCGGCTGCCTTGTAAACAAGAGGAACGGCTGTACCTGCTCCTCCCGCTTCCTTGGCTCCAAGAGTCACTTCAAACAAACCACCTACAAGACTCTGCGATAAGGCAGGTGGCAAGTTCATGAAGGTGAGCAGCTGCTCTGTCATTTGATACAGCACGCCAAGTGATCCGGTCTGTACAAGTAACTCCATCATGACAGAGAAGAATACAACAAGCCCACCTACGATAATAATAAGGCGAAGGGATGAGGAGACAGCCTGGCGAAGTAGTTCTCCAAATGCACGCCCATCTGCCATTCGTGCCTCATGCATGGCATGGATAGCCTGTATGAGTCTGCTGCCTCTTTGCTTCTCGGTTGAGGTTGAAGGCGTAGGGGATGGAGAAGATGAGCTAGCTGCCCTTCCATGGAATCGCATGAGCAGACCAACGATGAAGGCAGCGGCATAGTGAGAAGCGACCAGAACCGGAGCAACGGCTACATTGTGAAAAAAACCGACGGATACTGCACCGATCATGAAGATGGGATCGGATGAAGTAGTGAACGCCACGAGCCGCTCACCCTCTTCCCGCGTGACCAGCTTTTGATCCCATAATTGAGCGGTTAATTTCGCTCCTGTCGGATAGCCGGAGGCGCAGCTGACCGCAAATACAAAACCTCCGCTTCCTGGAACACGAAACAGGGGGCGCATGAGTGGATTTAACAGGGTCCCGAGAAAATGGACAATGCCGAAACCTAGCAGCAGCTCGGAAAGAACCAGAAAGGGAAAAAGCGACGGGAATAACACATCCCACCAGATGGAGAGCCCTCTCACACTTGCATGCCAGGTCTCTGCAGGGAACAGGACCATAAGAAAACAGAGAACGAGGAGAGCGAGTGTAATCAGAACATGGGTAAGTTTGTATGAAGCTGCCATGCATACCTCTCCTTTATATGATAATGGTCGTTAAGCCTGCTGCAGTGAGTGTCGCTTGTGCCATCAATATATGAACCAAGGCGGACAAACAGTACAAATTAATATCCGGAAAGCGCTTGCAAAAATGGCTGTATTTTTAAACGATGTATGCTAAAATGATAAAAAACGCCTGAACGTCACCTATTTGTCCAATAGGGTGAAATTCAAATCGGATGGAGTGATGATTATGAGTCTTGTCACCGGAATCCTGGTCTGTGCTTTTGTCTATGTGATACGTGCCTCGCTTGTACGTTCTGAAGAAGAGGACTGGCGAAGTTATTAATGGAATATATGGTGCGCCAATCTTGCGATTGGTGCTTTTTTTGTGTCTTCCGAAGTGAAGAGGCTCTAGAGGAAAAGGATCAAAGACATCTTGACTTGCTGATGTTAGATAGGACTTTTGGGATTTTTTTGATAGAATGAAGATAAAGGTGATGGCAACCTGATCTCGATTTTGTTTTCACATTTAAGCATTGATGTGTAAGATATGCCAAAATTCGACACGACTAGTGAGGGTTAGATGAATGAATCCCAATCTGAGTATTTATGAAAATCTGGGCGGAGAGCAGGGTGTTCGGGCATTAGTTGAAGCCTTTTACCCTATAGTCCAGCAAAACGAACAACTGGCTCCTCTATTTCCGGAAGATATACAGCCGGTTATGGACAAGCAATACATGTTTTTGTCTCAGTTTTTCGGTGGACCTGCGTTGTTCTCTGAAGCGTATGGTCATCCGATGATGCGTGCCCGCCATATGCATTTTGAGGTGACCGTTGAACGGGCACATGCCTGGCTGGCATGCATGGATCAAGCGTTGACACAGATCGGTGTGGAAGAGCCGCTGCATTCTTTTGTCCTGCAGCGTTTGTCGGGGCCGGCACATCATTTTGTGAATACGCCGTAACTCCGAATATAGGTAAAACGGGAGAGGGATGGAACGAGTGGAATTAGAACCTCTATATAAAGTGAAGGTCACATGTCATTATTGTGAAACCGAGTTTGAAACCTCCAGAGTCAGACCGAGCTTGAAGCGGCCCTATCGGACAGATTCCGATTTTTGTGCCTACTATAAGCTGGAGAATCCGGATTTCTATGTTGTGCGGATCTGCCCTGAATGCGGGTTTGCATCGACAGAGAACTCGACAGATAAACTGACTGACAAGCAGCGGCTTGCGTTCAAGGAACAGATCGGTAATCGTTGGGAGAAGCGGGATTACAGCGGAGCACGGACATTAGATCAGGCACTGGCTACATACAAGCTCGGTCTATTCTGTGCTCAGGTGATCCAGGAGAAGGATCGCATTGTAGCAGGACTGCTGCACCATATCGCCTGGCTGTATCGTTACCGGGAAGATCATGAGCAGGAACGGCGCTTTCTGGAGTTTAGTCTGGAAGCTTATGTTAGAGTGTTCGAGCGGGAAGGCGCAGGCAGTAATGAAGCAAGACTGCTGTATCTGCTTGGTGAGCTGAACCGCAGAGCAGGCCACTTCCACGAGGCTGTCAAATGGTTCGGGCGTGTCATTCACGATAAACGGATCACGGATGCGGCCATGATTCGGGCATCCAGAGAGCAGTGGGCCCTGCTGAGGGAACAGATGATATCCGGCAGGATGGAACTGCCTGAAGAAATGATTGAAGCAGATAAAGAGGCTGCTAAGCGCAGCCCCATCTAATTGAACTTTGATTATTTGCGGACAGGTTTACTGGAGAGCAGATAATCACTGTCATTATCAATAACGGTCATGCTGCCATTACAACAAGGAAAGACCAGCAATTTCTTTTTGCCTTCACGAATGCGTACAAGCTCTCTCGGTTTGAGGGGCAGCAGCACATTGCTTGCTTGGCAAAACGGGCATTGCTGTACATAGATGTCCCCCATGACAATATCATAGGGCCAGCTGTTTTCAAAAGGGATCATTCCTGCTCGCCTTCTGAAGGGGCTGGTTTGGATGCTTCTTCTTTGGCCAATTCGGCAATCTTCTGCAGCAGGATGTGCTGGGGCATGTGCATCAGGTGCTCAAGCGGTACGCCAAGGGATTCTGCTAATTTGACGGCTGTGTCAGCCGATATTTGTAAAGGTTTCATCACATTTACCTCCTGAAAAAGTGGCTTAAACTATTTCTCTAGTATAGAGATAGAGCACTCATAAAACCAGTTTTTAATTGAAGTATTTTAGCTCAAATCCTTGAATTTCAAAAAGAGAGGTGCCTTATTAAATGAAAACACCATTAAAACCTGTATGGGATCTGGAGTCCATTTTTAGTGGAGGTTCTTCCTCCGAATCGTTCGCTGCCTACTTGACCCTGCTGGAACAGGATGTACGCAAACTTCAAACTCTGTTGATTGAAACCGCTGCACCAAAGACACTTGAAGAAACTTATGCATTCGACGCCATTCTGGAATTACTGCAGAGCTGTTACATTCGTATTTCGGAAGGTTCTGCATTTGTGTCCTGCCTATCATCGCAAAATCAGCAGGATAAGAAGGCTACTCAGCTGCAAGGCACCGTTAGTACTCTTGGAGCCATGCTGAACAGCAGTAAGTCCCGTTTTGACAACCTCCTTAGTCAGACAGCAGATGACGTATGGGAGAAGTGGATTGCTCGCGAAGATATCGAGCCCTTGGCTTTTGTACTGAATGAGAGCCGGACACAGGCTCGTGAGAAGCTGTCCCCTGAACTTGAAGGACTTGCGCTGGATCTGGGCGTGGATGGTTATCATGGTTGGGGCAAGTTCTATAATACGATCGTAAGTAAAGTGAACATTCCGTTTGAACAAAACGGTGAAACGATCATGCTATCCGCCGGACAGGCTGCCAACAAGCTGAGTGACAGTGATCGCAACGTGCGTGAAACGGTATTTGCGAGCTGGGAAAAGGCTTGGACGGATGTAGAAGACTTCTGTGCCGATACATTAAACCATCTAGCCGGATTCCGTCTTAAGTTGTATGAGAACCGCGGCTGGGACGACATTCTGAAAGAACCACTCGCCATCAACCGGATGTCTCGACAAACACTGGATACGATGTGGGACGTCATTAACGGAGCCAAACCGGCACTCGTGAAGTATCTGGAACGCAAGGCGAAGCTGCTGGGTGTGGATAAGCTCAGCTGGAGTGATATAGATGCACCTGTAGGCAAGTCGGGTGGCAAAGTGACTTATGATGAGGCGGCAATCAATATCGTTGAACAATTTGCCAAATTCAGCCCTAAGCTCTCGAAATTTGCAGAGATGGCGTTTGAGAAACGCTGGATTGAAGCGGAAGATCGCCCAGGAAAACGACCAGGCGGATTCTGTACTTCTTTGCCGCTAAGCAAAGCTACCCGCATATTCATGACGTTCTCCGGAACGCCATCCAACGTGTCTACACTAGCGCATGAACTGGGTCATGGGTACCACCAGCATATTATGGAGGAACTTCCGGCACTGAATCAACGTTACGCCATGAATGTGGCGGAGACGGCCTCCACATTTGCCGAGCTGATTGTTGCCGACGCATTGGTGCAGTCAGCAACAGATGAACAGGAAAAGCTAGCTCTGCTGGAAGATAAGATTCAGCGCAGCGTTGCCTTCTTCATGAATATTCATGCCCGTTTCCTGTTTGAGAATCGCTTCTATGAACAGCGCAAAAAAGGCTTGGTTAATGCAGATGAGTTATCCAAGTTGATGGTCGAGGCTCAGCAGGAAGCCTTCTGTGGTGTTCTTGCAACGGATCATCCTCACTTCTGGGCATCCAAGCTGCATTTCTATCTGACAGGTGTACCGTTCTACAACTTCCCTTACACCTTTGGCTACATGTTCAGTGCGGGCATCTACGCCAGAGCACAGCAGGAAGGTACAGCCTTTGCAGACAAATATGATGATTTGCTGCGGGATACCGGACGAATGACGGTGGAAGAGCTTGCACAGAAACATCTGGGTACAGATCTGACACAGCCTGACTTCTGGCAAAATGCTGCGAATCTGGTGATTGCCGATATTGAGCAATTTCTTGAAATGACAGCAACCGCGAAGTGACAAATACGGGGAGTAGTACCCAAGCATTTTGAATGAAATGCTTCGTATACTCGTATGTGAAAAAGAGAGCTGCACCACATGTTAACTAGCATGTGGATGCAGCTCTCTTTGGTTATTCTATTCGTGGGACTGATTCGTATAATTTGTCGGATTATCAAGAATTAACTCGTTTTAAAGCATTGGATTGGCAATTAATTGTGCAACTTATAGTCATAAATACCCAAGTTTGTTTCATTTTGTTGAATGAGTATATTTGTTGTCATATAATGGTTCGTAAGTCCTTGTTTTGAGGGATGAAGTGCATAAAGGAGGAACAATAATGGTAAATATTGACCAGCTTTCATTAGCAAGACAGTTGGATTTGGTGTTTAAAGAACTTGATAAGGAACTGTCAGGGTTAGACTCAGGTGTAGTTTTTGTGCAAATACGCAATAATGTAATTGGAAAGTTCGGTATTCGACATAATCCGATTTCAGGACGGAATGGACAAATGGAAACAGAGGATCAGGGGTTAACTGGAAGTCAGCGCTCCTCATTCCGCGCTATGGCACTTGAGACTTTAAAGTTTAAGCAGAACTGGACACATGGAGAAATTTCGTATGACTTCACCGTAAGACAAGGCGTCATTTTGGTGGACGCTACGATGGAATCCAATTACAACATGGCTAACCTTATGATTCGTTACCCTAGAACAAATACATACAAGGATTCAGGAATGGAATCGACATCTTAATTGTGCAGACATGCACAAAAGCGGCGCTTCCGGAGAAGGCCGCTTTTTGGCTTTAAATCATCCAAGCATTAGTCCGAACTTAAGAACGACCAGACAGTTGTTGCTCAGCGATTTGTACCAGACGTTTAGTAATGTATCCACCCAGAGAACCTGTCTCACGGGAAGTGTAGTTACCGTAGTAACCGTCTTGTGGAATTGTTACACCCAGCTCTTGCGCAGCTTCCATTTTCAATTGTTGCAATGCTGCGTTTGCTTGAGGAACAACCAGATTGTTGGAACGGCTTCCGCTACCTCTGTTTTGACCTCCGTACATGTGTGTCACCTCCTTATGGCTTGGTGATGTTAGTATGGTTAGAGAATGAGGAAATATACGTGATATGGCGTAAGGAAATAATTGGGATTTAATTGTAAAGAAACACATGAAAAAAGCCGATCCAGACAGGATCGGCCTCTTTGCTAATAAGGTAAATATTATAGGTGTGTTGTACTACGCGTACAAGATTGAAAGGGACTACTTCTTGGTAGGAGCAATAACCTCAATCCGTGTGAGAAGTTCAACGGGTTGTTCAGGTTCCAGACGAATTAACCCGGTTTGTTCATCCGTCAGAGGGAGGTTCGGGGCATCGGAGAGCCAGGTGTAGGGCTCAATGCACAGAAACTGATCGGATTCACCCTTTGTAAAGAGCACCCAGTGTTTAAAATACTGTTCATCTGCTGAGTAGTTCAGCATATATCCATCCTGACGACGGAGCTGGGCAGTCGCTGCCTGACCTTCCGTAGCTTTGAGAATCGTATCCCAGTTGCGTCCCTGCATATTAACACCTTGATTTAAGGCGTTCCAATCTCCAAGAGGCTCAAGCTCACCCGTGGGCAGCTGTTCCTCGTTCTGAGCATATACGCCAGAGACAGGTAGTTGAAGTGTCCAATCGGCAGGCTTGCCGTCTAGCAGGAACCATGTATGATATCCCATTCCAAACGGAGCGGGAGTCGAACCCAGGTTGGTAACACGAAGACGCTGGCTCAGTACGGAGTTTTGCAGCCTGAACGTCATTTCGAGCTTCAGAGGCACCGGAAATTGTTCCATCCAATGCTCTTCATTTGCAGTCAGCAATTCGGTTGTAATGGCACAGCCTTCTTCATCTTCTTCAATGTCGCTGACACACCAGGATTGGGTGCGATGGAGACCGTGAATATGGTTGTCATTTGCCGTATTCTGATCGAACTGGTATTGAACCCCTTCGTATTCGAAGCGTCCACGATGTATGCGTCCTGGCGGAACCAGAAGCGGAACACCGAAGTGATAAGGTTTCTGCAAATAAAATGCTAAATCATCTTCTTCTGGGCTGCGGACGACATCACGATCCTGCACCAGATCACGAATCGAGATGATATTGTTTCCTAGACGCGGCAGCAGGGTGATCTCCAATTCACGGCTATGTAGGATATACGTGTCGTAACCATTCCATTGGCCTTTGGTCACTTGTTTCATATCGATGCTCCTTTTCCCACTTGAAATCTGTCTGCAAGCGGCTTAACATGCTCCGCTGCAGGCGTGTCATTGAGTACATGCCAGCAATCCCATACAGCCTTCTGTGGGAGGGCTAAACAGGATAAGCAATTCCATCATAACAGATTTCGGCTTGGCGGGTAAAAAAAGCTGATTCCATTTTTGACAATCTGCGTGAAGCGGATTAAGATGGAATGCAGAAGGAAATAACATATGAATTAAATTAAAGCGATGACAGGGACAAGTAAGTCAGGAGAAAACTCTTCAGAAAGCCGGTGGGTGATGCGAACCGGTGTGAACTCTTTACCGAATGGACCCTGGAGTGCCGATTGGAACAGGTGCCTTGCAGAAATGCAAAGCGTACCTCAGTAGAATTGGACGTCTATTCCACGTTACGGGAAAATGAAGGTGTTTTTCGCATGATTGAAAAACACGAATAAGGGTGGCACCACGGTCTCACGTCCCTTGCGGATGTGAGGCTTTTTTGCGTCCGCGGAGAAGAAACAGACTTCTACAAAACATGAGGAGGCGCAAGTGACTTATGAAAACTGTATTATCTGGAATCCAGCCAAGCGGTAAACTTACGCTGGGCAACTATATTGGTGCAATCAAGAACTTTGTGAAGCTGCAGCATGATTACCAATGCCATTTTATGGTGGTAGATCTCCACGCAGTAACCGTGGCTCAGGAGCCAGCTGCACTGCGTGAACAGTCTGAAGCCGTCGCTGCACTGTTTCTAGCAGCGGGGATCGATCCAACAAAGTCAAATGTGTTCCTGCAATCCCATGTTCCTCAGCATGCTGAGCTTGGATGGTTGATGACCACGCTGACATCGATGGGTGAACTGGAGCGGATGACCCAGTTCAAGGATAAATCTTCAGGCAAGGACTCGGTGGGGGCAGGCTTGTTCGTATATCCTTCATTGATGGCAGCCGACATTTTGCTGTACAATGCGGACCTCGTTCCTGTAGGAGAGGATCAAAAACAGCATTTGGAACTCACCCGCGATCTGGCGGGCCGTTTCAATCATCGTTATGGAGAATACTTTACCATTCCGGATCCATATATTCCGCAGGTGGGCGCACGCGTGATGTCCCTGGACGATGCTTCCTCGAAAATGAGTAAAAGTAATCCAAATGCGGGCAGCTACATTGCCCTGTTGGACCCGCCGGATGTGATCCGCAAGAAAATCAGCCGTGCCACGACGGACTCCGGACGTGAAGTGGTTTACGATCCGGCCAACAAGCCAGAGGTCAGCAATCTGATGAGCATCTATGCAGAGTGTGCAGGCATTACGCTGAATGAAGTAGCAGAGCGTTACGAGGGTAAAATGTATGGTCCGTTCAAAAAAGAGTTGGCCGAAGTGGTTGTCTCTGTTATTGAACCGTTACAGGAACGATATCGCGAAATTCGTGAATCTGGCGAATTGGCCGAGATTTTGGAGACTTCAGCACGTCGTGCTGAAACAGTCGCTGCCAAAACGCTTCATGATGTGAAGGAACGCATGGGGTTTGTTCCTAGACGTACAGTATAGGCCATCACGGACATCGTTCAACAATGTTAAAACTTCACGATATAAAGTGATGAAAAAAAGAGAGGAGCCAGCAGCTCCTCTCTTTTTTGTTCAAATAGAAATCTGGAACCTTCCAGGTCAGGATGTCGATTCGGTTGTAGAACGCAATTCCTGGCGTTCCTTCTTGGCACGAATGACGAAACCCCAGCCGATGTTGGCAATGGACAGGATGAACAGCAGCGAGGCTAACCAGCCGTTATAAGAAATCGATATGGCTGAAACCGTTAACAAAACAATCGAAGAGAATGCGAACCATAGGGACAAACCTTTACTCATTGGGAAAAACCTCCATCACAAATTTAATGAATCTCCGTATAACTTGAGGCGTGCGAGCCATAATAATCTTGCAAGCTTGCAATACATTACAGACACAGATTGAAAGGAGATTTTAAATATGGCTCAAGGATCTCGTTCTAACAACTTGGTGGTACCTCAAGCAAATGCAGCACTGCAACAATTGAAAATGGAAGCTGCACAGGAACTGGGTGTAACAATCCCGCAAGACGGTTACTACGGTAACTACACTTCCCGTGAGACAGGATCTCTTGGTGGTTACATCACCAAACGTCTGGTACAAATCGCTGAGCAACAATTGTCTGGGTCTGGCAAATAATTTATCATAAAAGCAAGCAACAAAACAAAGGCCCGGAGCGGAAACGCTCCGGGCTTTTCATCGCGCAACCGTTCCTTACTTGATTGTGCCTTTCCCAGTCCTTCTCGTCAAGACCGGGCAGATAAAAGTTTTTTATCCATTTTTTCATCGCTTAACCAGCCCACATACGTATCAATCGTTTCAAAATTGCGGTCCATCACGACAACGGCGACAAACGGATACTGCTTGCGGTGTCGATACCGTACATCCGCCCAGCGGACCTTGTATCCTGCAGGCAGCTCCTCTACCTCCGCAACCGCATAGGAGGTGAAGTAGAGAAAGGCAGTGACCTCTGGTGATTTGCGCGAGGCAGCTACAGCCGCATGAGTGGAAGAAGAGGCATGCAGATGCCATGTTAGCTCTGCTCCATCCATTTTTCCGATTTCGTAACTGTTATCCGCAAAATGCTTCACCACATGCCAGCGGTTCCAGGATATCGTTGGAATGACGATATAGCGAAGCGCCGGTTTGTTGTTGTCCAGCCTTTTTACTTTGGCTACAGCCTGGGCATGGGCAATGATTCGCCATACATAATAGAGGGCTATAACGATATACAGTGTGACAAACAACGGAGCAGGGGCGATCAGATCAAAGGCCCACAGCAGGATTGCCACCACGTGCGAAGCGAACAGAAACGGATCGAAAATATGAATGATATTCCAGGCAATCCATCGTTCCGAGAATGGCCTTGCTGCCTGGGTTCCATAGGTGTTGAACAGATCGGTAAACACGTGAACGCCCACAGCGACAGCTGTCCAGATAGCGACGTGCCCAATGGGAACATCCGGGAAAATCAGTGCAATGACACCCGTGATGAGCAGAACCCATAATAGAAGAAAGGGCGGCGAGTGGGACATACCCCGATGATTTCGAATGTACAATGAGTTGCTTTTGAGACGCAGCGCCGTATCAATGTCAGGGGCCTGCGAGCCAGCAATGGTACCCACCATCACCGCAGCCGCGAGCATGGGACTGGAAGCCACGACAGGATCGACATAAGCCAGACCTGCCAAACCAATACCCATGACAAAATGTGTAGAAGTATCCATAAACGTCTCCTTTGTGGTGTAGCTCGATTTCATCATATTAATGATTCTCTATCTAGGTGATACCCATATATAGTGTATATTATCCGCCTGTCTTGAAGCAAAACAGCCAAAACCCGAAAAAGATGTCATAAGAAGTTCATTTCACCCAACATTTGTACGAGCATTGTCATACTCTTGGCCATTTACCTATGATAAACTTTATATCGGAGACAAAGAGAGAAACCTCCAAACCGAGAATTAAGGGGGGATTAATCAAGCGTGGACAATCAGTTGGGATACCAGGCTTCTTCCGATTCTGCAACATTGACCTCGCCTCCGACCAAGTCGGGATCGTGGAAAGACTTTATTCATATCACCAAACCGGGAATACTTCGGACCAATCTTATTGCTGTTTTTGGAGGGTTTTGGCTGGCATCCCAGTGGGATATCAATTGGGTAAAGATGCTGCTGACCCTACTTGGGACTGCGCTTGTTATGGCTTCTTCCTGCGTATTTAACAATTATTTTGATCGTGAACTTGATTTGAAAATGGAACGTACCCGCAACCGCTCCTTACCGACAGGAAGGCTAACACCGAAGGTGGTATTGTCGTATGCCATTAGTTTAGGCGTGCTAGGCTTAACTGTTCTTTTTGCTTTTTCGGGTATACTTGCCGGATTATGCGGCATTTTTGGCATGTTTGTCTATGTTGTTATTTATACGCTTTGGTTAAAACGTTCTTCAACATGGAGCACATCCATAGGTGGTTTGTCAGGTGCCATGCCGCCAGTTATCGGCTATGTCGCTGTAACGGGACGTTTGGACCTGGGGGCATGGCTGCTTCTTGCCATGTTGTTCCTGTGGCAGCCTCCGCATTTCTGGGCGCTCGCCATCCGCAGGGTAGAGGATTATCGGGCCGGTGGATTTCCGCTGCTGCCCGTAGTGAAGGGCATTGAACGGACCAAGATTCAAATGATTCCTTATCTGGTGCTGCAGATTTTTGTTCCTATTCTAATGTATGCATACGGGTATGCCGGTATTTTTTATCTGACGGTGTCACTGGTGCTATCTGTACTGTGGCTATATTATGCACTCAAAGGATTTCGTGCGCAGGATACGGACGCCTGGGCCAAAAAGGTGTTTCTTTATTCCATTAATTATCTGTCCCTGAGCTTCATACTGATGATTCTGGATACGGTTCATAAATAATGGGATGGATTAAGGTGAAGGTGCAAAATAAATGCTTGGGCATCTGCATCAAGAACGGTTACAATAAGGAAGGGTCCCATCCAGAGTGGGGTTCTTCGTATACATATGCAATTTCAAGCAAAAGAAGTTACTTATTTCTTCATAAGGTGACATCCCGGGCAAGAAACGATAGCCATGTAATTCAAAGTAAGATATGTATGCGCATTCATATCGAAAGTACAGAGAAAGGACGAGGATGATGCTGAAAAAGTACAAATGGACCTGGATGCTGCTGGGTCTCGCACTGATTATGGCTGTATACCTCATGTGGGGCACCGTCTTTGCCAGCAAGGAGAAATTACCCGAGATTCGGGAGATCCAATCCTTTTCCATGGAAAATGTGGATGGGACAACCGTTTCGCTCGATGATACCAAAGGCAAGGTGCGGCTGTTCTATTTCTATTTCACCAGTTGTCCTGATGTATGCCCAATTACGACGTTTACGTTGTCCCAGGTGCAGGATTTGTTGAAGGAAGATGGCACATTCGGCAAGGATGCATCCTTTGTTTCGATTTCATTTGATCCGGAAGTTGATACCAAGGAGAAAATTAAGGAATTCGCGGACCGTTTCCACGCGGATTATGACGGGTGGTATTTCCTGCGAGGGGATATGGATAAAACAAAGCAGCTCGCCAAGGATTCATTTCAGATTCTGATTGAAGGCGAGAGCAAGGATGACTTTGCACATATGAATATGATTGGTCTCGTAGACCAGAACAATCAGCTGCGCAAGGTGTATAATGCATTTAATACAGAAGATGTCGAGCCTGCAGTCATCGCAGAGGATATCCGCAATCTGATCAATGAATAATCTGTTCTAAATGATATTAGAATCCTGTTAGTATCCATAAAAAAAGGCTGCATGCCGGTTGGAAAATAACCGGTAAGCAGCCTTTTGCAATTTTTTACGTTTAGAATGACGGGTACTCGGGGTATTGAATATACTCTTCCAATCCTGCCTTCTCCAACTGGGCAATGATGTATTCATCAGGGGTTCCTTCCACACCCGCATAACCACGTCTGGTATACATCTGCACTGCATCAGGGAAGGCGTCTCGCAGCACACCTCTGATTTTTTTACCCGAACTGTCATTATCCATAAACAGATATACTTCATCATAACCAACCTGTTTGCGCAGGGACTCCAGCTTGAGCGAATTGAGAGTGCCGAATGTACATAAAATGTTGATTTCCGGCCCAACGAGACGTTTCAGCTTGCTGCGATCATTCTTACCTTCCACAATGACATGAATAGGCATGATATTCACCTCTTGTTCGAGAGCTAGTGTCGACATTCCCCGGGAAATGTTGCAGCGAAAATCGACTGGATTATATATAGTTTAGCTGTAAATGGGGGAATGATGCAAAGCAAAGGTGAATACAAGCCATTTTAATAAAAAAAGGACTTACATCATGGATTACGTTTATCCCAGTACGCTATTCGGATCGGTTGAAGACAGGGATGCCTCACGTCTGCTGGTGAAGTAAGGAAGGAGCAGAATGCCGACCATTAATAGAATAAACGCGATGAAATACGGCGAGACACCTACACGCAGCTGACCTGCGGCGATTGGCCCAATGAAGGATCCAATGGAGGTAGCGATGGACTGTAGTGAGAAAATACGTCCCAGCTTGCTTCCGCCGCTTAAACGGATAAACAGGGTAGCCATAGCTGGAAAAGTAATCCCTTTGGACATGCCCAGTACAAAGAGTACAGCAGCGAGAGGGATGTCCGGGAAGGCTGCCAGCGTGAAGAAACAGAGAGACATCAGCAGGACCCCTGCAGTTAAACGCAGCTTGGGCGAATAACGATTAAGAAACAGCATGCTGAGGGTGAGGAGTGCTCCGATACTAATGACCGAAAACAATAACCCTGTAGACATCATGGACGAGTGTCCACCGCCCCGAAGAGGCAATTCAAAAAACAGAATCCCTTGTGCACAAGCAATGACCAGTGGCAATGCAAAATAACGCCAGGAGACAGGAATGAAGGTATTCGTATTTCCTCCGAGGTTAGCAGGTTTGGGAGGCACGGTTTCTTTCTCGCGCTGAACATCGACAAGTCCCTTGGGCATGGACAACCAGGCGATCATACCCGACAGAATGAGCAGGTATCCAAGACTTGCAAATGTAGCAGAGAATCCTAAAGCACCAACAATCAGTGCTCCAGCAGCTGGAGATACAACAGACGCCAGCGTATGCACGACACCATGTCCGGACATATACTTGCCCTGAGTGACCGGGTTGGTCGACAGCTGAGCAAGCAGGGCTAGACAGGCCGGAGACAGAAAAGCGAGCACAAATCCGCTGATGGAACGAAGCGCAAGCAGCTGCCATGGCGTGTGAATGTGGGCTTGCAGCAGCAGAATAATACCTGCTCCAAGCAGACTAAACACGATATAACGCCGACTGCCGTGTTTATCGATTTGTGTGCCGGCAATTAAATTGCCGGGAAGATGAGTCAAGGAGTAGATTCCCATCATCCACCCGATGAAGGTGGGTGCAGCTCCAAGCGAGATGGCAAAGGGGGTCAGGATGGGATATTGGGCGTGCAGGTCAAAAACAGCAAGAAACAAAAATAGATAGAGCCAGATGGCCGTTTTCACAAAAGCCCCTCCTTGTTAAACGATACATGTTCATGCCAGGTCGTCAAAATGTATTCCCGATTCTTCATGCAAAACCTCATGGTACTACTTGTACGTTCATCTGGACGAACTTAGACCTTTATTTTTACGAGAGAGTGCTTAGCTGACAGCGGGTTCGGAAATCATGTATAATATTCGGGAAGTGTGATTTCTTAACTCTAATACGGAAGGTGTAATCATGAACATAGAAGTGATCAAAGAGTTTGTGATGCAGAACTGGCTGGTGATCGTCGTTGCACTGATCATTTTGTTCTTTGTTCTGAATGTGGTCAAAACCGTATTGAAATGGGCGATTGCCATCATCATTATTGCGGCTCTGTTGATATACAGCGGCATCTCCATCGATCAGATTAAAGAGACGGTTTCGGATGTGCAGTCCAGCACCATGGACACATTGAAAAAGGAAGCGACCAATATCATGGTGAAGGAAGCCTCCAAGGCGACCTACGCCAAAGGACAGGATGGACAATTTACCATTACGAGTCCCAATGTGGAAATTAAGGGGACAGCCGGGTCGAACAAGGTCAATGTGACCTTGCGCGGAATTTCACTTGGCGAATGGAATCTCGACAATGAAACGATACGTACGTTTGTCGAACAGGCCAGAGGAAATGGAACTGTACCAGCTTCTTAGCAAAGGGGGAATGAATACGTGTTGCAGAGTTGGCTGGACAGCCTGAAGGAATTCAATGGCATCACGATCATGCTGTTATTGATTGTGGCAGCTTCATTGCTTCAGGGATGGTCCAGAGGGGCTTCGCGTTCTGCAGGAAGACTATTTGGATTCCTGATGGATGGCATTATGGCGGTCATTGGCATTCTGCTGTCCATTGGTTTGACCCTTTGGCTGGCGCCGTATGTGCAGCAGTGGTTGTCTGCACATGCTTCAGCCATGCCGAATCGGGATCTGAACCGATGGGAGCAGATGTATTATACGTTGGTTACGGCGATTGCTGATTTTCCATTGATGCGGTTTGCCGTGTTGTTTGTGCTTAGCTATGGATTTATTCGTTTGATTCTTGGCTTGTTCTCTTCCCTTTTCTTCAGAAGGAGATATCATTCGGCAGAACAAGAGAGCAGTCCCAAGGGGATTATTAGCCGCTTCATGGGTGCAATCATAGGAGCGGTCATTGGATCTGCCCGCGGGATGATTGTCATTGCCGTTCTTTTTATGATTGTCAGCCTGTATCCCGGAAGCATGTTCAGCCGATATGTAGAGGCTTCGCCGATCTACATGCAGGGAGCAAAGTCCGTTATTGAACCGTTATCCGGTAACCTGATCAAGGACAAGCTGCCGGTATTTACCCAAGCGGTTCAGAAGGAACTGGGCGGAATTTTGCAGCGGAAGTATGAGGTCATTGACCACAATATTCCGGCAGATATTGAATCTGCAGCCAGTGAGATTGTGAAAGGTCACACGACGGATGAAGCGAAAGCACGGGCCTTGTATGATTGGGTTGGTTCCCGCATTCAATATGATTACGGGAAAGTGGATGATTATGAGCAAAAAGGCATATGGCATGAACAGACACCGCAGAACACGTTTGATACGCGTAAAGGGGTATGCATTGATTACGCACGTTTGTATGCGGTCATGGCCCGTTCACAAGGACTGGATGTTAAAGTCGTTACGGGTCTTGGATATAACGGCCAGGGCGGGTATGGCCCACATGCATGGAATGAAATTTATTTGAGTGATTCCCAGAGCTGGATTCCGCTTGATCCGACATGGGCGGTGAGCGGTGACTGGTTCAATCCTCCGAATTTTGCCGATACCCATCTGAAAGATCAGACAGCATAACATTACACCGGACAGGGTTCCGGATTATGACGACGTTGCCAGGTTATCATGCCGCGGCTGGACTTCTAAGAGCGGTATGCATCAAGTCATGAAAGAGGTAGGATGAATGAACAATCATTCAAAAGAGAAGGATGAACTTACCGACAAACGGCGCTTCAGTTACCGGATGAACGTATTTTTCTTCGCTTCCTTTGTTATTTTTAGCGTTATTATCGTACGGCTGGCGTTTCTTCAATTCGTGGAAGGGCCTGAGCTCAGTCAGGAAGAGGCCAGCAACATTACCAAGGATGTGCCGCTCGCTCCGGTGAGGGGAACCATCTATGATTCAACCGGTGAGGTGAAGCTGGCGTATTCCAAGCCGATTCAGTCTCTATACCTGACGCTTTATAAAAACTATGGTGATGTAAACGGACAACCAAGTCCAAACTTCCCGGAAGCTCAGGATATTGCAACAAGGCTGCATGATGTGTTTGAACAGTACAAAACCAAGGAGTCGGAGTCCCTTACCGTTGAGCAGATCATTGAAGCGATGGACCTCAACTCCCGCAAGGCGAATGGCTTCATGCCACGACTTATCAAGAGCGATCTGTCGGAGGAAGAAGTGGCTTATTTCCTTCAGCACAAGGATGAATTCACGGGAATTCAGATTGTTGAAGAAAGTGTGCGTTACTATGATCCGGACACGGTGGCTGTTCAGACCATCGGATATTTGAAAAAGTTTAAAAGTTCCAAAACACTGGACAAGTACGAAGAAGTTGATGAAGCGAACAAAACACAAACGGACCCGGGACTGGTATACACGGAAAACGAGTTTGTCGGGTTCGACGGTCTTGAGCTGCAGTATCAGGACATACTGCGCGGCAAAAGCGGTTATAACTCCGTGGATGTGGATTTGCGGAATTTGCCTGAGGGCGTTGCAGGGTCTACTCCACCTGAGAAGGGCTATGACCTGATTACGAGCATCAACAAAAACGTGCAGGTGAAGACAGAGCAGGCGATCCTGGATCAACTGAGCTGGCTGCATACACACCCGGTTTCTGGTAGACTGCACCCGAATGCCAAGACAGGTTTTGCGGTAGCAATGGAAGTGGACACTGGGAAAATTGTGTCGATCGCCAGTATGCCGGACTACGATACGAACATCTGGAGAACAGGAAGCATCACGAACGAACAATATGATGACATCAAATATGTTTATCAAAATGGTACCATTCGTTCCTTCCCTCCGGATGATTCCAAAAAACGGGCTGAATCGGTTGTATTGCTTGGTTCCACGATCAAACCTCTGAGTGTATTGATCGGTCTAAAGGAAGGTTTCTTCACTACGAATACCGTATATCCAGACAGGGGGTCTACAACTTTCGGTGGGGATAACCGCAGAGTACAGAACTCTTCCGGTCACGTATACGGTCCGTTGACTCCACATGATGCGATTCGTCACTCTTCCAACGTTTTTATGATCGATGAAATCGGTAAGAAGTTGTACACCCAATATGGTGCCGGAGGGATCGATATATGGGATAAGTACATGAAGCAATTCGGTCTCGGTGTTTCGACTGGAATCGATCTGCCAAACGAATGGCTGGGATACAGAGAATACACGAATGAACAGGAAAGTTCTCTGACTCGTCTTGTGTATGCTTCTTTTGGTCAACAGGGGAAATACACGGCCATGCAGCTTGCCCAATATACAACGATGCTGGCCAACAAGGGTAAACGAATGGAGCCGCAATTGGTAAGTGAGATCCGAGATTCCGAAGGGAATGTCGTAGAGAAAATGAAACCAAAAGTGCTAAGTACGGTCGATTTCAATGACGCTTATTGGAATGAGGTACAACGAGGCATGGCTACAGAGGTTACTGCATTTAGCGGATTCCCTTATGACTTTGCCAGAAAAACAGGAACCTCTACACAGGTAGTCGGCGGAAAATTGGTCGACAACGGGGTATTTATCGCGTATGCGCCGCGGGAAAATCCAAAACTGGCTGTAGCCGTGGTTATCCCGGAAGGGGGCTTCGGTTCCAACAGTGCGGCTCCTGTTGCACGTGCGATCTTCGATGCGTATGACGAGGAGTTCGGTTTGGACGGTGTTCCGAAGAAAGATAAAACAGAAGAAACAGATGAAACAGCAGCGCAGTAATTTATATGGTTAAAGAGGGGCCCTTTGGGGTCCTTTTTTTTGTGTGTATGGAGCTAAGAATGGGACAGACATTTACATAATACCTGTAACTTCATAGGGAGTTAATACGTTTAAACAATTGAATGAATCGATACACAATATTCCAGATCAACAATGGAGAAGGGGCTCTCTCTAGTTTACGAAAATGTAACCAAAATTAGGAAGACGTGTCAATCAACCTTTGATAAACTTATATAGGGAAAATATCTGAGCTTTACATTAATAATTTAGACTGTTAACCATTATTGATATAGAACGGAGAGCTTATACATGTTTAAACGATGGAGGAGCAAGAAAGCATCCGATGAAGACACAGCTGTCAACAAGCCGTCTGCAGCAAGGATTAACCTGTTCTTTTTTGCTGCATTTGTCATCTTCAGTATTCTTATTTTTCGATTAGCCTTTGTGCAGTTTGTCGAGGGACCTGAATTGACGTATATGGAAACGACACGTAATACAAAAGACATTCCGCTGGCACCTGTGCGTGGACCGATCTATGATGCCACGGGAAAGGTGGCCTTAGCATACTCCGAGCCCGTGCAGTCTCTGTACGTATTGTTGTATGAGGACTATAGTAACGGTTCACGGCAGGAAGAAGCTCAAAAACTCGCAGATGATCTAGCTGCAGTGTTCAAGGAGTTTAACCCTGGTGACAAGGAACAGCCGGATGCTGAGGAGATCATGAAACGCCTCGATCTGGATTACCAGAAGACACACGGTTATACGCCAAGGTTGGTTAAATCCGATCTAAATACGAAAGAAATCGCTTATTTCATGGAAAAAAAGGCTGAATATCCAGGGGCTATGGTACTGGAGGAAAATGTGAGAAAGTATGACCCTGATCGGGTTGCAGTTCAGGTCATTGGCTACACTAGAGAGTTCAAGGGTCAACAAAATAACTTAGATAAGTATAAAGAAATTAGTAAGTCGCTGGCAACGGAAAGGGACCCGGGTCTTCGCTACACTCAGCAAGAAATGGTTGGAGTAGGTGGACTGGAGTTTCAATATCAGGAGGAACTTCGTGGAAGAAGTGGCTATCAATCTATCGATATTAATGCACGTAATCTTCCTGAAGGAACAATCATGCAGACTCCGCCGGAGAAAGGCTACAGCCTAGTCTCCACAATCAACAAGGAAATTCAGCTGGCAGCTCAGCAAGCGATTACAGATGAACTGCGCAAGCTGCCCAAAGCCATTACGGGGTATGCAGTGGCGATGGAAGTGGATACCGGAAATGTTGTGGCCATGGCCAGCATGCCGGACTATGATCCGAATGATTGGGATTATGAGAAGATCAAATACGTCTATCGGAATGGGACAATCGCTTCCTTCCCACCGAATGATTCCAAGCCTAGGCATGCGGAATCCGTGGTTTTGCTAGGTTCTGTCATCAAGCCTCTTAGTGTACTTATCGGTCTGAAAGAAGGCTTGTTTACAGCAGGCCAGACCTATCACGATCAGGGATACGCCATTCTGGGGAAAGACGGACGGCAGGTGAGAAACTCCCACTCTGCTTATAATGGTCATATTACTGCAAGACGCGCCATAGAGAAATCTTCCAATGCGTTTATGATTGATATGGTAGGCAAACGTTTGCTGAATAAATATGGCTCAGAAAAAGGAATCAAAGTTTGGGACGAATACATGAAAGACTTCGGCTTGGGTGTTTCTACAGGCGTGGATCTTCCAGGTGAGTACTTGGGTACACTTGAATACAACGAAGATCATGAATCCGCCTTGACACGGCTCGCGTTTGCCTCGTTTGGTCAACAAGCGAAGTACACGACACTTCAGCTCGCACAATATACCACGATGCTTGCCAATAAGGGTAAACGGATGGAGCCTCATTTGGTGAAAGAAATTCGTGACGCAGAAGGCAATGTCGTTACGAAAATCAAACCTAAAGTTTTAAACGAAGTTGATTTTGCGGATGCATACTGGAATGAAGTACACCGCGGCATGGTCACCAAAGTAAGCTCGTTTGACGGATTCCCTTATGACTATGCCCGTAAAACAGGTACGTCCGAGCAGGGAACCGGACCGAATAAGAAGGAGAACGGTGTGTTTATCGCATTTGCACCGCGTGAGAATCCAAAACTGGCCATCGCGGTTGTTGTACCGGAAGGCGGATTCGGGTCTGTTAGTGCGTCGCCAATTGCACGCAAAATCTTCGATGCATACGATGAGGTGTACGGTCTGGACGGGACGCCAAAAGGGAAAAAAGGTCAGGAGAAGGACAAAGAGTAAAACAAGATTTTTAAGGAGAGGTACCAAAGTAACGGAGATTAACACATGTGCAACGGGTTATCCCATATCAATATTCTGCAAAAAAAGCCAGTGAAAAGGCTGATATACGCAACCGGACAGGCAAGGGAAATTAGCCCTTGCCTTTTTATTTTGCATCGGCTAAAATTTGCACAAGGGAAACATTATTAGTCGTGTATAAATTTTAATACCTTGTACAACAAAATTAGATGTGGACAATTATGTTAGGAGAGGGAAAGGAGAGGTTGGAATTGTTAATGGTGAAAATGAGGAGTATTCAAAGAGGATTCATGACGCTGACAGCCCTGGTGTTGATTGTGGTTTTGACCGCTTGTTCCAGCTCAGCCGAAACGGGAAGCACGGAAGGGAAGATGCAGATTACAGCAACTACAGGCATGATTGCAGATGTAGCACGTGAGATCGGAGGGGCATATGTTGACGTTACCGGGCTAATGGGTCCAGGCGTTGATCCCCATCTGTACAAGGCTTCGCAAGGGGATATCCGCAAGCTGGAGCAAGCCGAAGTCATTTTTTATAACGGGCTTCATCTGGAAGGTAAAATGACTGATATTTTGGAGAAGATGTCCAAGAGCAAAACAGTAACTGCCGTAACAGACGGCATCCCGGTAGATGAATTGCATTCGGGTCAGGAAACCGGAGGTACGGAATATGATCCACATGTCTGGTTTGATGTGAGCCACTGGATGCATGCGGCAGAAGCCGTGCGCGATACACTTGTGGAGGCAGATCCGGATCATGCTGAGGCATATCAGGCTCAAGCCGAAGCGTACTTGGCAAAGCTTGAGGAGCTGGATAACGAAGTGCGCACAAAAATTCAGGAGATCCCTGAAGCAAGCCGGGTACTCGTTACCGCACACGACGCTTTTGGCTATTTTGGTGAGGCCTACGGCATGAAAGTGATGGGACTTCAGGGTATCAGTACAGCAGCCGAATATGGTGCAAAGGATGTCAGTGAACTGCGGGATTACCTCGTGGATAACAATATTAAGGCGGTATTTGTGGAATCGAGTGTGCCAGCCAAAGCGATGGAAGCCATTATTGCCGGAGCTGCCGAAAAAGGACATACGGTTAGCATTGGCGGCGAACTGTTCTCGGATGCCATGGGTGCTGAAGGAACAGAAGAAGGTACTTACATTGGCATGATTCGTCACAATACCGAGACGATTGTAGAGGCGTTGAAATAATGATTTTATCCAGAGAGGAGTGGAAACAGCATGAGCAAGACAACGTTATCTGAGAACATGATTACATCCAGGAATCCGAATGAATTGCAGGGTACGCAGCCTACAACGGCTCCTCTTAGTGTTCGGGATTTGGCTGTGGCCTATCATAAAAAGCCAGTCCTCAGCGGGGTTTCCTTTGATATACCTGAAGGACAGCTCATCGGCATTCTCGGTCCAAACGGGGCCGGGAAGTCTACCCTGATCAAGGCTGTACTCGGACTGGTACCTAAAATGCACGGTGAGGTGCGGATATTTGGTCAGTCCTACCGTGAACAGCGGCGACGGATCGGCTACGTTCCCCAGCGGGAGTCGGTCGATTGGGATTTCCCAACCCATGCACTGGATGTGGTGATGATGGGCAGGTACGGTCACCTGGGCTGGTTCCGTCGTCCAGGCAAGAAGGAACGGGATCTGGCTGCACACTGCCTTGAGCAAGTGGGTATGGGCGACTATATGCATCGCCAGATTAGCCAGCTGTCCGGCGGACAGCAGCAGCGAGTCTTTTTGGCTCGTGCACTGGTTCAGGATGCGGATCTGTATTTCATGGATGAACCGTTTGCAGGCGTGGATGCCACAACGGAAAAGGCCATCATTTCCCTTTTGGAACAGTTGAAAAAGCAAGGAAAGACGGTACTCGTAGTTCATCACGATCTTGCGACGGTGGAGGAATATTTCGACCATGTACTGCTGCTCAATGGGCGACTGGTTGCAGGCGGGCCGACAAGCGAAGTGTTTGTACCGGATACGCTGCAGGAAACTTACGGAGGCCGGATTGCGATGATCGGAAGCCGGACGGAGAAGGGCCAGGTGTAGTAATGGGGAACTGGATCCTTTCCATTCTGTCGGACCCCAACACACGCTGGATTTTGCTTGGCTGTTTGTTGCTCGGGTTCAGCAGTGGCATTATTGGCTCATTTACTTTTTTGCGCCGCCAGAGTCTGATGGGTGATACACTGGCACATGCGGCATTGCCAGGGATCTGTATTGCTTTTATGTTGACGGAAACCAAGTCCGTAGGTCTCTTTCTATTTGGTGCACTCGCTGCAGGAATCATTGCGACCTTCGGGATATCATGGATCACCCGGTATTCACGGATTAAGCAGGATGCAGCGATGGGGATTGTGCTGACGGTATTCTTCGGCATCGGTGTAGTCATGCTGACCCGCATCCAGCATGGGGCCAGCGGAAGCCAAAGCGGGCTTGATAAATATTTGTTTGGTCAGGCGGCCTCCATGGTGATGACCGATGTATACGTCATGGGCGGTGTCTGTCTCGTTTTACTCATTGCCTGTCTGGTCTGGTTCAAGGAATTCAAGCTTGTTAGCTTTGATCCCGGATTCGCCCGGGGCATGGGGCTGCCTGTAGCGATGCTGGAACAGCTGATCTTGCTGCTGACAGTCATCGCGGTTGTAGCAGGAATTCAGGCGGTAGGAGTCGTACTTGTCGCTGCCTTGCTTGTGACTCCTGCGGCAGCAGCGCGCTGCTGGACGGATTCACTTGCACTTATGGTGCTGCTCGCAGGCATATTTGGTGCTCTGAGTGGTGCCACGGGCACCATCTTCAGCACGCTCGTTCCTAATCTGCCGACAGGACCCGTGACGGTCCTTGCGGCTACGGTATTGTTTGCCGGCTCGGCGCTGCTTGCTCCGCGTCGGGGGTTACTGGCTCGCCGTTTGCGAAGCATGCAGGCCAAATCGGCTTATCTTCGAGAAGAGCGTGCTACGCTTCAGACACTTTCCGCCCAAGGAACACAGCAGGAACGGGGTGAGCTGTAATGGCTACATTTTGGATCATATTAACGGCTGTACTTGTTTCGTCCGCATGCGCCATTCTCGGATGTTTCCTTATCTTGCGGCGAATGGCATTGGTTGGGGATGCCATCAGCCATGCTGTGCTTCCCGGGATTGCGATTGCTTTTCTATGGAGCGGTTCCAGGGATTCCTTATGGATGCTGCTTGGAGCCACTATTTTCGGTCTATTAACGGTATTCTTCATTCAAAGCCTGCAGGCCGGAGGACTGTCTTCCGATGCGTCCATTGGCATTGTATTTACGGCACTGTTTGCCGTTGGTGTTATTCTGATCAGTCTAAATGCCCAGCATATTGATCTGGACCTGGACTGTGTGCTCTTTGGTGAGATTGCCTACGTTCAGTGGGATACGTTAACACTTGGGGGTACGGATGTCGGGCCAAGGGCTGTCTGGATGCTGGGTATTACGCTTCTGGTCATCCTGATTGTTATCGGACTGTTCTATAAACAGTTCAAACTGTGTGCCTTCGATCCGGCGCTGGCAGCTGCCTGCGGTATACCGGTCGTGTTGTTCCATTACCTGCTCATGGGGCTTGTATCCATGACGTCCGTGGCTTCCTTTGAAAGTGTGGGGTCCATCCTCGTGGTGGGCATGTTGATTGTACCCGCGGCGACAGCTTATCTGCTCACGGATCGATTGGGAAAAATGATTTTGTACAGCGTACTGGTGGGGGCTGCTTCCTCTGTTGGGGGATATATGATGGCATATGCATTGGATGCTTCCATTGCAGGCTGCATGGTGGCAGTAGCTGGAATTCTGTTTGTTTTGGCACTCCTGCTGTCTCCGAAACACGGCATTATCCTCCGCTACGCTCGTCGTAAATTTGCGACAAGATAAGAACTAGATAACAACCGTCTGCATACGCAGGCGGTTTTTGCTGTTTGGGAGGTGTGATATCGGGTATGACATCCATAGAGATGAGGATTTCCCTCGATCTGCCCCAGCAGATAAGTGCATATGATCTTGTCTTCCTTCATATCGTTATTTGGATTGACCGTTATTTTGTTGCATCTGGATGATCTGTGGTAAAATGTCGTTAGCTGTGACGTCCGGAGCGTCCGCCTCCTGCGGATACCGGGCGGTCTTTTTGTGAGAGAATAGTTGGATAGAGAGAAGTAGAGAGACAACCGAGGAGGAATACTGCATGAGTGAACTTAAATACAAATTGCTGGCGCTGGATATGGACGGGACATTGCTCAACGATAACCATGAAATTACCCAGGAAACCACCAAGTGGATACAGATCGCCATCCGGCGCGGGGTGCATGTGTGCCTGTCCACAGGAAGAGCCGTATTCCATGCAATGCCTTACGCTGTACAGCTTGGACTGGAAACGCCAATGGTCACGGTGAATGGAAGTGAAGTCTGGAAAGCTCCACATGACCTGCACATTCGTCATCTGATGGACCCGGCTTTAATCCGTACCATGCAGGAGATTGGCGAGAAATATAACAGCTGGTACTGGGCATATTCCGTAGAGGAGCTGTTCAACCGTGAGCGTTGGACAGAAAATATTGAAGATCTCGAATGGCTGAAGTTTGGTTTCAATACGGAAGATGATGAAGTTCGTCATCAGATCATGATGGAACTGCAGCAGCTGGGAGGCCTTCAAATGACGAATTCCTCACCTGTTAATATCGAGATTAACCCGGCTGGCATATCAAAAGCGAGTGGCGTGGCTGAAGTCTGCAAACTGCTGGGCATAGAAATGTCCGAAGTCGTGGCAGTGGGAGACAGCCTGAACGATCTGGCCGTAATCGAGGCGGTAGGTCTGGGTGTTGCCATGGGGAACGCACAGGACCAAGTGAAGGAAGCCGCTGATCTGATTGTGGCGAGCAACAATGAAGATGGAATTGTGGAAGTCATTCGAGAACACATTTTGAAGGGGGAATAACCTTTGCTTGCAACCGTTGGCTGGATTTTAATTGTGCTTTTGTTTGCAGTGGGAATGGCCGGAACGGTATACCCGATACTGCCTGGAGCTATAGCGATCTTTTTCGCGTTTCTGGTCTATGGCTGGTTCTTCAGTTTCGATCCGTTTGGTGTATGGTTCTGGATTTTCCAGATTCTAATCGTGGTGGTCCTGTTCGTAGCGGATTATGTGGTTAGTGCATGGGGGGTCAAGAAGTTCGGAGGCTCCAAGCTATCTACAACCCTGAGTACGATTGGTGTCATTATTGGTCCATTTGTCATCCCCGCATTCGGGTTGGTACTGGGACCGTTTATCGGTGCATTTATCGGGGAATTAATCGGCGGATCATCACCTTCCAAGGCTACAAAGGTTGGATTCGGTTCCGTCGTTGGTCTGTTCACCAGTACGGTAATGAAAATTATTTTGCAAATCGTCATGATTGTTCTGTTTATTATCTGGGTAGCAAGATTCGCATAGACGTTCGGGATGGGCTTCAACCAGATGCACGTCCGTGTGGGGGAAAGAAGGGGAATTAGTTTGTCTAAGAAGGAAACATTCATTAAGGGTACGCTCATCCTGGCGGCCGCCGCACTCATTGCCAGAGTACTTGGTCTTGTGCAGCGGGTACCGCTGGAGCATATCCTTGGCGATATCGGTAACGCATCGTTTACCATCTCCAATACGGTATACTTAATGCTGTTAACCGTCGCAACGGCGGGAATTCCCAGCACGCTCAGCAAGATGGTGTCTGAACGCTACGCGCTGGGGCGCGCGGGAGAAGCACAGCAAATTTATAAGGCTGCCTTGATCTTTGCTGCGGTAGCCGGGGTTGTCATGTCAGCCTTACTGTGGTTTGCAGCGCCTTATTATGCAACATATGTATCCAAGGTACCGGAAGCTGTTAGTGCAATTCGGGCCCTTGCTCCGGCGCTGCTGCTCTTCCCGGCCATTGCCATGATGCGTGGTTACTTCCAGGGACGCGGCAATATGACGGCAGGCGGTATATCTCAGATCGTAGAGCAGTTCGCCCGGGTAGGTACAGCCATTATCGTGGCATATGTCATGCTGCAATGGAATTATGATGACAGAACGATTGCTGCAGGAGCTTCATTCGGTGGGGTGCTCGGGAGTATCGGTGCCTTTGCCGTCATGCTCTACTTCACCTTGAAGCTGCGCCGTAGTGATCGTTCAGTTGGGCTGGAGGTTGTTCGTGCAGAGCAGCTGCCAATGCGAGGGATATACAGTGATATCTTCAAACTGTCGATTCCCATTGTGTTATCGTCCCTTGCGGTTCCGGCGATTAACTTTATCGATTCATCGCTTGTGGTCCCGCTGCTCAGCGGTCGTATTGGTTTGGAAGAGGCAACAGGAGTGCTGGCGATCCTCGGTGCGAAGGCGCAAAGTATTGCGGGAATCCCGCCAATTCTGGCCATTGCGCTTAGCCAATCGCTTGTACCTGTCATTTCGGCAGCCTTTGCACGCAAAGATGAAGCCCATCTCCAGAATCAAATTACGCTGGCCATGCGCATTTCGATTTTGACAGGGATGCCGATCGTCATTGCCCTTTGTGCGGCAGCCTATTCGGTAAATGGATTACTGTTCAGTACACCAGATGGGACTCCCATCATTACCTTGCTGATCTTCGGTACCATTTTCCAAATTACGATGATGACGACAAACTCCATTCTGCTTGGAGTTGGTAAACCGCGGATTACAATGATCAGTGTAGCTGCAGGGATTATCGTTAAATTGGTAGCAAGTTTAATCCTGGCTCCGATATTCGGCATCTATGGGATCATTATTGCAACAGCATTATGTTTCCTGGTGATTACGTATCTGAACCTGCGAGTACTGAGAAAAATCGTAACCTTCTCAATCATGGGTGATCGCTGGGCTGGTTTCGTGGTAACTGTCCTGCTTGCTGCAGGTATTGGTTTCGGTGCAAACTGGGCTGGCAATTGGCTCTTTGGTTTATTCCTGCCAGCACGTGTATCCTTCCTCATGACCTGCCTGGTTGTCGGTGCGCTCGTTGTGGTCGTATATCTGGTCATGCTTGTCATTCTTCGCGTATTGCGCAGAGATGAACTTGGCAGCTACCCACGTATTTTGCAAAAGGTACTGCGGCCGCTCATGCGTCTTCAGCGTGGTACGGGTCAGCGGGCATAGGTTGATGCCAAACTTTTAAATAAATAAGTACAAGCTCTGTCTGCTGCTTAAGCGGACAGGGCTTTTTTTTTGAAATCGTACAAGATGAACTGCTGACAGCCGATTCGAGAAAACTTACTCTAGGTCACTTAATGCAGCAATGTCTTGGCATCATGGGCAAGGGCTGTTTTGAGCATCCCATATCGGTGTTCATGGCTCATTTCAAATAACCAGGGACGACGCGGTGCACTGAGGTGTCCAAGACTATCCCGATTTTGCAGCCAGTCCTGTCTTGTGATCGGTTCATACGGCGTGTCTTTCCATACGGCGAGCAGCTCTGGACTGTATAATCGCCCATCTTCTGGCATCCATTCGTATTCCAGCAGTTCCTGAGTATAGAGTTTCGAATCTGCTGCGCCCTCCAAGCTCGTTGTGAATAGACCCGGCCAATATTCGGCACGTGAGCCTCTGTGGGGAACGGAACGTGCGAACTCCAGCACCTGTGTGTACACCTGTTCGATGCCAAATAACATGGCGTATAAACCTTTGCCAAACATGATCCGCTCGTCCAGCTTGCCAAAATGTTCGATAACTCTGCCAGCGAGCCCTTTTCCACGTCCGAGTGGAAACACGATATGATTCAGCCCGGCGAGATTATGCAAATGAAATGTGGGCTTGGACAATACTTCCTTTTGAAAATAAGGATGCTGTACGACCCGGCTCTCAATATAATTCTGCTCGTTAATAATTAATGCTACACTAAGCAGGGAACTGCACCGTTCCAACCAGAACCGCTCCCAGATGGGTGTCATGAACGCCGATACGTGAAAATGGGATAGCAGGTGGAAGCAGCTTCGCCCGATTCGCCTGCTGTTCATGTAGAGCAGAAGCTGAGGATAGGCATCCTGGAAAATGAGTGCATTACAGCGCTCAAGCAACCGATACATATGTTCCCGATCCGTCTGGTTTTGCAGATTATGCATAAGGTTGCTCTGCAGATCGGTCATATGATAACCACCATTGCGGGAAACCATGTGGGCAAGCAGGGCCCAATGCAGTTCGGGATATTGGTCATAACATGCCAAATAGGCTGCTGTACGTGTGATATTGCTTCGATTATTTTCCACCGTTAGCGTTTTGATTTCTTCCAGAATGATGCAATCCTCTTCACATAATGGGGCGCTTTTGGCATGGCGGGCAGAAGCCGTCTCCGTACCGGGTAACAGACGTTCTATTTCCCCCTTTAGCGTCTCAGCCATTTCAGCTTCCCAAGCCAAATCTCGTGAAGGATGACGAAGCTGCGCTGAAGCCTTCCAAGCGGCCTGTTTACCACGCCATACTTCTCTGGCGGCTCCAGGAATGGAACGAACAATACGAAAGAGCGAATCAGGGGATACAGCATCGTTTCGGGTGGAAGTCATCGCCTGTCATCCTTTCATCAGGGTTGGTTTTAAAATAAGTATGTGCTGAATATTTGACTTCCACTCGGCAATTTGCTTCACTAAGGATAAGACAAGGTACAGAAAGGAAGATGTTGTCATGGAACAGATTACATCCAAACCTGCGTTTGATGTGGCCATTCAATCTCCTCGGCTTACCGTAGCGGTATTTAAGGCGGATTGGTGCGGAGACTGCAAGTACATTGATCCGTTTATGCCTGAGGTCGAGGAAAAATTTGCTCGCGATTTGACACTGATTGAGGTCGATGTGGATCAGGTGGGCACCGTTAGTGAGGAACAAAATATTTTGGGTATTCCAAGCTTTGTTGCATACACCGATGGTCGCGAACTTGTTCGCTACGTGAACAAACTTCGCAAGTCGAGAGAAGAGATAGAGCAATTTTTGCAGCGTGCGGTTGAAGTGTACAATACGATTCATAAATAAAGGAAGGCACGGGCGAATTCGTCTGTGAATTCTAATTGGCGCCGTTCCTCTTGAAAAGGGGAAATGGCGTTTTTATTTTTGCTTTTTGGGGGGACAATACAAAGGTACATATAAGGAGATGACTTGTTGGTCATTTTGTCGACAGACGTTAACATTTTGTCACAAAGCGAGGCGTCAATGACACTTTTATCCGGTATAATGTATTTAGTTGTGAAATAAGTGTCAAAGTATCGAAACAAGCGGAGAGATCGTTCTTCGCCATCTTAAACCAACAGCAGGTGAGAAAAAATTGAAGCACTTAACCTTGTTTAAATGGTTAACCGTATTAACTTGTCTTGTTATGTTCCTGGCTACGTTCGGCGGTGGGGTTGTTACCAAGACGGAATCCGGACTGGGGTGCGGCACGGAGTGGCCTTTATGTAACGGTAAACTCGTTCCTGCACATACTGTAGCCTCACTGATTGAATATTCGCATCGCGCGGTAAGCGCATTGGCTGGATTGCTTTCCATTGCCTCTTTTGTTGCATTTCTACGATATGGCAAATCACGTCGTGATCTGCAGTTGTTTTCATTCTTAACGTTGATCTTTGTCATTATCCAGGGGATTATGGGGGCTTTTGCCGTCGTCTTCTCCCAATCATCGGCGGTCATGGCGCTGCACTTTGGTTTTGCCCTGATTGCCTTTGCCAGTTCCCTGATGATGGCACTCGGTATTAGGCAGGAGGCTCGTCATGGTGGTCTCGAAAGGTTAAACAAATACCCGCGGGTCAGCAAAAATTTCCGCAACCTGGTATGGTTCTCAACCGTCTACACGTATCTTGTGGTATACACAGGGGCCTTTGTAAGTCATACCGACTCAGCTGGGGGCTGCTCAGGGTTCCCGCTCTGTAACGGACAGATTATACCTGAACTGTCTGGTGGCGTGGCCGTAGCGTTTGCTCACCGTGTAGCTGCTGCTTCGCTTGTTATTGTGATTGCGATCCTGGGGCATTATGCATATCGTAAACATCCGGATAACACGGAACTTCGGGCATTGGGCGTCGTATCTGTGGTGCTCATTCTGCTCCAAGTCCTGATCGGTTTTGGCATGATGCTTACCATCAGCCGTCCGGAAGTGTACATGTTCGTGGCTCTGGCTCATATGCTTGATATCGCCATATTGTTCGGGATATTAACCTATATGAGTTTCCTGGTGTACAAGCTTCATCGGCCGGCTGATCGGTTCTAGAATTTCATTCGAAAGCCAGTCGTTCTGGTCTCCAAATTGCCAAGTCCATCATCCAATGATGCACATCATTGGACAGGTGGACTTTGTTTGATGTCAGGCGGGTCAGGGCACCCTAAGTTTGCAGCGACCACACGTTTACTCTGATTCCGATTAGGTTTAATATTATAAATCATCTTATTGATCAGCAGAGTGGAAAGAGGAGGCTGTATATGCTGCGAACGTTGCTGGGTGAATTGCCGCGTCAGAATGAGGGCGTATTGGAAGAAGCGATCGAGTCCATGGTGGAGACACTCGGACTTTTACAACGACAGCTGGATTTGAATCAGGACCCGACTCACGATTATCGCAAACTGTACGTATGGACGCAGGGATTAATTTCTTCACTGGACGAGCTGGAGCAGGCCTGCTTCGCTGCTTCCCACTTCCGCCAGAGGGTCAGGGCTGGCTCCACCGATGATATGACCATTGAGGAGAAGGCCGAGTACGCCCGATATGTTTACTTCTACAAGGATGGGTTTATTCGTTGTTTTGCGATTCTAGATAAGACAGGCACGGTACTAAATGAAATATTTAATCTGAACACATCCAAGGTGAAATCCCATTTTTCGTATTTTACCGTGATGAGACAGTTTGGGTATTCGAAAATGCATAATGATCTTGCTGTTGAATTAATTAAAATTAAGGATGCATACCGGGAACCGATGAGTAAACTGCGCAAACGTCGGAATATGGAGATTCACTACATGAATTCCGAGATGCAGGATGATCTGTGGCAGCTTCATCAAACGTTGCAGGGGAAAGTGAAGCTTGAAGATCTAGATCAGCACCTGGAGGAATTGTGTCAGGGCGTGGATATGGTTTGCGAAACGCTAAAAGCGGCTTATGGTTACATCAATAAAATGTGGCACAAGCAGGGCATGTCAGAACTGGCAAAATAATTGTGTAATATTTACCTTTGACAAAGCGGAATACTTGGATTATACTGAGTTTCTAATTAAGCGTTACATGACATTAACATGCATACCATTTACATTTTACCACTGAACTTATAAATTTAATATTTCTTATCGAGAGCGGCGGAGGGACAGGCCCGATGAAGCCCGGCAACCGATTTATAACGACATGACGACCAGTCATACATTATAGATGTTAGGTGCTAATTCCTACAAAATGGTGCACAGCACGATTTTGGCAGATGAGAAGGTATATTCTTTCGCGTGAAGAGCCCTTTTTGTTTCTGCAAAAGGGCTCTTTTTTATATGTCAGAGGGGAGTTTTCCTTTCATTCGGGTAAAGATACATGTAGGCGGTGGGAAGGAGAAGTCATATTGATCGAATTAAAAGGATTAACCAAGACGTATGGCAGAGGTCCAAAACAAACGACAGCCTTAGCCGATTTGGATCTAAAGATCGGTAAAGGTGAAATATTCGGAGTGATTGGACACTCGGGTGCAGGGAAAAGTACATTGATCCGTTGTATCAACCTGCTCGAAAGACCAACATCTGGTGAGGTATGGGTAGATGGAGTCAACCTAACCGGTCTCCATAAGACAGAGCTGCAGAAGCAGCGACGCAAGATTGGCATGATATTTCAGCATTTTAATCTGTTATCCTCGGCTACAGTATATGACAATGTAGCTTTTCCCCTAAAGCTGGTGAATACACCTAAAGCTGATATTGACCGCAAGGTGAAGGAGATGCTGACTCTCGTTGGATTGGAGCATCATAGCAGCAAATATCCGGCTCAGCTGTCAGGTGGACAGAAACAAAGAGTTGGTATCGCCCGGGCACTTGCCAGCGATCCTGCCGTTCTGCTCTGTGACGAAGCGACATCTGCCCTTGATCCGCAGACGACAGCTTCAATTCTGAAGCTGCTGCTGGACATTAATCAGAAATACAATCTCACGATTGTTTTGATCACGCATGAGATGCATGTTATTCAGAGCATTTGTGATCAAGTTGCTGTCATTCATCAGGGGGGAATTGTGGAGCAAGGCCCTGTAACGGATGTCTTCCTTAAACCACAGCATGCCATCACACGTGACTTCATGCAGCGTGATCACGATTCTGAGCTTCTCTTGGAAGAAGCAGCAATGGCACATGCGGGAGGAACAGTACAGCAGGATGGCCGATCACAATTGGTCAAAATTTCGTTTTTGGGTGAGAAGACGTATGAAGCCATTCTGTCGAGAACCGTTCGTCAGACCGGAGTGGACTTTGCCATTCTGCAAGGAACCATCTCAAGGATCAAACAGATTCCATATGGTCAGTTGACCGTGCGGTTTGAAGGCGATGCGGATGCGATCAGCCGGACTGTGCAGGAATTGAAAGAGCAAGGGCTTGATGTGGAGGTGCTTCGTTAATATGGATTTTTCAACTGTACGTTGGGAAGAGATCGGTAAGGCCTCCATTGAAACACTGCAAATTCTGGGAGCTTCCGGTTTGTTCACCATCATTATCGGGTTGCCGCTGGGTGTGCTGCTATTCATGACAGCAAGATCGGCTTCCATCCAGTCACGTACAATCTACACCGTGTTATCCATTATTGTTAATATACTGAGATCAGTACCATTTATTATTCTGATTGTTGCCCTCATTCCGTTTACACGTTCACTCGTCGGTACAGCCACTGGGGTGCTTGGCGTGATACCGCCGCTCGTCATCGCAGCTGCTCCTTACTTTGCAAGGTTGGTTGAGACAACGCTGCGTGAAGTAGACCGTGGTGTCATCGAGGCGGCTCAGGCCATGGGTGCATCCACCGGACAGATTGTAAGACGTGTACTGCTTCCCGAGGCACTGCCTGGTCTGCTCGCGGGAATTACAATCACAATTGTAACGCTGGTTTCGTATACAGCCATGGCGGGTATGGTCGGCGGAGGCGGACTGGGTACGCTAGCAATTAACTATGGGTACTTCAGATACCAATATGAAATTATGATTATTTCTGTTGCATTTATGGTTATTCTCGTACAAGTACTGCAAATGTTTGGCGATCAACTGGTTAAACTGTTCACCCGGAAATAACACATATATAGCATACTGCATCCTTTCATTAACTGAATGAATGCAAAGATGCAACAAAAAAATTATTGGAGAAGGGGTTTTACACATGAAAAAATGGTCTTTTGCACTGCTAAGCTTGATGCTGATTGCGGTACTGGCTGCGTGCGGAAACAACAAGGATTCCGACAGTGGCGCAGATAATGAAGCGGGCGCACCGCGTACCGTGGAACTGAAAGTCGGCGCTTCACCTACGCCGCATGCTGAAATTCTGGAGAGCATCAAACCTGAGCTGGAAGCTCAAGGCATTCGTTTGCAGGTTGTAACGTTCAACGATTATGTTCAACCAAACCAACAACTGGCGGACAAACAGTTAGATGCAAACTTTTTCCAACACCAACCTTATCTGGATACTGAAAACAAGGAACGTGGTTTTAACCTTGTAACTGTAACTCCTGTCCACGTCGAACCTTTTGCTGGGTATTCCAAAAAAATTAAATCCTTGGATGAGCTGCAGGACGGCGCCAAAGTAGCCATTCCTAATGACCCGTCCAACGGTGGTCGTGCACTACTGCTGCTTGCAAAAGAAGGAATCATTACGCTGAAAGACAATACGGACATTGCATCCACCATTCAGGATATTACAGCTAATCCGAAAAACCTGGATATTATTGAGCTCGATGCAGCCATGATGCCTCGTCAGCTGGATGAAGCCGATCTGGTATTCATCAATGCCAACTATGCCCTTGAAGCTAACTTGAATCCGGAGAAGGATTCCTTGCTTATCGAGGATCTGCAAGGCAACCCTTACGCGAACATTCTCGTTTCCCGTGAAGACAACAAGGATGCAGATGCGATTAAGAAGCTGGCTGCTGCCCTGAATTCCGAAGCAGTAAAAACCTTCATCAAGGAACGCTATCAAGGTGCAGTTGAACCTGCATTCTAAATTGCCCATCTATCCACTCCATTTGAGTTGAGTGATATACGTAAAAACCGAGCCTCTCTGCCTGAGAGTTACTCGGTTTTTTTGTTCTTGGATTGTTTGGTGTACGCAAATCATCCTTATTGTTTATTTTCAGGAGATATGTGCTCCGATTTCCGATTATAGTAGGACAATTCATTCTGATCGGCGTATTGCTGTTCATCTGCTTCTTGCAGATAGGCCTTTTCATTAGGGGATAATGTATCATCATCTGTCTCTTGCTTCCTACGTCTGAATTTCAGCCAACAGAATAGGATAACCACGATAGGAAGAATAACGTACCACCCTTTTTTGAATAAAAGCAAAATACTGAATTTTTGTCCGGCGGTGTAACCGATCCCGCCTACCAGAATGCTTTTGAGTCCCACGGTAGATGTTTTGTCCGTTGATTCATCATAATCTTCGTAGGTGTTCCCTGGAGTAACGCTCAGCTGATTCAGAACCACTTCTTCAAATGCCAGGCGATTTTGTTCAAAACTAGGCTGATCTGTAACGAGAATGGCCGTAATGTACCCTTCACGAGTCAGAAACTTCACATTGTAATTAACCATAGCTTGCTCATCAGCGTCTTTGAAACCAACGGAGTAAACCAATTGACGCTTGATAGGGTCATATGTTGGTTCAATTTCCCACCCCGTAATAGATATTTTATCTTCAGGAGCGAGTTCCCTATTTTCTTCTTCAGTGCCTCGGATATAACTGCTTAACAATTCTTCAGCATCTAAGTTCTGATCTTGATCATGGATATGCCCAGTTTTGACGTACTCAAACACCACATACCAAGATCCATGCTCACTGGTGCTGTACAGACTTCCGATTTCGTTGCCATTAGGTTTGGAACCACTGTTTAGCATAGAACGCTGAGTGTTGGCTTTGTCCAAAAATGAATGATCCTTGAATATTTGAAGTGTTGCCTTATGATCCAAAGACACGGAAGCAGGTCCATCAATCCAGTCATATTCATAAGGAGATGGAGTAGTTTCGCTTGCAGCGAAGATGGGCGAAGCAAAGAGATGTGTTAAAGGAAATATTAGCAATAATGCCAGTAGGAAGGTGATAAAGCCTTGGTTGCTGTTCTTCATTTCGGGACCCTTTCAAATGTTATGTATTTTAATCAAGCCTTCAATGTAGATTCTTTGGCCTCATCGACATTAACATATAAAGAGGTTTTCCATCAAGGCATTTTTGGATTAAAAGGGATTTATTAGATAAAGGGAGAAGCGAGTTGTGAGGGGATGATAAATCTTTTATACTGGATGAGTGACTGCTCTTTGAAGAGGGGGATGGACGTGAAGGGGAAGATTGCCCTCATAACGGGAAGTGCCAAAGGTCTTGGAAAAATGACGGCCCTCCGTCTGGCAGATCAGGGATGCCATATTGCCTTGAATTACGTGCACAGCCGTACCGAAGCTGAAGCGCTTCAGGCCCAGATCACTGCAAAAGGTGTACAGTGCATTGCCATTCAAGCAGACATTTCCAAAACGGAAGACATCGCCATGTTGGTAGAACAGGTTGAAGTCGAGCTGGGCAGTATTGATATCCTGGTGAATAATGCAGGACCTTTCGTTCGCGAACGCCGATTGTTTGCTGACTATACCGACGCTGAGATTCAGATGTTGGTACAAGGGAACTTGCTTGGACCCATGCTTCTGGACCAACGCGTGCTTCCGGAGATGCGACGCAAAAAGTGGGGCCGAATTATTCACTTTGGTTTCAGTCATGCGGGAGAGGCGCGGTCTTGGCCTCATCGTGCAGTTTACGCTGCTGCGAAGGTAGGTCTGGTATCCTTTACGAAGACGCTTGCTGTGGAGGAGGCTCCTTACGGCATTACGGTGAATATGGTGTGTCCGGGCGATATTCGGGGGGCCAATAAGGAAAAAACCATTGATGAATTAGCTGGCATAACCGATCAGGAGACGCCGAGAGGACGTCCTGGGAGCGGTGAAGATATTGCACGGGTGATTACGTATTTGTGCCTGGATCACTCCGATTTTATTACAGGCAACATTATGGATGTTTCGGGCGGGCTCGATCCTATACGTCCAACCATCCAGCGTGAAGAGGGACAATAGAGGAAACGCACAAAAAAAGAGCCCTCCGCTTCAATTGAAGCGAAAGGCTCTTGAGGTTTATTTCGTGAAGGATTGATTAGAATACTTGTACGACTTCTTCGACACCGTCAACTTCTTCAAGAAGGGCACGTTCAATCCCGGCTTTTAAGGTAATGGTGGAGCTTGGGCAGCTGCCGCAGGCACCGACCAGTTTCAGCTTAACGATGCCGTCCTCCACGTCGACCAGTTCCACGTCACCGCCATCGCGCTGCAGGAACGGACGAAGTTTGTCAAGCACGTCAGATACCTCATCATACATGGTGCTTTGTGCGTTTTCGCTCATATTTTTCAACTCCTTTCCTCTATATATTATATTACAATTGGCCGTAAATTAAAATGGTCAAACAAAGCAGGTGAACCTACATGAGACCGATTATTGAATTTTGTGCCAACAATATGCATTTTGGCACAGATGAAGTCTTGGAGCAACTCGAAGAGAATCCAGACTATGATGTGATAGAATACGGCTGCCTCAGCAACTGTGGCCAATGTTATATGACTCCTTTTGCACTAGTTAATGGTGAAGTTGTTATCACGGACAAAGTGGAAGATCTATATAACGCCATTCTGGCCAAAATTGCCGAAGCCGATGCCTGGGATGAGCTGGATCTCGACTAACCGAGATGACGCTTGGACATCCAGAGCACGCCGCTTTTCAAGATACGAGGTACACGTCCCATCATGGACGTTTTGCCCATCAGCCCAAACCCAGCCTTCTTGCCGAGTGCACCTAGCGTGCCGCGGAGCTTGAGCGGCTGCGGGTTGGGCTTTTCGCCTTTCCAAAGGGCATGCTGAATATGAGCGATCTGTTCACCCTGTACTTCTGCAGCCTGACCGCTTGGTGCATAAGGTACACTGGCACAGTCACCGACAACATAAACATCTGTGTATTCAGGAATTTGATAATATTCATTCAGTACAACCCGGCCCTGAGGATCCTTTGTAACGTCGAGATCCTGCACGACTTTAACGGGTTGAATTCCGGCTGTCCATACTACAGCATCCGTCAGAATTTCTTCATCCCGGTTATAGATAGCGTTCCCTTCAAGACGAGAGATGGCGACATGTCCGCGTGTCTCTACCTGATGTTCGTTAAACCACTCATGCACGTAAGCGGACAATCGCTGCGGGAATGCCGATAATACGCGCTCACCGCGGTCCAGAATACTAATGTTGAGATCGGGTCTGCTTTCTCGTAGTTCGGCAGCCATCTCGACACCGCTCAAGCCACCGCCAACAATATGCACGTGTCCGTAAGCTTTAACTTCGTTCAGACGGAGGTAGGTTTCCCGCGTTTTGCTAAAACTTTGAATGGTACAGCTGTATTCTTCCGCTCCCGGAGTATTGTGGAAACGGTCTGTACAGCCAAGTCCGATGACAAGCTTGTCATACTCCAAAGGATCCTGGCCTTCAAATTCAATCTGACGCTGCTCCAGATCAATCGAAGTGACTTCTCCATAACGGTAAGTAACTTTCTCATGGACTGGAAATTGGATGCGCAGGTCATAGTCGGATACGGTACCTGCTGCGAGTGCGTAATATTCAGTCTTCAATCCTTGAAAGGGGCTCCGGTCCACCAACACGATTTGTGTATCTGACGGTATTTTGCCTTCCAGAAGTTCTTTGATGATTGTGAGGCCGCCATAGCCGCCCCCGAGAATGACGAAATTTTTCATGACTCGGCTTCCTTTCTGCATCAGTCCCGTATGATCGGGGCTGTAACCTGTGGAGCAGCTATGCTTTCACATAGCTGCTCCTTTTGTTTTATTTTAATTAATTATTATATCGAAAATTTTGGAGTTTAAAATTAGAGGTATTATACCCACTTGATGCATCGATTCGAATGGTCGTTCTCCTTGTATGGATGAAAGAGGCTATCGAGACGATGCAGCAGGTTTATTCGTATACTTGAATTTCGTTGTAGAAGGTGTCGCGTTCAACAGGAATGCGTCCAGCGCCCTTAATGAGCCAGATGAGCTCTTTGCGGGTGAGGCCTTCAGGTGTTAACGCACCTGCAGCATGACTGATCCGTTCGCGAACGATAGTACCATGGGCATCCGAAGCCCCGAATCCAAGTGCAACTTGGGTCAGCTGTGGGCCGATATTGATGAAGTATGCTTTAATGTGGTCGATGTTATCCAGCATGAGGCGGCTAATCGCAATCGTTTTAAGATCCTCGTATGCCGAGTTGCGGCGCATAATGCTGGCATTTTTGCTCTTAGGCTGCATGGAGAGTGGAATAAATACCATGAAACCGTTGGTTTCATCCTGCAGTTCGCGAATTTGTGCCATGTGGTTAACGCGATCCTCGTAAGATTCAATCGATCCATACAGCATTGTAGTATGCGTACGCATGCCCAAATTATGAGCGGTACGGTGTACCTCAAGATAGCGATCCACGTTTGCTTTGTCGACACGCATTTTTTTGCGGTATTCATCGGACAGAATTTCTGCTCCGCCGCCCGTCAGTGATTTCAGGCCAGCTTTTTGCAGCTCCTGCAGTACTTCCTTAATGCTGAGTCCGCTGATCCGGGTGAAGAAATCGATCTCAGCAGCCGTGTAGGCCTTCAGCGTAACATCCGGATATTTTTCGTTTAAAGCACGCAGGGAATCGACATAATATTGAAAAGGAACATGGTTGTTATGTCCGCCTACAATATGGAACTCACGTACACCAGGATGAATATGCTGTTCCACGTAGTCGATCATTTCCTGTCCGGATAGTGTGTAGGAGCCTTCTTCGCCCTGGTCTTTGCGGAAATTACAAAAAGCACAGTGTGCTTCACAAACGTTCGTAAAGTATAGGCTCATGTTTTCAATAAAATACACTTTCTTGCCGTTCTTCCGCAGGTTAGCCTCATTGGCCAGTTGGCCGAGAGTCAGCAGATCATCCGTTTGATACAGATAGACGCCGTCTTCTACGCTCAGCCTTACGCCGTTCTGCACTTTCTCAACGATTTCCGCCATTCTTTTGTCTGTGAATGGTGTTACCAATGTAGACATTTTGTTTCCTCCTGTTCTTAACCGGATTTGTGTTAAATGTAGGTCTTGTTTACAGAACTACATACAAAAGATGCGGTCATCTGCCGCCTCCTTAGAGGACTAACCCTCCATTACCCGGTGCAGCATATGCTGCATGTGTAAAGCTGAATTTTTTTTAAAATTTCTGGCCTCATGGATGTAAAATCTAAAAGTGAGTCTGATGACTCTATATGCATTGGGGACTGCGTGGCAGTCTCGAAATGTGAAAAAAATTACAACTCCATATATGATCATCATTTGAATAAGTCATGACAAAATATCGACATTTCAGAGCGATCACCTATCCATTATAAACCTCGTGTCCCGGGGGTTCAATACACTGGCAAGAAAAAGGAGCCGAGGACAGACTCGGGAATAAGGATAAACATGGCTTGAGCCTCTTGACGGGGTGGAGTATAATTTAAAGAGAGTTAACGAAAAGGAGAGTGACCTGGCATGATTAGCATCAGCGAAACAGCTGCCGATCGATTGAAAGAGATGCTTTCACAGCAAGAGACACCTGGCATGTTCCTGCGTCTCGGCGTAGCTCCGGGAGGTTGTACCGGATTTTCGTACGCCATGGGCTTTGATGATAAAGAATCCGAAGAGGATATTTATATGGATATTCACGATATGAAGGTTGTAGTCGAGAAGGAAAACCTGAAATATCTGAACGGTCTTGAAATTGATTTTGAAGAGTCCGGTATGTCCGGCGGCTTCACCATCCATAACCCCAATGCGGTTGCGACATGCGGCTGCGGATCTTCTTTCCGTACGAGAGAAGAAGCTGGGGTACCGGATAAGGATTGTTAGGACTTCAACAGTTCGACGTAATTTTCCAAACATAAAATGAACTATTGAAATCAGGCCTCTATAGCGTGTTAGTCTCGGACTAATTGCGTTGTAGAGGTCTTTTTGTCATGTTCTTGAACGTAAGCAAAAGCAAAAGATTTGAAAAATGACAATATAATTTAATATTTACTAAATCAATCCATTAATGATACAATCTGTATCAATCAAAGGGAGAAGGGGAGTTTGATATTGAAAAAAGAATTGGTCTCAGAAGTTATCTGGCTTAGGTGTCTTGCCTGTCTCACTGTTGTCGCCATTCATTGTATCAATATGACCTTTACAAACTATGAGGGGGTACTTTCTAACCCATCTGTAACGTTCCTAGAGGTCGTAAAACTTGCTCTCTTGTTTGGGACACCCACGTTTGTTTTTATTTCTGAATTTCTTTTGGCGAAATCATATCCCCATTATATTCCTGATCAATTCCTATGGAAACGTGTTAGGTACATCCTGATTCCCTACATAACGATGGCAGTGGTTTACGCATTATATAGTTTAAGCAGATCAGGGGATTTAACAATTACCGCCTTGCTTTTTAAAATTGTTAGAAACATTGTTGCAGCAGATTATATCGCATACTTTATTATTGTTATTTTTCAATTCTATGTCCTGCACATCATATTTACGAAGTATTTCCAAAAGATATCCCCTAGGCTCATGATTTTTCTGTGCTTAGTGGTTAATCTAATTTACCTCGGCTTCTTCAACTTTGTCCCCCCGCTTTATTTAATCCCTGGTGCGGAGTATATATGGAACCGTTTCTACTGGATACCTTTCCCTGGCTGGTTATTTTATTTCTCGGTAGCTTACTATTGTGGTAGAAATCATGCTGCTTTTCGGAAATTCCTGGATCGATACATCAAATGGTTCATTTTATCCTCTATTGTCAGTTTCCTTGTCATATTGAGTTTTCGTTTTTCAGATTTGTTACCTGAAGGGAACTCCAAGCGAATAGACATGTTGTTGTATACGATAAGCGTAATCTTTGTTGCCTTTTATCTTACTTCAAAAATAAAACAGATACCTTGGATTATTGATCTGGTAAGCAGGTATTCCTTTGGTATCTACTTATTGCATTTGATATTCGTGCAAAACTTTAGCGAAATTTTTGATGGGCTCAATCCATGGATCAATATACCTTTAACTTTTGTTCTGAGTATTGGGGTATCAATACTACTCACTTTTGTGCTCCATAAATTGAAGATTGGAAGTTATTTCGTGGGTAAGATTGGAGGCAGCATTAGAATAAAAACTAAAAATATACAGAATGAAAATTGGGTTGAGAAGGAAGTAAAGGTTTAAATCATCCATTTCCGATCATCTGGTTCTTACAGTAATTATGACAACACCGCTATAAACACAATGCAATGGAAAAGCGCAGCTTTGACGGTAATGGCCGTTAAACTGCGCTTTTTGATGTGTTCATTCACATTAGACTAATCGTGAGGAGGTCTAGCCATGCTCACTGCTCAGAAAACATCAGTCCACATGTTTTCGCTGCTGTTGGATTTCCATAAGATGCTGTTTTCGATAAACACTAGGCGAAATTCCGGTTGTCTTTTTGAAGAGGCGATTAAAAGAAGTGATGTTCTGATATCCGACGCAGACGCTGATTTCGTTGATGGTCCAGTTCGTCGTAGCTAGCAATTCGCAAGCTTTGCGCATGCGAGTTTTTTGTAAATGCTCGCTGAAGTTGATGCCGGTTTTTTCTTTGATATACACAGACAGATACGTCGTTGACAAATTCAGTTTCTCGGACAGATATTCGAGTGAAATATCCTCCATGTAATGAGAGTTGATGATTTCGTAAAACATGGCGATGGCAGGTTCTTCGGGTGCAGGAAGTTTGCTGTCACGCATGATGGTTAAGACAGAGCTAACGATGTGCTTGAAAACAGTCTCATAGTCTTCCCGCGTATGACAATCCTGAAGCATATCTTCCCATTCACTCTGTGGTATGCCAGAGGCTTTATAAGACAGCTGCTGATTCATGTATTCAACGATATGACTCATTATAGAGAGAGCCAATTGCCTGAATTGAAGAACGCTTGCATCCTTCTTGACGAAGTAGGCGAACGAGTGATGAATCCATTCCATACAGGCATCTTCTTCCAGTGCTTGAATTGCCTGATTAAGCTCACGTCCCCGTTTCAACAGAGGTTGGTCCAGATCGGGCAGGGAACGCGCCTCGCTGACGAGTTGGGTTTCGTTCAGCAACCGAGCCTCCGAAGCCAGATCCCGTAATTGTTGATAGGTTTCATTGAATTTAGTCGGTTGATCCGTAGCGGGAAGGGTACAGATAGTCACGACATAATAATGTTTTTCCTCATCAAGGCTTGCTTTAAGCTGTTCTAGAAGCGTTTGAAGCTGGAAGGCCTGAGCTTCCTTTAATACGGAGACAATCTCGTTTTTCTCCATTTGGAACGTATGATTAGAATGGAATTTCTCTTTGGTTTGCAAATGAATGTAATCCAGCAAGTGACGTACCGCCCGTTCCCGGTCAAGAGGCATAGTGCCTTTATCTGATATACGGAAACGAATATCGTAATACACAATCTGATAACTTCCTCCATCTGCCAGAAAATCGTTCCACTCACTAAGATCCGTATTGATGTTCTTCAACTGGTTCATATAGGAGTAGTTGGTTAGAATGGCGTTCTGGCGATTAAGTTTGGCCACAATGGTATATTTTTCTTTTTTTAGCTCCCCAATTCTGCTCTGAATGAGATCATATTCCAAAATGTGACTCTCTCCCTGCCTGAATTCACCGACATCATTTAGTGATGTACGGTCTAGCAGCGAGGATAACATATCCTTGACCGGGGTATGCAGACGTCGGCTTAGATAAAGGGATACCAGCGTGGCTGCCAAAAGTGAAAAAACGAAGATAAGAATCATATAACCGGTCAATCGCTGCAACTGGTCTGTAATACGTGTATCTGCCAGTGATGTGATATAGGTAAGCCCATCAGCAGCCTCCGCTTTGAAATAATATCTCCCATTCTGCTTGTGTGTTGTCTCCCCTTCTTGAAAAACAGGCATCTTTGCTTCTGCTGAAGTGGAACCCGAGTGGTACAGGATGTTGCTCTGTTGATCTGTAATGGTCAAAGTATGTCCGTCCGTGGTACCAAAAAAGGATTGTACGGCTTTCCGTATATCAATCATGGCAATGATCTGATAAGCAGATCCAGGGTTTTTGAACGTATACGGCAGCAAAAGTCTGTTCTCGGGAGAACCTGCCTTCATTTGAAAGGAGGCAGCTGGCAAGATCAGGAACGTACTGGGCTCCGAGCTGAGTGTATTCCAATGTTCCAATGGATAGGTGGCACTTTGGTAGGATGTATTGAACATGTAGTCTGAGCTGCCACTTCCTGATTTACCGAGCGTCAAGCGTTCATTGGGAAAATGGACGATGATATCTTCCAGCAAAAACAACGAATTATACACATATCCCCGAATATCCTTCATTACATTTTTGGCCTTTAGATAGTCCGCCTGTTGAAAGCCCACTCTCTGGAGCTGCCGATTGAAGGCAACCAGATCCTGATTGTTGTATACATGGAACAGCATGATCTGAATTTGCTCCATGTGATTGGAGAAGCGTTCCGCTGTGTTCTTTGTTTCGTTATGACTGTTCTGAACGATTTCCTCCTGAAGGCTCGTTTTGAATACATAATAAATCAGAATGTAGAATAGGCAGAACAGCGATATAATCGCCAAAAAGCTGACAAATATTTTGAAAAACAGGGTTCGTTTTTTATTCATGATCCAGTTCATAAGACAACCCCTCATTTTCATTCTTCTAGAGAGAACAAGATTATCTGGCCCATTCTACGCGTGAACTGTTAAAACGCAGGGAGCAAAATATGAACGCACTGTAAAAAGGAGCTATACCTTTTTTGCGAAAATGGCTATTTTTTCAGGAAAAATCAAGAATTATGTAAATTTCGCAAGGATAGACCAAAATCCCAAAAACGGTTTATACCCAATCGCGCAGAAGGGCTGTAACATTCGACTTGCAGCCGAGCCCGTCGTTAAGGCAGGCAAAAAAAGGGGGGATTGCTGATTTTGGAACAGACGACATCCGTTAATGAGCAGGCACACGGGAGTCGAGTGAGTGGAAGCCGTGCGAAGAAATCCCGTTTTCGTTCGTTTCGTAGAAATTGGGATTTGTATCTGTTATTTTCGCCTGTCATCATCTACTTTGTAGTGTTTCATTATGTACCCATGTATGGTGTGCAGATTGCGTTTAAGGACTTTATCGCCAACAAAGGCATTACCGGAAGTCCATGGGTAGGATTCAAACATTTTGAACGGTTCTTTGACAGCTTTTATTTTTGGCGAATCATGAAAAATACGCTTGGCATTGGTCTGTACGAATTAATTGTTGGCTTCCCTATTCCCATTTTACTGGCGTTAATGATCCATGAAGTCAGGTCCGGGAAGTACAGAAGATTCGTGCAGACAGTGACCTACATGCCTCATTTTTTATCAACGGTCGTTATGGTCGGTATGATTATGATGTTCCTGTCTCCTGTCAGTGGATTAGTTAATTTGGCAATTACCGCTCTGGGTGGAGAAGCCATTTCGTTCATGACGGAGCCCGGTTGGTTCAAGAGTATATTTGTATGGTCAGGTATATGGCAGACGATGGGGTGGAGCTCGATCATCTATTTGGCAGCGCTCGCCGGAGTAGATCAACAGCTGCATGATGCAGCCAAGGTGGATGGAGCCACCAGGGTTCAACGAATCTGGCATGTGAACATTCCGGGGATTGCTCCGACCATGGTCGTGCTTCTAATTCTTAATATAGGATCCATCATGGGTGTGGGGTTTGAGAAAGTATTCCTTATGCAGAATGCGTTGAATATGGAAGCATCTGACGTTATTGCAACCAATGTATACCGCAGCGGTATTTTGGGTGCGCAGTACAGTTACTCTGCAGCTGTCGGCCTGTTCAACTCGGTTATCAATTTTATATTGCTGCTGACCGTTAACCGGATTGCCCGCAAAGTCGGCTCGAGCAGTCTATGGTAAGGGAGGTGAGGGGATGGCACAAAGTCGTGGTGACCGGGCAGTCGAATGGATGATCTATGCAGCTCTGGCACTGGTATCTGTAGTGGTATTGTATCCCGTATTTTTTGTAGGGATTGCGTCGATCAGTAATCCGGAAAACGTGATGCGCGGGGAAGTCTGGTTGTGGCCCAAAAACCTCTCGTTGGTTGGTTATGAACGTCTGTTTGCGAATAGCGAACTGATGAAGGGCTATGGAAACACGTTGTTATACACGGTTGCGGGAACCATGCTTAATCTGGTGATGACCATTGCGGCAGCATATCCGTTATCCAGATCCGATTTTAGAGGCAGAACTTTTTTTACCATTCTGATTGTGTTTACGATGTTTTTCAGTGGCGGGATGATTCCAACCTATCTGCTCATCAAGGATCTTGGGATGCTTGACACCTTCTGGGTCATGATTATTCCGTCGGCATTGTCTGTATGGAACATGCTGATTATGAAGACATTCTTTCAGAATTCTATTCCGAAGGAAATTCAGGAGGCTGCTTTTATGGATGGTTGTTCGAATATGAAGGTGCTGCTGCGAATTGTTCTGCCCTTATCTGGCCCGGTATTGGCCGTAATGGTTCTCTTTTACGCGGTGGGGCACTGGAACAGCTATTTTAATGCCTTAATCTATTTGTCAGACCGGGACAAGTATCCGCTGCAGTTGTTTTTACGCGAAATTCTGGTTCAGGGACAGATGCAAGAGATGGTGGATATCAGTGACGATTCCCTGGCCAGAAGCATGATGGATGCTGAAGCCATCAAATATGCCGCTGTAATCATTACGAACCTGCCCATGCTGATTCTGTATCCGTTCTTGCAAAAGTACTTCATTAAAGGAGTCATGATTGGTGCAGTTAAAGGGTAAATCATAATTCATTTTTTTATAAAGGAGTGCATATGGATGTTGTTTAAAAAGTGGGGCAGCTTGACCTTATCCATTGTAATTACAGCGGGACTAATGGCTGGTTGCGGTTCAGGAGAGACGCCATCAGAACAGGATCAGAACAGTCAGGCCAATCTGAATGCTACTGGCATGCCGGTCGTGAAGGAACCGATTGAACTGGATTTTTTTACAGGAAAATCGACCACCAATGGAAGCAATTTTGAAGAAACGCTGATCTGGAAAACATATAGTGAGATGTCGAACGTCAAAGTTAACTTCAATCTGGTTCCCTTTGAGACTCTGACCGAGAAGAGGAACCTGGCTCTGGCAGGCGGAGATTATCCGGATGTATTTTATTCGGCTCGTGTGACTTCGGATGAATTGACCCGCTATGGTGCCCAGGGTGTATTTCTTCCACTCAATGATCTGATTGATCAGTATGCCCCGAATTTTAAAAGGTTAATGGAGCAGTACCCCGATATTCGTAAAGGACTGACGATGCCGGATGGAAACATCTATTCCATGCCGTCCTTCTATGATCCGGCACTATTATCCATGCTGATTGGTGCACCGCTGTGGATTAATGAAGATTGGTTGGAGCAGCTGAATATGGAAGAACCGGATTCAACCGAGAGCTTTTATGAGTATCTGAAAGCCGTCAAAACGACGGATCTCAATGGTAACGGTAAAAACGATGAGATTCCTTTTAGCGCAACAGGCATTACGGGCATTATTGATCATGTCAAAGGTGCATGGGGCCTTGGTAACCGTGGACTTGGACACAAGTTGGTCGATGTGGAACCCGGCACAGCTGAGCTTCGCTTCACCAAAACATTGCCTCAGTACAAGGAAGTGCTGCAATATGTGAACAAGCTGCATAAGGAAGGACTGCTGGATCCCGAGATATTTACACTGGATGGCGGAGCCTTGAATGCAAAAGGTCAGGCAGGAACGCTTGGGGCCACAACGGTACCTAATCCGGAGACGGTGATGGGGCAAAAGAATTTCATCGGTCTTGGAGCCCTCGAAGGCCCTGACGGCGAACAGTTGTATTCCCATGTGAAAGTGCCTATGGTGCATGTGGGCGCCTTTGCGATTACGGACAAAAACGAGAATCCTGAAGCAACGATCCGCTGGATGGATCATTTCTATAGTGATGAAGGAGCCCTGCTCTACTTTATGGGGAAAGAAGGGGAGACCTATGAAAAGGATGCAGAAGGAAATCTGCAGTATACGCAGGATATCACATCGAATCCGGACGGGCTGACCCAGGATCAGGCCTTAGCCAAATATTTTACGTGGCTCGGCGGCAGCTACCCGGGTTTGGTTAAAGAAGATTACTTCAAAGGTTCGGAAACTCTACCAAGCTCACTGCAGGCAGCCGACAAGGCGAAAGATCATGCTGTAGAGGACATCTGGTATAACTTTAACTTCACGCAGGAAGAATCCGAATTCATGTCCTCTGTCGGCAAAGACATACAGGATTACGTGACCGAGATGGAAGCGAAATTCGTGAATGGAAGCGCAAGTTTTGATCAGTGGGATGAGTATGTGAACACACTAAACAAGATGGGGCTGGAGGAGTATATGAAGGTATATCAAGCAGCCTATGACAGATATAAGACAGAATGAATTGAAGATTGGAACAAAGACCTGAATGAAGGAGGGATAGGATGTGAGAGTTGCTGTACTGGGGTGTGGAACGATGGGAGGAGTTCATGCGAGAAGTTATACCAAGTTGAAAGACGTTGAACTGGTTGGTGTTTGTGATGTCGAGGAGGACGAAGCAGTCAGGCTGGCTAATGCATGTGGAACGACGGCGTACAGCCGTTTCGAGGAAATGCTGGAAGAAGGGCATCTGGATGTAGTGAGCATCTGTCTGCCTACATCGCTGCACTGTACGTATACGGTGATGGCTGCAGAAGCGGGCGTGCATGTGATCTGTGAGAAGCCCGTTAGTTCAACGGCCAAAGAAGCTGAAATGATGGATGTCATTTGTCGTGCTAATCAGGTGCAGTTGTTGATTGCCCATGTGGGCCGCTTTTTCCCTGCCTATACTGATGTAGCCCGTCAGATCAAAGCCGGGGTAATAGGAAAGCCTGGGGTTGTTCATGCCAGACGTATCGGGCCCCATCCGGGGCTGAAGAAGAACTGGTACAACAATGAGTGGGACAGCGGTGGTGTCATTATAGATCTGATGATCCATGACATTGATTATATGCGCAGCCTGCTTGGAGAGGTACGCTCCGTATATGCCCAGCGTAGAACTTTTCTTCACCTGGATTATGCTTGGGTAACCTTGAGATTCGAACAGGGAGCCATTGCCAATCTTGAAGGCATGTGGGGATACCCGGGACCGTTTCAGACAGCAATGGAATTCGCAGGCGATCGGGGAGTCATCTATGCCAATTCTGAAGTTGCCAAATCCTTGATGATACATCGGGCTGTGGTATCAGCAGAGCGCAGGTCAACGACAGGAGCAGACCCAAGCAGGGAGCATACACCTATCGTTTTACGGAAAAGTCCTGAGTTTGAAACTGCCTATGACCGTGAATTGTCTCATTTCATCCAATGTATCCAGTCCGGGGCTCAGCCGAAGGTCACTTTCCAGGATGCTTGTATGGCTTCCAAGGTCGCACGGGCTGCACTCGAATCTGCTCATAGCGGGCTGCCTGTGAACATGTTGGGTTTCGAGGGAAAGGGGGGATTAATCGGATGAAACGGCTACGTATTGGTATGATTAGCTTCGCTCATTCTCATGCCTTCAGTTACTATCGTGAGCTTGCCGCGATTGAGAATGCGGAGGTCGTTGCCATCGCTGATGAGAACAGGGAGCGGGTCCAGAGCCTTCTTGAACATGGGAATCTCTCCTACTACGATGATTATCGCGATATGCTGAAGCTCCCTGAGATTGATGCCGTGATTATATGTTCAGAGAATGTGAATCACGCGAGCATGGTCATGGATAGTGCCCGCGCGGGCAAGCATGTTTTATGTGAAAAACCACTTGGAGTAGCTATGGATGAAATGAAGATTATGATCGAAATCTGTTTCAAATACGGGGTGCAGCTGATGACTGCATTCCCCTGCAGATATTTGCCTGCCGTAGTGGAGACGAAGAAGGCGCTGGAACGAGGTGACATAGGGCAAGTGGTTGCGGTTAAAGGGTACAATCGCGGGACAGCACCAGAGGGATGGTTTGTGGAGTCTTCTCTATCCGGCGGTGGAGCAATCTTGGATCATACGGTTCATATCTCTGATCTGCTTCGGTGGTTGTTTAAGCGGGAACCGCTAGCGGTATATGCGGAGCAAGGGCATCTGTTTCATGATCTGGAAGTGGAGGATTCGGGGATGGTACATATCGAATTCGAACAGGGAATGATTGCGTTCATTGATACAAGCTGGTCAAGAAACCGGAACTATCCGTTCTGGGGAGATATGAAGCTGGATATCATCGGTACGAAAGGTGTCATACATATGGATGCTTTTGCACAGACGAATGAGATATACAGCGATCTGGAGGATAAAGCAAGGTGGAGCTACTGGGGAGAGCGTATGAATTATTACATGCTGCAGGATTTCGTGGATGCTCTTGTAGCTGAAAAAGGTGTTCCCGTGACCGGGGAAGATGGTTTGCTTGCCACTTCCATTGCCTTGGCGGCGTACGAGTCGATTCAGAGAGAAGGCAAAGTGACCATAGGAAAAGAGAACGACCATGGAGCTCTGTACGGGCAATAATATACGGTGAAGCCTAAATTGAAGACCCGCAATGATGAGGATCGTCTGTAATGGATAACCTAATCAGGGTCTTTTTGTTTTAAAGGAACAATCATTTTTGACATGGATGAATAGTTGACAAAGTTAGTTGTAACTAATATAGTTACAATATAAGTTTTCTCACAAATCAAACTTAAAGGAGAGATTATGATGAAAATCGGAATTATTGGCGCAACAGGCAAAGCAGGTAATCTGATCCTGAAAGAAGCAGCGAGCAGAGGCCATGAAGTAACTGCAATTGTACGTAACGCATCCAAGGTGGAAGACAAAAGCCTGAACGTATTGGAGAAGGATGTATTCGATCTTACTTCGCAGGATGCTCAAGCATTTGATGTTATCGTGAATGCATTCGGTGCACCTGCTGGAAAAGAACATCTGCATGTGGAAGTGGGACAGGCTCTGATCAACATTCTGAAAGATGCTCCTCAAACTCGCCTGATCGTAATAGGCGGGGCGGGCAGTCTGTTCACCGATGAGACGCACTCCCTGCGTGTCGTTGATGCGCCAGGGTTCCCTGATGCATACAAACCAACAGCGACAAACCAAGGGAAAAACCTGCAGGACCTGCAAGCATCCTCCGGCATTCAATGGACATTCCTTAGCCCCGCAAGCTTCTTCAATCCAGAAGGTGCACGCACTGGAAAATATCAAACGGGTAAAGATCACATCATTCTGAACAGTGAAGGCAAAAGTTATATCAGCTATGCAGACTATGCCATTGCCTTAGTGGATGAGATTGAAAATGCAAAACACAATAACGAACGCTTTACTGTCGTAGGCGAAGCGAAGTAACCCTGTTTAGCCATAAAACTAAAACGGACGCCGATCATTTCAATAGATCAGCGTCCGTTTCATTTATAATAGAGTTATGGATGTAGCTAATGCTGCAGCAAAAGAATTAAGTGTATGTTCGTTTTACCGGATTTTCGGCGGATTAGGTGATATCTGTGGGCTCCACAATGCTAGCCGTATCCATTCCATCAGCACCATCAACGGCATCGATGACACCCACGGCAAGAGTAGTCACTGCGGCCGCCGCCAGAAGATGCTTGGCACCAAGCTTCACTCGGTCCATATCTTCTTCTTTCATGCCTACGACAACATTCTTGCCACCGTTATATACATATTTGGCTGAAACGGCAACGCCCTTTGCCGTGTTGGTCACGGCATCTCCCAAATCGGCAAGTCCTGCCTCAACCGCTGCATCATCTTTTCGAATGGCACCGCTGGCCAGATCATATGTACCACTTGCTAATTGTCCTACCGTTTTCCCTGTGTTCATCGTAGCTTTCTCTACGCCGTCGCCAACTTCCTTGATAAAGGGGCTGCCTGCGATCTCACCGACAACCCTTACGCTGCCGCCAAGTACCTTTCCGGTAACTTCCCCTGCAAACTGTCCTAATCCTTTTAAAAAGCTCATCCCTAAACCTCCTATAGAAACGATAAGTTCTCATATAGCTTATTATATTCGTATGCATGCCAAAAAACCAACGGTGACAGCCCAGGCATCGTAAAAAAAGACACTGCCCCACCGGGGTCAGCGCCTTTTCGCATACTCGATAATTCCTAGTCGATAAATCCTTCCATGACCACTGTCGGCATCATATTCGACTGCCAAGCGCCTTTGCCGTAACCACCGTTATACCCTGGAGTAGCTTGCGGCTCCCAGTAAAATACGCCTTTTCCTTTGCCGTTTGGCAGATTGCGGATTTGATTTTTCATGGCGGCCACGAAGCTTTTGCCTGCAGCAGCCTGGTTATTGTCCATGCCGATCTCGGAGATGATGATTTCTTTGCCGTAGCGATTGATCAGGTCTTTCGCATTGTTCACCGTGTTCGTCACCGCTGTGTTCCAGCCGGAAGCCGAAGGATAGAGGGACATGGCAATCATATCAAAGTTAGCCCCATTATTGATTAATCCACCAATATTCCATACATACAGTGCGTTATCGTCTCCGCCTGCCAGATGCACGATTGTTTTGGTTCCAGTGCTCATGGACTTGACGGCATTATGGCCCGTGTTCACCAGCCAAGCGTAATTTTTCATGTTCGTGGATGCTTTGCCATCCTCCCATAACATGCCGTTGCTGGTTTCGTTACCGATCTGCACCCAGTCAGGCGTTACCCCTTTGCTCTGCATGGCCGTCATCACGTCACGTGTATGATTCCATACCGCATCCATCAGCTGTTGGAAGGTGTAATTTTTCCAGGCAGCCGGTTTGGTTTGTTGACCAGGGTCAGCCCAAGAATCACTATAGTGTAAAGTCAACATGACGCTCATGCCCGCATTCTTGGCCCGCTGTGCCAAAGCTGCGGCGCGATCCTTATTCATATATCCGTTGCCATAATCATTGGATGGATTAACGAACACCCGAATACGAACCGAATTGATCTGATAATCATTTTTCAAAATATCAATAATGTCACGCTGTACACCATTTTTGTCTTTCCACTTGTAACCTTGCGCTTCCATGCCCGGTACCCAACTGATATCTGCCCCTTTGGCGAAGCTGGGAGCTGCGCTGGCATGCTGACCTGCAGGCAGCATAATCGAAGTGAACAACAAAATGAGAACAAGGACAATTGAAGTTTTGTAACCCCTTACAAATCTGACCATTAAAATATTCCTCCCTGAATATTAGAATGAGTTGCAATCTAATTATAGGCGGGAGAACTGTGCCGCTACAGGGTTTATTTCCAATATTTTGGTTGTTTTTTAAACATCTGATGGATTTATCGGAAATATGCAAGGAAGCTGCCCCGCACTGGGACAGCCTCTTGATATGTTCTGTACGAACTGAGTGAGCACGGTTGTTCATAAGCAGCAGCTTCTGCTTCAGCTAACCGGTGTTGTCTGTGGCGATGGAGTGGGTACATGAGGTGTAACAGGACGTTTTTTGCGTTTGAGATAACGATTGGTGAAGCGATTTTCTATGACTTCATAAGAAATATGAGAGATTAAGGTTGCGATAATCAGACCGGCCACAAATGTGATGGTTACCAATACATAATCAGGCAGATTGAAGCGCGCCATAACACGCTGGAAGGGAAATAGGGCAAAGGGATGCAGGAGATAAAAGCTGTAACTTATCGTTCCGAAGTACTGGAAAAAGCGAGTACTCAACACATTCGATAAAACCCCATGTTCCTTGATGATCAGATAGAAGAAATATACGCCGAAGATGATGGAAAAATAAATATCCCCGAAGTATGTAGCCAGATAAATGATGATTAAGGCTAAGAGCGAGTGCAACTTGGAGGGGAGAAAATTAAACTTTTCACTAGCGTAATAGGCCAGAACTCCTGTGAGAAAGAACAGTGCCCGCGGCATGCGAATGACGACAGCCAAGGTGATGGCAAGACCCAGTATGATTAAAAACCACTTCATGTATTTATTGTTTAAGGGTCTGAGTGATACGAAGAAAATGACGCTGACCAGGTAAAACGCAAATTCATAACTGAGTGTTCTTGCATTACGAACAGCTTCTTCAAGTGGAAAAACACCTGGAAGCATGAACAATCCATAAATGAAATTGAGAATGTATTCCGAAGCCGTCAAATTGGCCAACCAATCAAATTGGATCACAGGCCCTGCCACGAACATGATAACAAGCAAGGGGAGATACACAGGATAGATTCGTATGATGCGATTATAGACAAACTGTCCAATCTTCCCGTGTTTCACTAAACTCTGCACAATAAGATAACCACTAATCATGAAGAAAACATCAACACCGATTTCTGCCAAGACCAAGGTAGCGTGCTCGTTCATGGTAAGGTAACCGCCGTTAATCGACATGGATATAACATGTCCGACAAAAACCATTAGTGCGCATAATCCACGCAGCCCGTGAATTGTATGGTTCTTACTCACGTCTACACCATCTCCAATTTATAAAATGATTATTTGTCTATTGAGGCAAGCGTATCGTGTATGTATTCACAACCCACCTTTCGTTACAGCCTTTGAAATAAAACCAAGGGTTAACAGCCAGTGTGTTCCGATTTATGATACAAAATGTATCATTTGTGTTATTTGAATCATAACACTTGATAAATTAATTGACAATAAGTTAAGAAAAATTTGAAAATTTCATTTTCTTTTCATTTCATTCTATTCGCTCCTACCCAAAAAAGGACAAATAAAAAAAGCCGTCCGAAGACGGCTTTTCTACCCGTGGCGCTTTTTAAAACCTTGATCCGTATCCCGCGCCTCCACCAGTCTCATTTAATTTGAGCTAGTGGATCGGGTAAGGGACACGTTCAACATGTGATTAGAAATGTTGACGCACCTCCTTTCCTTGTGGCAAGAGTATACAACACCTGGTTTCGGAAAGCTAGTCTTTTTTTCGTATCAACGCAAATTATTTTTCGGTCTGGAACATCGTCATATCTCGTGCATAATGACTCTTCGTTCCGTTCTCGTTACGGATACGCACGCTGTCTTCGCTGATCCGCTCGACAATCCCGCGACCCACTTCGCAATATACACCAGCCGGGTCTTCTTGCCATGCCGTTACGACACATTGGGACAGGGCAGCGGTGAAAAACTCTATATTTTTTTGTAACGTTCTAGGTTTATTTGATTTCATTATATACTCCTTTAATAACGACGTATTTGGAAGAAGAACAGCAACCGGACCAAATCGCACTGTACCTCACTTTACTCTGTCTACTGCACTTTGTAAAGGGATGGAAAAAGTTATCGTCATGAGGTATCATTTACATAAATTTTACACTGCTTTTACACTGCGATGACGCTTGTATCCAATCACGGATAGTACAATTATAGTAGAACCAACTAAACAAGGATTGATATGCAACACATTCGGAGGCCATACATGCATAGAGATATTAAAACAGGCAACTATGTTAACCGTGACTTAAGCTGGGTTGAATTTAATCGTCGTGTGCTTCAGGAGGCGCAGGATTCTACCACACCTCTATTGGAACGGTTGAGATTTCTCGGAATTGTAGCCAGTAATCTGGACGAGTTCATGAGTGTAAGGGTAGCAGAGACAAAAGAGAAAATTAAAGCAGGATTTACCCAAAAGGATTTCACAGGATACACCCCGTCCGGTTTATATCGGAGATTGATCAAACGAACAGGTGCCATGGTGGCTGAGCAATATAAAACCTATCGGGAATTGATTCGCCTGCTCGCCAAAAAGGGAGTTGTTCTACAAGAGTATAACGAGCTTAATGGAACACAGCAACGGGCAATGGATCAATATTTCCATGATATTATTTTCCCTGTATTGACACCCATGGCCGTGGATCAGAGCCGTCCATTTCCACTGGTGCATAATAAATCGGTCTATCTCGCCGTGATGCTTCAGAAGGAAGAGGAGCAGGAGGATGAACCGTTTTTTGCGATCGTTCAGGTCCCCTCGAATCTGCCGCGTGTCGTTCCCGTACCTCTGCGTGCAAACAGCAAAAAGAAAACATTCATATTAATAGAAGATTTGATTAAACATCATACACATACCCTGTTTAGCGGATATATTCCGCTGGCTGTGCAGGAATTCAGGCTGACCCGTAACGCGGACCTTTCCATTAACGAAGAGGAAGCGGAGGATTTGCTGGAAGCCATCGAGAAGGAATTGCGGCGTCGCCGCCGGGGAGCTCCTGTCCGGCTGGAAGTGCGTAAGGATTTTCGTGCAGATGCACTGCTTGAATTGCAGGAGGAATTCGAGATTCAGGATCCGGTATATGAAATTGATGGTCCGCTGGATCTGAGTTTCCTGGCTGGATTTGTAGACAGCATCGAAGGCTTCTCTCATTTGAAATATAGCCCGGTTCAGCCGGTGTATCCACCGGAATTTTTACCGCGGGAGAGCCATTTTGAACTGCTGCGCAAACGGGACGTACTTGTTCATCATCCTTATGAATCATTCGAACCAGTTACTGATTTTGTCCTTGAGGCATCGGAAGATCCACGAGTCATGGCAATCAAGATGACATTGTACCGGGTAAACGGGGATTCACGTCTCATTCCGGCACTGGCTCATGCAGCAGAGAGTGGCAAACAAGTGACCGTTGTAGTGGAGTTGAAGGCACGCTTTGATGAAGAACGCAACATCGCGTGGGCGCGCAAGCTGGAAAAGGCAGGATGCCACGTTGTATATGGGTTGGTCGGTTTGAAGACCCATGCAAAAATTATTCTTGTTGTGCGCAGGGAACAGAATGGCTTAAGACGTTATGTGCACGTTGGAACAGGCAATTATAACGAGAGTACGGCGAAGGTTTACACTGACGTAGGACTGTTCACCTCCAATCCGATCATTGGTGAAGATGCATCGGAGCTCTTTAATGAAATAACCGGTTATTCGGGACCGAAGGCCATGCAGGCTTTCCGCGTTGCTCCGGATGGCATGAAGGATGAACTGTTTTCACTCATACGGAGGGAGACAGAGCATGCGCTTAAGGGGAAACGGGCCCGCATTATTGCCAAAATCAACTCGTTATCTCACCAGGATATGATTGATGAATTATATGTTGCATCCCAGGCAGGTGTACAGATCGATTTAATTGTCCGTGGGGTGTGCTGCCTTCGCCCAGGTGTTGAGGGACTCAGCGAAAATATTCGGGTGATTAGTATCGTGGATCGATTTTTGGAGCACTCTCGCCTGTTTTACTTTGAGAATAGCGGGAACCCGGATGTATATATCTCCAGTGCAGACTGGATGACCCGGAATCTGAAACGGAGAATTGAGCTGATGTGCCCGGTATTTGATCCGTCACTCAAGAAGATGCTTGTCGACATCCTGAATCTGTCCCTAAATGACAATGTGAAGGCAAGGGAATTGATGCCTGGGGGCAATTATGTCTTTGTGGAAAACGAAAAGCCCCCGCTGAGAAGTCAGACGGAGGCAATGGGCATTATTCCTTGGAAGCCTGCAGAGTGGAGTATGTCAACTTAACGTCCCAAGCTTCTTCCAGATCCTTGGAGGCCTCTTCCAGGCCATGCATTTCCAGTAACGGCTCGGCTGAGCAGATGAGTTTGATCTGCAGCGAGCCGTTTTCTTTGGTTACACGTATCGCAGAGACTCGCTCCGAACGATGAATGGCCTCGGCTATGCGCAAGATGGAGCCCAATCGGTGAGCGTGCCGTTCATCGGAATCCTTCAGAATGTCCCGGTGCTTATTCAGCAGCTGGGGCGTTCTTTTTTTGGGATGATAATCGGCTGCGATAGCTGTCAGCACGGTCTCCCGGTGGGAAAGTCCGTATATGCCCGCATTCATAATCCAATACGCCGAGTGCTGGGGATAACGGAAATAATTGATCTGTTTTCCTGCCCCATGAAGCATGCAGGCGGTATACAGGATTCGTGCATCTGCTGGCTTGGGTGCGTCCCCATCCAATGCCTCATAGAGCACGGTTGCATCCTGATGGATTCGTTTCAGCTTCTTCTCGGGAACTGGCGGGCCAAAATGAATGAAGTTGCGGATGCTGTCCTCCAGTGCAGTAGGAGAGGCTGGCCGGTGCGGGGCCATCAGATCACGCAAAATGCCGTCACGCAATCCTGCTCCGCTTACGACATAACGATCTCCCTGAAGAATGTCGAAGACTGTTCTGAGAATCAGAACACCGGGCACAATGATGTCAGCACGATCCTTCGCCAGACCAGGGACCTTTTTGCGCTGACCTGATGTGAGATAAGGCAGTGATTTGGCCAGGTTTTCCATGGCTGAAGCGTTGATCTCGTAGTGGTGAGTTACGGGTAACGAGTATTGTGTTCTTTTTTGCTCAATTTTGGCCAGAGTACGCATGGTACCTCCAAGACCGATGAGCGGAAGACCTGGATGCTGACGGACCCAATCCTGATCCTTCAGTGCCTGAATGACATCATTACACAGCGCAGCAACATTTGCTTCAGACCAGGAATCCTCCCCGCCATACCTGGCATGCGAGTTTACGGCACCAATGGGCAGTGAGATACTGTGGAGTCTTTTGCGATCCCGGAATACGGTTACTTCCGTACTGCCGCCACCGATATCCACGACATAGCCATCCTGCAGATCAATGGACTGAATAACCCCAAGAAAGCCGTAATACGCTTCCTGATCTCCGGAGGCACATTCAATCTCAAGTCCAGTCTCCTCTTCAAGCCAGCCAATGATCTGAGCAGCGTTGCGTGCATTGCGAATGGCAGCTGTAGCCGCAGCACGAATGACTTTCGTTTGGAATGCGTCACAAGTAGCCTTGAATTGCTGCAAGACGGTGATGGCCTGTTCCAGCGAATGACGCAGGATCTGGCCATCCTCTTCAACCACGTTGCTGAGGCGCGCAGCATATTTATCTTCATGAATGATCCGGTAGGCTCCTTCATGATCCAATTCGTAAATGACGAGACGAATGGAGTTGGAGCCAATATCGATAATGCCGAGAGTTCCTTTTGAGTTCATATGCATCTCCTTCTAGACAGGTATTCTACCCAAGCTGCAGCAGGGCAGCCATGGCTTCCGGTGAACCTGGAGGGGTGGAGGAGAAGGGCGTGGTCAGCATTACCACAATAATGAAGACAATGAAACAGGCAAACAGTATGCAGCTTACGGCAAAACCGCGATTGCGTTTCTTCATAAACAGCCGAATACCTGTAACGAAAAGAAGTACTGTGACGGCGACCAGCACGATGGACATTGCGACATAGGCTACGCCATACAGTGATTTGAAAAATGCTTCCATATTTTCTGAACGCTCCTTAGATCCTCATATTTAAGCCTTTCCATTACATTCCTTAGTAGCATACGACAGATTGATGCGTTTGAAAAGTGAACCAGGCGTGTGTGCCTTTCTATAAACAAGCCTATAGACACTTCTTGCGGAAAAGGGGCAACCGCCTTGGACAGACATCCAAGAGGGGACGGCTTCTGTTGAGTATGTATATGGAAGGACCATTGTTCAGGAAAGGAGATCAACCCATGTCAAGACAGCTTGCAAGCAAATGGCTGAAGACGGCGGCACTGATAAAATATCCGATAGCAGCTGTCCATATCCCGCAGACGATGGCATTTAATTCAAGAAATCTGCTGCACATGCTCAGCCGTTATGGAATGGTGTATATCAAACCTGTAGTCGGTGGCGGAGGTTATGGTGTTATCAGGGTATCCACAAGCGGGGGGAACTACCGCTATACGCATATGAAAGTTACACGTACATTTACCAACTACGGCCAGATGTATCGCTCGCTGGTACGGATTAAAGTCAGACGGAGATACCTGATCCAACAGGGAATTCATTTGGCAACGATACAAGGCAGGCCTGTGGATTACAGGGTGAAAGTCGTCAAAACCGAGCGAGGCTGGGTTTTCCGTTCCATGGTAGGGCGCTTGGCTCGTCCCGGATTGTGTGTAACCAATCTGAGCAAAGGCGGGACGATGCTGCAAGGCAGAAGGGCACTTGGATTATCTCTCCCTCATATATCCACCAGACACAAACGCCAGGAGATGCGTTCATTGACGTTGACATGCACTCAGATTATGGAAAGGCATTTTCCAGGTGTAGGTCAACTCGGTTTCGATTATGGGCTCGATCACTCCGGGAAGATATGGATTTTGGAAGTGAACACCAGACCCCAATAAAAATAGTGGAAAAATATAAAAAAAACCAAAATAACACCGATAAACATATAGAGAAAATATTCTGGAAAACGTTTGAAATGAAATGTAATTGGGTAATTTACTCGCAATACGTCTTAAAACTATGAGTTGAAGCTAAAAAAAATTCTCTCACATTCGTTCTAATAGAAACGTTACGATCCTGTGCATAAGTAATGTCCACATTATCCACGTTGCTTAATCAACATTTTTACCATTTATCAACAACCTATGCACAGGATTTCCACAAAACCTTGTGGATAACAGAACGCTTGTTCTCTTTATAAATCTCTGATATGATAGTTTTGAGGAAAAAAAAGGAAAGGTTGTGGCGGGAAATGGCTATGTTATCCGATGAGATGTTATTGGATTCCTACCATAAGGCGATTGAGCTTAATCTCGAGAGAGATTTCATCGCGCTGCTATTGGCAGAAATCCATAAGCGCAAACTGGGTACCGACGTATCTGCCATTCTTCACTAGAGATCCTCATTGCAGGCAATGTTACAGGTTTCCGGACATGTCCCATTGTGCTACAGACCAGAGGGTGCTGGTATGACAATGGTGACAGTACAACATATGCATGCAACCGTTTTCGTTTCCGTCTTCCTCTATCATGGAATTCTGTAACGAATAGGGGCTGTACGGTCCGGTGTAATCTTCCAATTTGCCGCATTCTGACAGTCCCTGAAGGCAGTGGGGACAAGCCTGCTCCGGTACAACCAGACCGTTACACAGCGGGCATATATAAGACAAGGGTATCCCTCCTGATATTGAATATTCAGGAGTAAGATACCCTTTTTTGTACCTTTTATGTGATTCGCGTAAAACTATCGTTTCATGTTGCTGCTGTGTCCTGGGGACAACTTTGCATCCGGATCGAAGTAAACCTTCGCGTTGTTAACAGCGGTTGGTGCTTCACCAAACCCAACAGCGATCAGCTTCAGCTTGCCTGGATATGTTGTAATATCCCCGGCGGCAAAAATGCCTGGAATGGATGTTTCCATACGGGAGTCAACAACGATGGAGTTGCTATCAATTTCAATACCCCACTCGGCAATAGGCCCGAGCGATGATACAAATCCAAAGTTGACGATCACGGCATCAACGTCAATTTCTTGTGTTTCTTTGGTTTTGACGTGTGACAGCGTGACTTTGGTAATAGCTTCATCCCCGTGCAGTTCTGTAATCTCCGTAGGCGTAACCACGTTGACTTTGGAGTTCATCAGGTTCTCCACACTGTGCTCATGTGCACGGAATTTGTCACGACGGTGGATCAGGGTTACTTGTTCTGCGATTGGTTCCAGCATAAGTGCCCAGTCTACGGCAGAGTCACCGCCACCACTGATGAGTACTTTTTTGCCGGCAAAAGCGTTCAGATCACTGATGAAGTAATGCAGGTTTGATTTTTCGAACTTGGCTGCACCTTCAAGTTCCAGGCGACGTGGTTCGAAAGCACCGACACCGGCAGTGATGATTACAGCTTTGGCATGATATTCGTTTACATCGGTTTTAACGATGAAATGACGCTCGTCCAGTTTTTCAACGGATACTACTTTCTCCTCAAGACGAATATTCGGGTTAAAGTGACTCATCTGCTCAATCAGATTGTTTACCAGTTCCTGAGCCGTCACTTTGGGGAACCCTGCAACGTCATAGATGTATTTTTCGGGATACAGCGCAGCCAATTGTCCGCCAAGTTGTGGCATGCTTTCAACCAGAGTAACGGATGCCTGACGCATCCCTCCGTAAAATGCGGCAAACAGACCCGCAGGGCCGCCACCAATAATAAGTAAATCGGTCATGTCATGACCGGCAGTTTGTGCAGTCAAGAATCAACAACACCTTTCTTATTTTAATAGGTAGTTAACAGAAATAATGTAGCCGGATACCTCATGTAGCCAGCGTTTGTTGCTGAACTGTCTTTCTCATTATAAACGGTGTAAACTGGGTTGCAAAGTTGGTAACGGGACTAACATGGGAACAATTGATGAAGATCAGGTGAGAATAGGATGAAATTGGAAATGAAAGGTTATGAAAGATAACAAAAAAAACCTTGATATTTACCAGAAATACAGATATTCTTGACCTGTACTATGTGTTTTTTTGTCTAAATAAAAGCCAATTTGTAAAACGAAGACAAGACCTGTAATTTGTTGATTCTTGTGTATAATTTCACAACTTTAATTGGACATGTACATACAAAATATTCAAATAAATTCGTGAAGTTAACATTTGTCGTCATATGGATAAGACCTCATCCATATTTTGTAGTAAGTACTACAGCTGAAGTATGCCACCCGAATGAAGATACAAAATGTTGTAAAAGTAGATGATGTGAGTGAAACCGGAAGGGGTTAAGACATGAGCAGCATTCCCAAAATCGTCATTCTCGGCGCGGGCTATGGCGGGATTTTAACAGCCCAGCGGCTGCAGAAGGAATTAAATTATAATGAAGCCGACGTCACATTGGTGAATCGGCATGATTATCACTATATTACAACACACCTACATATGCCAGCAGCCGGTACGGATTCGATTGAGCATGCGAGGGTGCCGATTTCCAAGCTGATTGATGAATTCAAGATTGATTTGGTCAAGTCGTCGGTGAAGGAGATACGACTGCAGGATCGCAAGGTCATTTTGGAAGATGGAACGTTATCTTATGACTATCTGATTATTGGACTCGGCGGTGAACCGGAGACCTTCGGTATTCCGGGCATGCTGGATCATGCCATGACCATTCGCAGCATCAACTCGGTACGACTCATTCGTGAGCATATCGAATATCAGTTTGCCATGTACAAAAACGATAACAAACGTAACCGCATTCGTTTTGTAGTGGGCGGAGCAGGTTTCAGCGGAGTTGAGTTTGTGGCGGAGCTTGCTGACCGCATTCCGCAGTTGTGCAAGGAATTCGACGTTAATCCCAAAAATGTTCATATTTACAACGTAGAGGCAGCGCCTTCAGCCCTGCCTGGCTTCGATCCGGAGCTGGTAGAGCATGCAATGAATGTGCTCAAGAAGAAAGGCGTAACCTTCAAAATCGGTGTTCCGATCAAGCAATGCTTGCCGGATGGTGTCATTGTGGGTGAAGGTGAAAAAATTGATGCTGCCACGGTGGTATGGACCGGTGGAATCCGCGGTAACGCGCTGCTTGAACAGGCTGGCCTCGAAGTGATGCGCGGCCGGGTAAAAGTGGACGAATATTTGCGAGCTCCGGGACATGAGCATGTCTATGTTATTGGTGACAATTCACTCGTATTTAACGGGGAAGGACGTCCATATCCACCAACAGCCCAGATTGCCATGCAGCAAGGTGTGAACTGCGCCAAAAACGTTGTCGCTGCCATTCGCAAAAAACAGCCACAGCCCTTTGTGTTTACCAGCAAGGGAACGGTTGCTTCGCTCGGTAAAGGGGAGGCCATTGCTGTGGTTGGGGGTAAAAAATACAAGGGCTGGAAAGCTGCCCAGCTGAAGAAACTGGTGGATCTCCGGTATTTGTTCATCATCGGTGGAATCCCGCTTGTGCTGAAGAAGGGGCGGTTTTTTGGATGAGACATTGCAGTGTTCAAGTTCGCGGCCTGCTTACGCGTGATGAGCTGGATCGTTATAACGCCCTGATGCAGGTAGGTGGTTATCTGGAGGAGCAGAACCAGTATGACCTGGCTTATATTGTGCAAAAGGAAGTGGACATTCTTATCCTGCCTGCAATTGAGCGGTTGAAGGAAAAGGGACGGGATCGTGACCGGGCCACGGCCGAGTTTCTGGAATCCCTCAAGGCAATGGAAGAAGAAGAGGACCGGGACTAATTCAGAGTTTGAACATTTCTGAATAAAATGAATACCATAAAAAAAGCACCGATGACTCTCCCCTTGGGGAGTGTCATCGGTGCTTTTTGTTTTACTTACAGTTTCAACATGTCTTCCAGCGAACCTTCGCCCAGCAGGCTTCCCACATAGAACGAACCGAATTCGCCATAACGAGCGCTAACTTCATCAAACCGCATTTCGTAAACCAGTTTTTTGAACTGGAGTGCATCGTCTGCAAACAGGGTAACGCCCCATTCCCAATCGTCGAAACCAACGGATCCGGTAATGATCTGTTTAACTTTACCCGCATAGCTGCGACCAATCATGCCATGGCTGCGCATCATGCTGCGGCGTTCGTCCATGGACAGCATATACCAGTTGTCGGCCAAGTCGCGTTTTTTGTTCATTGGGTAGAAGCAGATGTACTGGCGCTGCGGCAATACCGGCTTGAGACGTGCAACGATTTCCGGGTTTTGCATCGGATCTTCGCCTTCTTTGCCAAGATAGTTGCTCAGTTCCACGACGCTGACGTAGGAATACGATTTGGTAGTGTATTGTGCAAACATCGTTTTGTTGAACGCGTTCTCGACGGCCTTGAGGTCCTCAAGTGTTTCACGCAGGTGCATCATGACAAGGTCAGCTTTTTGGCCGACTACAGTATAGACCACAGTGCTTCCTTTTGAGGAATCTTCGACATCCTTCCATTCTTTCCAAAACTCTTGAAGCTCGTCCAGTGCTACGGCACGTTCCTCGTCATCGGCTGCTTTCCAAGCGGCCCAGTTAATTGAGCGGAAGTCATGCAGGGCATACCAGCCCTCCAGTGTTGATGCAGCTTCGTTCATTGGTTCTGTTCCTCCTGCAGTTTATATTTCCAAATCCCATGAGGGACGGTTAAGAAAAACTATATCGTTTACATTGTATCCCAACACCGAGCACAAGGGCAAATGAAGAGAACATGAATATAGGAGGATTTATCCAGAAAGTTCGTTGCTTCGCCACATTTTTTGCGGTACACTATCTACTAGCCAGAGAAGAAAATACAGTAAGTTATGCAAAATAAGCCCTTAGTTCATAAGAAGAGGTGAACGTCACCCGATGCAGTTTATACCTGTGCTGGTATTAATGGTGTTATTTTTCGTGATGATGTTTGGGATCGGTTTCATTCTGAATATGTTGATGAAGACTACTTGGTTTCCTTCTTACCTGTTCATCATTGTGATCCTGCCTGTCGTGGTGTATTCCTTGTGGGATCACACGGCTTCACTGATGACCCATCTGGGCTCGTTCCAGATCGTCGATTATCTGACCGGTGTGGCTGGGCTCGCAGGCGCAATCATCAGTGGTTGGACCATTCGCAAACTTCGACTGGGCGGGTATAAAATGTTTTAACCGGCTGAGCTTCATATCTTGCCCTGACTGCCATGGCTAATGGAAACAAAGAGTCTTGCCTTTCTCGTAACCGCTTACGCGAGCAAAGGGAGGGCTTTTTGTCATATGTAATGAAAATAGACATAAACGAACCGCTGAGCTGCATACACATGTGGATAACCATTTCTAAATAGTTTCACTTGTTTTATATGGCTGGAGCTTTTATAGTATTCTAGCAACTCTGCGAAAACGTGAATGCTGTCGACCTAGGACGAAACGGAGCGAGAACAGGCCATCTTTTTACCTGTTTTTGAACATTTGAAGATCAGGCATTTATGATAGAATAGATAAACACACTTTTGGGGAGAAGGAGATCAAGCCATGCGCATGAAGAATTTGCTGCATTACACTGAACATCATCGCTACTGCGTATACAGGGAGTTTGGACTTAGTGCTCTGGACGACCGTATGCTTACCGGGGCATATCAGCCCATGGTAGGTGCTTTCGCAATTGGCTTGTATCGGCTGTTGTTTCAGCATCTTCCCGGTGAACAGGTCGGTTACTCACCCCTTGAACAGCAGCGAAAATTGTTCATGACACTTGGACTCGAGCCCAGTGAAAAGGGCCGCAAGTATTTGGTGGAGCAGGCTTCCAAGCTGGAAGCGGTCGGATTGCTTCAGACGTCGCGCCTTTACATTCCGGAGAATGATGATTACATCTATGAATATGAGCTGCAGCCACCGCTGTCACCGGCAGAATTCTTCCGTACACAGCATTTGACACTGCTGCTTCGTGACAAGATTGGCAAGTTTGCTGTTCTCTCCCTGCGTTCGGGATTTTCGGCAGTAGAGAACGGGGACGCACCTTATCCTGCGGCGAGTAAAGAAAATATCTCGGTTCCTTTTTACGATATATTCGAACTGAATACGCATGTTATAGATTACGAGCTGGAGCAGGCGCTCTCGGAAGTATCCACATCCGCACAGCGGAGTGGGACAAGTGTCGCGGCGGAAGAGCTTACGTTAAACTACGCCGACATTATTTTGCGTTTTCCGCGCGAGTCGGTGAACCGTCGTCATGTGGAAAAGCTAAGATTTGATCATGAGCAGCTGGGCATTGTGAATTATGTGGTGAACAAGTTCAATCTCAGTGTGCAGGACGTGTGCCGTTTACTGGATGAGGATGATATTTTCAGTCCGCAAGGACAGCTGATGTTGGACGATCTTCAGCATAAGGCAAGCTTGCAGTTCCGTCAGACGAAGAAACGGCAGGAGCAGCAGACCGTACAGGCAGCCAAAGTGGTTGCACTGAGGCAGCATCTGGACGAGCCTGAGCAGCAGAGCGATTCCGGGGAACCGCCAGTGGAACATGTGGTGCAGATGGAATATTATGTGGAGGTTCCACCGCAGTTTGCAACCAAATGCGATATTCACCAATACAATATGATGCTTCGTAACGAACCATATACACGGCTTTTACAGACGTTTTTCCCAGGAGCCGTACCGGATAATTTGGTCGATATCTTTGAGAAAATTGATCTGAGCTATAAGCTGCCTGGTGAAGTCATTAATGTTCTTATCCATTACTTGATGCAGCTCCTTGTGTCAGGTGGAGAACAGCGGATTAACCGTAATTTCGTTGAAGCGATCGCTTCCAATATGCTGCTGAAGCAGGTCAATTCATATGAGAAGGCAGTCCAATATATTCGTGACCAGGCCAAGGTAAAAGGCAAGCAGGCTGCTGGTGCAGCCGGAACCCGTTCCCGTACATACGGCAAAGGAGCCAAAGCCAAACCCGAAATCCCGATTGTTCAGGATGTTGCCGCTGAAAGCGATGGAGTATCCGAGGAAGAGTTCGAAGAGATGATGCGATTTGCCCAGCAGATGCAGGCGAGCAAGCAAAAAGGAACTTCATAAATATAGTACTATTTTCACTAAAGACAAAAGGCGAGCCCCTTATTAAAAGGAGCTCGCCTTTTTGCAAGTAATACAGTCTAGGGTTACACTATTTGGAACATTCTAATGACCGATCTTATCTTGACTTATATCCTTAGCAAGGTTAACCGTTAACCTGCTGAAATAGCTATCTCAAAATGGTGGTTGCCTTATTACCCGCATAATCTTCAATAACGACCTTCAGCGAGCTGCTGCTAGAAGCTGGTGTGAAGGTCATCTCACTCAGCTTGGTTCTTCCCCGGATAATATACGGGAATTTTTGCGTAACGTAAGTCACCCCGAATTCGCGAGGTACTTCATTTTCGTAAACATAGATCTTGTACCAGTCCTCCAGATCAGGCAGGGCGAGGGTGTATTTTCCATCATTTACCGTAACCTTTTCCTTCGCGTATGGTGTAATCTGATGATCAGCCAGTTGTCCAGTCAATGTAACTGGTTGCTGCTTGCCTATGGCAATGTTGAGCACGTAGTGTTCACCATTTGTTGGCAATCCCGTCAGGACAGCTGAAGATTTTCCTTTCTTGACCTGAACGGTCTTTGTGAAAGGTTCATTCGTATATTCGGTTTGCAGGGTGAGCTCGATCGCTTCCTTGCCTTTGGTTTTCTTAGGGTATTTCCAGCTGACAGTGGCGTCGCCCTGTTTGTTAAATTTCACTTGGATATCCTGAACGGCTGCATCCAAATTATAGGACAGGGTTGCAGGCTCACTCTCACGGCCATCTGCGCCTACGGCACGGATGGACAGCTCACCAGAGCGATTCTTCAAAGATTTAATGTAATAGGTGGAATCATATATTCCGCCAACATAGGATCCATTTTCATATAAATTGTATTGCTTAACCTTCGAATAGTCTTCCATATCCCATTCCACAACAAGTTCATCTGTATTGGTCAGAGACTTGGCGATGTGGAAACCTGTAGGAGTATCTGGTTTGGCCGCAGATCCATCGAAGATACGGATTTCACCGATGTTCATCTGATAATCGTTAATCGTTGTTCCATTAGGGTCAAATACCAGTCCGAAAGCCGCAATGTTTTGGCCCGCATAGGCACTCAAATCCAGGGAAGCTGTTGTCCAGCCTTTCGTTTGTTTGCCTGAATTCGGAACATTGACTTTGACCACATGGGATGGATCATCTTCGAGAATTAAACCGACTTGCAGGGTGGACTTATCGCTCTTCGATGGTTTGTTATAAGTGAGTTCCAATGTAGACTTCGCATTAACCGACAGATCCGTTTTATACAGACGCAGGAAGTTCTCCGCGTTCAGATCACCGTTAACGACAAGAGAGCTGCCGCCATTGAAGGCCCCAATGGCATCGTACTGGTAACGGGCACCTTTTTCATAGGTTGGGCCATAGTCAAAATCAACACTCAGCTTATCCCCTTCACTATCCATCCACCACTGCCAGGTGACAGGGATGTCCTGGATGTTGATGTTGGACCATTCGGTATCATTGGATACTTTCCCGTTTTCATAATATTGCAGACCATGTCCGGTATTGAAGTTCGTAGCAAAGTTTGAACCATGAACGACGGAACGTTCCGTAAGGTAGGCGGCTATGCCGTCCCAATTGGCGCCAGAAGCGTAGACATCCGACAGATCAACCGATGCATTGCGGCGGGCTTCGGTAGGATCCTGATTCGGTCCAGACCACCAGGCACGATCGCGTACAAAGGTCATCCACTGATATTCGTCTTCAGCCCTGTGATTGGTGCTTCCATCGCCCATCTCTTCATCAAGGGCATTGTGGGTAAAATCTGCACCCAGCGTTGCTATGCTGTTCATCGGCTGACCGTTCTCATCCAAATTGTTGCGCAGGTCATAGAGCTGTTTCCACCGTCCAAACCGGTCATGGCCGCCTTCAACGCCGGCAAAGACGGTTTCCAGCGGATCCAGTCCAAGGCTGACGGCATGATCACGTGAATCCTGCAGCATCTCATGGTTCCAGACATAATTCAGGAAAATGGAATCCGAAACCCTGCCGAGAGCCGTATCCTGTACGAAGGGGCTGTTGAGTTCGTTAAACTCATTCTGATATTGTATCTGTCCTGTCGTATTAATGGTTGAGTCATACCACTGAACATAGAGACCCTGATCTCTTAAATATTTCATGAATTTTTTGTAGGATGGAATGTCTTCAGGCGCAACGCCCCTCGCTACCTCTTCCTGATTGAAGAAGTATCCATCATAATTATAGTACTTGGCCATCTCGGCCAATTTGACAGCGACCGGGAAATTGCCGTCTTCATCCTGTACGAGCATCTGCTTGTACGTTTGGGGACCACGGTCATTGTCAGAGAAGAAAATGTTGGCAATGGAACGAACGCCGTTTTTATGCGCGGCATTGGTGTAAGCCGGGTTCGGAATGTTCAGAATACCGAACTCGAAATATCGCTCTGTCCACTCCTTGTTCGGGTCATACAGCTCTTCTGGCACTCCGGCAGAAGCCATGCCATGCCAGTAGCTGTAATAGTCTGTATATTGCCAATAATTAAACAGATACTGGCTGAATTCGTTCGTATAAGGGGTACTATCGAAGAACGCATTGCCGTAGTCACCACTCATCGTAAAGAGCTGGGTATCCGGACTAAGTTCGGGGTAGGCCTGTGTGGCGGCAAAAGCATCATTTCGCGGCTGTAAAGGTACATGTGCACGGAGCAGTTCTCCATAGATGTCACTCTCGGGTGTCCAATTCAGAATCTGTGCAGAGGTGTAGCCATGCTGATAAGGCTGATTGGGGCCTTTGGCACTGTCACCTGTGTAGGGAAGTGTATCCCCTGCATAGACAGATGAGGCGACCAACTGGCCGACCAGGGCTGATGTGATGGCCAGTGCAGTTACCTTGGGAATGATGCCTTTCGGTTTGAGTTTGCTTGTCATGCTGTTCCTCCTTCAAGTGGACTGAATGTAAGGTATTCGTTTACACAAATATAAACTTATGGTTAACGATAGAGCATGAAAGCATTTTCAAATAGGGCGAAATTAAAGAAAGGCAGGTATAAACTAAAGAAAAGTTCAAGGTGGGAAGTTAATGTCAGAAGGCAAATGATATAATTCAGACAGGACAAGCCACATCGGGGGGAACTTGCGATTTGAAAATTGTTAGCGTTTACAATAATTTCTTCAAAAATAATATGTTTATGAAAATGCTGCTTATTTTCTCAATGATTTCGATTGTGACGATTATTACGCTGTCGTATATCATTTTTCTATCGGTGTCCGACTCTACGATCCGCCGTGAACTGGCTATCCAAAAGGCTGCGATGGAAAGTGTGGACCGATATATTCATCAGCAGTATGAGTCCGTACAAAATATGGTGAGAGACATGCATCAGAACGAGGCGCTGTCAGCTAATATCTCCTATCTGATGAGCCACACCTATGCGGATTATGTCCAGCATCTCACCAATGGATATTACGCCAATCAGGATGACTATTCCGCAGATGTACTGAAACATTTCCAGAATATCATGGACCGAAATGCGGATATCCATCAGTTGATGTTATATAGTGCAGAGCGCCAGGACATGTCCATGTTCAGCCCCAATAAGCAATTCAAGAAGCTGGACACGAGTGCTGCCCATTCCTATATTCCTGACGTGATGGCCATGGAGACGCCTAATATCAGTGCACCCAACTACTGGATTCGCAAAGAAATCAATGAATGGAGCCCGGATTTGTACGCGATTCGTGTTCCCATCAACAATACACAGACGCTGCGGAATCTGGGACAATTCCTCGTTTTTTTTGACTCTGCAGGTATTGGAAATGCACTTGATAGTTATGAGAGCAACTTTAAGGGAGAAATTGTGGTATTGTCGGCCAAAGGTAACGTGTTATTTGACTCCAGCAGCAACTATTACGGCAAGAAGTATCCTTATGTTGAAGTTGCGGATTCGCTATTCGATCAGACGGATATGGACTCGATGAAAAAGGAAAAAAACATGTATGTAAACAAGTTTGTCTCGGCAGACCAGGGCTATGTGATAGTGGCCACAGTTCCTGTGGAAGAGATGGCTGAGGCCTACGCAGGTATTCGGAATACCATTATTTCGATCAGCACCGTATGTACCCTGTTTGCTGTGCTCGTTCCAGCGTTTTTTATCATTAACTTTGCGAAGCGGACCCGGAGAATTATCCGATTTACACAGAAGGTAAAGTATGGCAATCTGAGCGCACGGATTGACGATACCCGTGACGATGAGCTTGGACAGATCTCGCACAGCTTTAACGATATGCTCGATGAACTTAATTTGTATATTGAGCGGGTGTACAAGGCCGAGATCAAACAAAAGGAGACGGAGCTGGTTGCTCTGCAGGCCAGAATTAATCCTCATTTTCTCTATAACACGCTTGAAGTGATTCGTATGAGAGCCATTTCCCAGGGGGCAAGGGATGTTGGTGAGATGATCTACAGCTTATCGGTGCTCTTCAAGAGCCTTGTTCAGCAGAAGAAAAACTATACATTGAAGGATGAGATGGAGGCTTGCCGTCTATATCTGGAACTCTTTCGAATCCGTTATAAGGATATCTTCACCTATACGATTCAATTGGATCCTGTGCATAATCAACATCCTGTGGTCAAGCTGTCCCTGCAGCCGATCATTGAAAACTATGTCGTGCACGGAATCCAGACGGAACGCTCGGATAACAAATTGTCCATTGTGGTGGAGGAACTTGGCGATATGCTGCAGGTGGAAGTCAGAGATAATGGCAAAGGCATTGAGCCTGCCCGATTGGCAGAAATTCATGAAGAGCTCGATCGTCCGGAGGAATCCGGACAAATGTTTGGGCTGCGCAGTGTGCACAGTCGTCTGCGGTACCTGTATGGACCGGAGTTTGGAATGACGATAGAGAGTACGCTTGGAGAAGGAACCCTGATCAGGGTGCGTTATCCTCATACGGAAGGGACAGGTGTTTAGCATGTACAACGTGTTTATTGTGGACGATGAGCCGTTCATCATTGAAGGATTATACGAGATTGTGGATTGGTCTTCATTTGGAATGGAAATTGTGAACCATGCCGGCAATGGCCAGGCGGCGCTCCAAGCGCTGTCTGCCCAGCCTGTCGACATTCTGATCACGGATATTTCCATGCCCATCATGAACGGACTGGATCTGATTCGGGAAGCAAGGCGTGTGAAGCCTGATCTTAAAGTGATTATACTCAGCGGGTTCAATGAGTTCGAATACTTGAAGGAAGCGATGCAGCTGGGGATCGAAAATTATCTGCTCAAGCCGATCAATGTGGAGGAGCTTGAATCAACGCTGCAAAACACGGCCTCCAAGCTGGATCAAGCGCCAGCAAAAACAAATTATGATGCCTACGGTATTCAAATTTTGAAGGACAACATTCTTCACCGATGGTTGACGGGGCAGATCGCAACGGCGGAATTCGAAGAGCGTTCTCTGTTCATGAATCTTACACTTGATGGTCCATGCTATGGCATTGCCATTCTCCGTACGAAGGGGGAAGAGCCGGGCATATTTGATCAAGTGCAGCGTTTACTTGCAGACAAACCTTATGTGAGTACTTTTCATGATTTGGATGGCGATATCGTCATGATCGCGAGTGTGGACGAGCAGCAGGTCGATAGACAGATGTTTATTGATTGCGTCACCGGTTTATCCAGGCAGATCTCTGAAGCACACCCGTCGGTTTATATGGGTATGGGGAGCATGGCGAAGGGCATTCATCAGGCACCCGCGAGTTACAAAGAAGCCAAGCGCGCTCTGCAGTATGTGATGATCTACCCGGATCTTAAAGTGATCGATCATGCGATTCTTGAAACGGGAAGCAGTGCTGGCAGTCGTTTCTCTTTCGACTGGAAGGAATATGCCAAGCTGATGTTATCCCGAAATACCGAACAGCTTTCAGAACGAATTCAAACGGATTTTGAACAGTATCGCGACGGGATGACTCCTGTGGAACTGCAGCATACGGCGCTCGAATTGGTTATTCGTTTCAAAATGGAGCTGGAGAGCATTAAGCATACGGATGAGTCTGTCATTTACCAAAAGGGGTTAAGACGGGTACTGGATAGTAGTACCTTTGCCGAACTGGTGCAGGCCCTTCAGCAAGTGGGGAGCGAGACGATCGAATCTCTGCTGCAGGATCTGAAAAACCCGATTGTGAGCCAAGTGCTTCAGCATATCGAGAAGCATTACGCAGAAGAGCTTTCCCTTAAGCTGCTAGGGGCTCATTATCATCTGCATCCCGTGTATCTTGGACAGCTGTTTCACAAGGAGACAGGAGAGACCTTTGCCGAGTACATCAATAAATACCGGATCGAGCGTGCCAAGGAACAGCTGCGCAGTTCCAATCTGAAGGTGCATGAGATCGCAAGAAACGTTGGATATTGGGAGACAGGATATTTTTATAAGCAATTCCGCAAATATGTAGGCATTTCACCGACCGATTTCAAGGTTTTTAATTAATTCGGTGACGGGAAGATTCGATCTGCGGACTCAACGTATAAGAGACATTTCGGGAACAGCGGTGGCATGGGAAGAGTTTAATGCCAGATGTTACCCGGCATGTCTCTTTCATGTAAGCGATTTATTAAATCAGGGACAAAAACAAGAGTCAGGGAGAATATCTCTTTAATTTGTACCCCGAAAACTTAAGTTTATCTTCTTTTTGAAAATGCTTTCATTCGATAAGGTTATAGCAGTTAGTTCGTTAGTGCTTAAGGGAAAACGAAAAGGGAGGATCTAAACAATGCTTAAAAAAAGAAAAAGTTTTTCTCTCGTCCTGGCATTATTAATGGCCGTTACACTTGTACTTAGTGCCTGCGGTGGAAGCGAGAGTGCTTCGGAATCCGGCGGGGCTGGAGATGATTCAGTCGAACTGATCTGGTACACCATCGGTACCCCGCAAAAAGATGTGAACAAGGTCATGGAAGAAGTCAGCAAGTATACCAAGGAAAAAATCAATGCTACCGTAACCATGAAAATGGTCGATTGGGGTGACTATCCTCAAAAGATGCAGGTGAATGTGGCTTCCGGTGAGCCTATGGACATTCTGTTCACCTCTTCGGGCGGATTTGACTACGTTCAGAATGCGAGAAAAGGCGCGTTCTTGGAACTGGATGAGCTGCTCCCCAAATACGGCAAGGATCTGATGGACACGATTGACCCGGCATTCCTCAGCGGTTCCAAAGTGGATGGTCATAACTACGGTATTCCAGCGAACAAGGAACTGCCGCAGCAAGAGGTATGGCGTTTCAACAAAACACTGCTCGATAAGTACAACCTGGACATCTCTAATATCCGCACCTTGGACAGTCTCGAACCTTTGCTCAAAACAATCAAGGAAAATGAGCCAAGTGTGACGCCGTTTGCGATGGATAAAAACTATGTCCCTTACGTTCCTTATGACTATGTCATTCAAAATTTGCCTATGGCAATCAAGCTAGATACAACGGATTACAAGCTCGTGAACATCCTGGAGACTCCTGAAATGAAGGAAGCGCTCACAACGATGAACAAATATTACAAAGCTGGCTATGTATCTGCAGAGGCAGCAACAACAGGATCAACCAACGACCTGACGACATCGGGCAACTGGTTCCTAGATCGCGCACAGACTCAACCGCTGGCCGACAATCAATGGTCTGCAAGTTATGGATATCCTGTCGTTTCCACACCGGCAAGTGATGCAATCATCACAAACACTTCTGTACAAGGATCCATCATGGCGATCTCCGCCAACTCCGAGTACCCGGAAAAAGCAATGGAATTCCTGAACCTGCTCAATACCGATCCAGTGCTGCGCAACATGGTGGACTCCGGTATCGAGGGCACTCACTACAAAAAAGTGGACGATACACACATGGAAAACCTGGCTGAATCGAAGAACTATGACATGCCTTCGTATTCCCTTGGTAACAACATGCTGCTCTATCTGAACAACAACGATCCGGATAACAAATGGGATGAGTTCAAGAAATTTAATGCTGAAGGCGTGAACTCCCCAATTCTCAGCTTCAACTTTGATGCAAGCAACGTTTCTACTGAATTGACAGCTGTACAAAACGTGAAAGAACAATACTGGGCCGCATTGATGACTGGTACGCTGGACCCGGCGACCAACTTGGATCAGGTCATTGAGAAGTTCAATCAAGCCGGTCTTGAGAAGGTAATGGCTGAAGCCCAAAGCCAGCTTGATGCCTGGAGAGCGGAAAATAAGTAAGGTTACATTCGTAGGATCGGGCGGCTGCATGTAGCGTCCGATCCTTTTTTTTCATTCAAGCTTGAAGGAGGATATCCCAATGACTGCATTTTTGAAAAACCTGATAAAAAACCGAGTCATGCTGTTCATGGTGCTGCCTGGCGCCATCTGGTTCTTCTTCTTCTCTTATCTGCCCCTGGTGGGTACTGTAGCGGCATTCAAGGAATATCGCTTTAGTCGTGAGGGATTCTGGGCCAGTCTTGCGAAGAGCGAATGGGTGGGCTGGGACAACTTCAAGTTCCTGTTCAGCAACAATGACGCGCTGCTGATTACCCGAAATACACTTCTGTATAACATCGCCATCATATTCCTGGGGTTAGTGTTCGCCGTAGGTTTGGCCATTCTGCTCTCGGAGCTTATTAATAAACGGCTCGCCAAAATATATCAAACCGGGATGTTCCTCCCGTATTTTCTCTCCTGGGTCATTGTAGGTTACTTTGTGTTCAGTTTCCTGAGCATGGACCGGGGAATGTTGAATCAGATCATCGGCTGGTTCGGGATGGAACCCATCCAGTGGTATTCGGAAGCCAAGTATTGGCCGTACATTCTGATTTTCGTCGCACTTTGGAAAACGATCGGCTACAACAGTATCGTCTATCTGGCATCTATACTGGGCATTGACCGTTCGCTCTATGAAGCTGCAATGATTGACGGTGCGAGCAAATGGCAGCAGATTCGCAACATTACGATCCCATTGCTATCCCCAATCATCACGATTATGACACTTCTGGCTGTAGGCCGGATTTTCTACGCGGACTTTGGTCTCTTCTATCAAGTGCCGAGGGATTCGGGTACGCTCTATTCCGTTACGAATGTCATTGACACGTATGTATATCGCGGCTTGAAAACGAGCGGTGAGATTGGCATGAGTACCGCTGCCGGATTGTATCAATCGGTTGTGGGCTTTGTACTGGTTATCATCTCCAACTATGTGGTACGCAAGATCGATAAAGATAGCAGCTTATTCTAGGACAAGGGAAAGGAGTGAACCACTGTGGCTCAACTCGTAAAAAAACGCGATTTCCATCATGTATCCAGCGGCTGGAACATCATCATGAATATCATGGCCGGACTTTTCGCTCTGATCTGTGTGTTTCCTTTTATATTTGTCGTCATCATCTCGTTTACGGACGAAAAGGCATTGGCCCGTGATGGGTACCGCCTGATTCCGGCGGAATGGAGTCTCGCGGCATATCAATTTGTCTGGCAGAGCGGTGATACACTGCTGCGTGCGTATGGGGTTACCATTCTGGTCACGGTACTCGGGACAATCATCAGTTTGATCCTCATGTCCCTGTATGCCTACGCCATTTCCCGCAAGAGCTTCAGATATCGGAGATTTTTCTCCGTGTTTGCCATTTTGACCATGCTGTTCAACGGCGGGATGATCCCGACCTATATGGTCGTATCCCAGCTGCTTGGATTGAAAGATACCGTGTGGGCGCTGATTCTGCCGCTGGCGATGAATGCCTTCTATATTATGATTCTGCGTACGTTCTACTCCACCAGTGTGCCGGATGCGGTTATTGAATCCGCAAGAATTGACGGCGCCGGCGAGTTTTATACCTTTATGAAAATTGTAATTCCATTGTCTCTGCCGGGGCTGGCAACGATCGGGTTGTTCAGTACACTGGGTTACTGGAATGACTGGTTCAACGCACTCTTATACATTGATAATCCCAACCTGGTACCGCTGCAATCCATGCTGATGCGGATCGAGTCCAGCATTCAGTTTATTCAGCAGAACTCCGCCAACAGCTCCATGAGTCTGGCAGCCATGCAGTCCATTCCGCAGGATACTTCCCGGATGGCGATGGTCGTGCTTGCAACGCTGCCGATTATATTTGCCTATCCGTTCTTCCAGCGCTATTTCGTACAAGGTCTGACGGTTGGAGCGGTGAAGGAGTAACCGGATCACTCTATAGGAATGGAGAGTTTCAGGATGATGACATACAAGGACAAAAGCAAGCCCGTCGAAGAACGGGTGCAGCACCTGCTTGGCCTGATGACTACGGAAGAGAAGGTAGGCCAGCTTATTCAGCCTTTTGGCTGGCAGACCTATAGGAATGACAAGGGAAATATCACGCTAAATGATTCCTTTATAGAGCAAGTGAAAAACGGCGGCGTCGGCTCTCTCTATGGCGCCCTTCGGGCCGATCCCTGGACTGGCGTTACACTTGAAAATGGTTTATCCGCGAGAGAAGGTGCGGAAGCTGTTAACCTGATTCAGCGTCATGCTGTGGAGCATTCCCGACTGGGGATTCCGATCCTGATTGGGGAGGAGTGCTCTCACGGCCATATGGCCATTGACGGAACGGTATATCCCGTACCGCTGCTGCTCGGCAGCACCTGGAATGTGGACTTATACCGAGAGATGTGCCAGGCCGTAGCTAAGGAAACGCGTGCTCAGGGTGGAGCGGTTACGTATTCTCCGGTACTGGATGTCGTGCGTGATCCTCGCTGGGGACGTACGGAGGAATGCTTTGGCGAAGATCCGTATCTCATTGGTGAATTGGCGGTAGCTTCTGTCGAAGGACTTCAGGGGGAAAGCCTTGACCGGGATGATGCGGTAGCTGCAACGCTGAAGCATTTTGTCGGTTACGGCAGCTCGGAAGGCGGCCGCAATGCAGGACCTGTACACATGGGCTGGCGTGAACTGATGGAAGTGGATCTGTATCCATTCCGAAAAGCAGTGGAAGCAGGGGCAGAATCCATTATGCCTGCTTATAACGAAATTGATGGCACACCTTGTACGGTAAATACGGAATTACTGGATCGTGTTTTACGTGAAGACTGGGGCTTTGAGGGTTTGGTCATTACGGACTGCGGTGCAATCAACATGCTGGCAGGCGGGCATGATGTTGCAGCAGATGGGCTCGATGCATCTGTTCAGGCTATTCAGGCAGGCATCGATATGGAAATGTCCGGTGAGATGTTTGGACAGTATCTGGTGCAGGCTGTTTCGGAGGGCAAGCTTGATGTGCAGGTTTTGGAACGGGCTGTCAGCCGCGTACTGGCATTGAAATTCAAACTTGGCTTGTTCGAGCAGCCTTATGTAGACGCTGACCGGGCCGCAGAAGTAATTGGCAGTGAGCAGCATATCCAGCTGGCACGGCAATTGGCAGCAGAAGGAGTGGTCCTGCTCAAAAATGAGCAATCGGCTCTCCCGCTATCCATTACAGGAGCTGGGCAAATTGCTGTCATTGGCCCGAATGCAGATCATGCCTACAATCAGCTCGGTGATTACACGTCACCGCAACCCAAATCCAAAGTGGCAACGGTACTTGATGGTATTCGCAGCAAGCTTGCGGGGAACGAAGGTGTACGTGAGGTGCTTTATGCGCCAGGTTGCCGAATCAAAGGTGATTCCAGAGAAGGGTTCGAGCATGCCATTGAGATCGCCGGCAAGGCCGATACCGTCATTATGGTGGTTGGAGGCTCAAGTGCCCGCGATTTTGGCGAAGGGACGATCGATTTGAAGACAGGGGCATCCAATGTATCGGATCATTCATGGAACGACATGGAGTGCGGCGAAGGCATCGACCGTATGACGTTAGGGCTTGCGGGAGTACAGCTGGAACTCATTCAGGAGATTCACAAGCTCGGCAAAAAGCTGATTGTTGTTTACATCAATGGGCGCCCCATCACCGAACCCTGGGTGGACGAACATGCAGATGCCATTCTGGAGGCATGGTATCCGGGTCAAGAAGGCGGGCATGCCATTGCAGACATTCTATTTGGCGATGTGAATCCATCGGGCAAATTGACGATTTCCATTCCGAAGCATGTCGGTCAGTTACCTATCTATTACAACGGTAAACGTTCCCGTGGCAAGCGTTACCTCGAAGAAGATCTGGAGCCTCGTTATTCGTTCGGATATGGACTTAGCTATACCACTTTTGAATACAGCGAGCCGAAAGTCAGCAGGGCATCCATGACAGCTGACGAATCAGTTATGGTATCGGTGGATGTGACCAATACAGGCCAGCGTAGTGGCGCAGAAGTGGTACAGATGTACATCACCGACGTGGTCAGCCAGATGACTCGCCCGGCCAAGGAGCTGAAAGGATTCAAAAAAGTGAATCTGGCACCTGGTGAGACGCAAACGATTGAATTCCTTGTTGGTGCGGAGCAGCTGCAATATATCGGACGGCATTTGAAACCCGTGGTTGAACCGGGACTATTCCGTATTCATATCGGCAGCAGCGTAAACGACACACAAATGGCCGAGCTTACGGTAAGGGAGGCGTAAAACATGGAACGTATTAGACGATTTATTCGTGAACTGTCTGAACATCAGTGGCTGGAGCAGTTGGATCTGCGCAGCTGGAACATCACCCGTGCTTATTATGACGTGCCGGGAAAATATGAGAATCAAGGGCCTTATCCGGAGGGAGAAGGCCTGGAACGTTTTCCAAGCACACAGGGGACCACCTACTTTTTTCGAACCCGTTTAGAAGTTCCTGCTTCCTGGCAGCATGCCCCATTCGGACTGTTATTTCAATCGGGAGGAGAAGGGTTGCTGCGGGTGAATGGTCGTTCTTATCAGGGTCTGGATCGCAATCATACGTACGTTACGCTGGACCCCTCCAAGATTGGAGTTCATCCGGAGCTTGAAATCGAACTGTTCGATCCTGTACCTGAACCTGTCGATCCGTTGAACCAGCAAGCCGTTATTCAGCCGCCGATCACATCAATCACCAGTCTGCTGGTGAGACCGAACGAGGCGGTTCGCAGCCTGATGTATACGGTCATTATTGTATGCGATTCGGCCATACTGCTGCCCGAAAGCGACTTCCGGCGTGTACGTCTGCTGGAAGCCATCTATCGTGCGATGGATCAATTTGTCGGCATGACAGATGAAGAGATCAAGCAGGGGGAAGGTATTCGCCAGATTGAAGAGAGTTTAACAAATCATGTGCGAGAGATTGGTGGTAACGCCGAAGGTCTTGAACATATGGTGGGACAGTCCCATATCGACATTGCCTGGTTGTGGCCTGTACGGGAGACCGTACGCAAGACAAGTCGTACATTCTCAACCGTGGATGCACTAATGAATGAGTATCCCGATTATGTGTACTCCCAGAGCCAACCTTTGTTGTACGCCTTTCTGAAGGAACATGATCCCGAATTGTATGCACGGGTGAAGCAGCGCATTGCAGAAGGACGCTGGGAACTGGTTGGCGGCATGTGGGTTGAACCGGATCTGAACATTCCGAGCGGCGAGTCGCTGATTCGCCAAATGTTATATGGCCAGCGTTTTTACATGGAGGAGTTCGGCAAGACGTCACAGATTGAATGGCTGCCGGATACATTCGGGTACTGTGCCTCCCTGCCTCAGATATTGAAGCATGGCAATGTGGACTATTTCATGACGACGAAGCTGGGATGGAACGATACCAATGTATTCCCGTACGATCTCTTTCACTGGGTTGGCATTGACGGTACACCGATCCTGTCTTATCTCAACCATGGTGTCAATGAACACACTTTACCGAAGGATATTCATGATCACTGGCAGTCCTACCGTGAGAAAGCAGCACATCCCGAGCACATGCTTCTATACGGGCATGGTGATGGTGGAGGCGGAGTAACCCGCGAAATGCTGGAGTACGTGGATCGTGCAGACTTGATGGTAGGGCAGCCTGCCAGTCGCTACAGTACAGCGGGAGCCTTTTTTGCAGGTATTGAAGCAGGGCAGCCTACACTTCCGGAATGGCACGGTGATCTGTACCTGGAACTGCATCGAGGCACGTACACGACACATGCACGCAACAAGCGGAACAATCGCAAGGCAGAGGTCCTGTACCGTGAAGCCGAGCTGTGGAACACACTCGCTCTGCCGGACATGGAGGCGCAGACAGAAGCTGAAGTCCGTTCGACACTGCATGAGGGCTGGAAGCTGATTTTGCTGAATCAATTCCACGATATTATTCCAGGCTCAGCGATTACGGAGTCCTACGTTACTTCGGATGAGGAATATGTACGAGTTTTTGAGTTAGGTAGAGCAGGGGTGAACCAAGGTGCTGCGGCATTAACGGCAGGTATTAACACAAAGGGTCCAGAAGGTTCAGCGGCCTATGTGGTGTTCAACAGCCTTGGCTGGAAGCGTAATGCAGTTATTCAGCTCCCCGTGCACGATGGCTTGGATCGTTATGCGGTAGATGTAGAAGGCCAGCACCTGCGAATGGATCGGGAAGATAACGCGATTTCGATTCTTGTGGATGACATTCCGGCGTTTGGGTATAAGACGATTTGGCTGGTGCCTGAAAATAATAGGGAAACGAATGCACAAGAAGTGACCAGCCTTGCCGGTCAACCTGTCTTTGACGATACATGGGATACGGCGTTTTATCATGTGGAGTTTAACAACCGAGGCGAGATTACTCGTCTGTGGGATAAGACAGCAGAGCGGGAAATGCTGAAGCCGGGTGAACAGGGCAATCAATTCCACTTTTTCCACGACCGTCCGACGCTCTGGGATGCGTGGGATATTGACAGCCGTTATGAAGAACAGGTTGCCGGGGAAGTTGAGCTATTGGAGAAAAAGCTGGTGCTGGCGGGTACAACGAAGGACGTCCTGCGCTTCCGCTGGAAACTCCATCAATCGGAGATTACACAAGATATCGTTTTTTACCATGATTCACGGCGGATTGACTTCCAGACGCAGGTGAGCTGGAACGAAAATCACAAGCTCCTGAAAGTCGGTTTTCCAATCGATGTCGTGACCTCCAAGGCAACATACGAAATTCCTTTTGGCGCGTTGGAGCGGCTAACGCACCGTAACACCAGCTGGGAACAAGCCCAATATGAAGTTTGCGGCCACCGGTTTGCGGATGTATCCGAATATGGATACGGCGTGAGTTTGCTTAATGACTGCAAATACGGATACGACGTACAGGGAAGCACCATTCGTTTATCCCTGCTTCGTGCACCGAAATGGCCGGACCGGACGGCAGATCTGGGAGAACACGAATTCACGTATGCCCTGTATCCGCACGAAGGGGATTGGCGTACTGCGCATACGGTACGTCATGCTGCAGAGCTGAATCACGAGGTGACGGTACAGCAGGTACTGCAGAGCACAGGGATTGAAGTTGACTCAACTGCAACTGCCTCACCTGCACGCCCGGCAACCGGAGCATGGATTGATTTGGATAGCGAACATGTCATTTTGGATACGGTTAAAATGGCAGAGGATGGACACGGCACGGTACTTCGTTTCTATGAATCTTCAGGTAAACGTGAACGTGTAACCTTGCAATGGCCACATGCCTTCGAGCAGTCTTATCTCTCCAACGCGTTGGAAGAACCGGGTGAGCCTTTGGATATGACGAATGGTCAGATTACATTGACCTTCGCCCCTTACGAAATTAAAACCGTGCTGCTGCGGTAAACCTTTTTGAAAGATCTCAGAGCTATGCAAGATGAACTTAAACATTTACACCATAACGCAGAGTGCAGAACCAGTCTGGAGAAGCAGAGCGCTCGCGTTTATCACTGGATTTTTCCCTTTGAAGAAGGGAATCCAAAAAAATCCGGGGATAACAGCGATCGGAAGATGGTACTGCAATCGTAGTGGCCATGTGTAACAGTTCACGGGTTCATCTTATCTAGCTACACCATTCAATACGTTTAAGGAGTTGCACTCATCCATGGAACAATTCAGATTACCCAAAATACCAATGCCGCCCGTTGCTGTGCCGCAATCCATTCAGGCCGTGCTCGAAGAGGCGGAAGAGAAGCTGGCTCATCGACCGAAGCTGCTTCAATTATTCAAAAATTGTTTTCCCAATACAATCGAAACGACAACGAAACTGATGGACGATGGTACGACTTTTGTTATCACCGGAGACATCCCAGCCTCGTGGCTGCGTGACTCCGTGGAGCAGGTGGTGCACTACATTCCGTTTGCGAAGGAAGATGAGGACCTGCAGCGAATCATTGGCGGCCTGATCAAGCGCCACATCCAGTATGTTCATATTGATCCGTATGCTAATGCCTTCAATGAGACGGCCAATGACTGGCACTGGAACACAACGGACGAGACCGACATGTCGCCATGGGTATGGGAACGCAAATTCGAGATTGATTCGCTGTGCTTTGTTGTGAGACTGGCCTATCTATATTGGAAGGAAACGGAGCTAACCGACATTTTCGATTCCAGCTTCAAAGCAGCCATGCGCAAAATCGTGGATTTGTTCAAGGTGGAACAGCATCACATGGAGCAATCACCATATCGCTTTACGCGCAATAACGGCATTCCTACAGATTCTCTACGGAATCATGGGAAGGGTATGCCGGTCAATTATACAGGCATGATCTGGTCTGGCTTCCGTTCCAGCGACGATGCGTGCGATTTTCACTACAATATCCCAGGCAACATGTTTGCAGTCGTAGCTTTGCGCCAGATGCAGGAGTTTGCCGAGTGGGTGTTCCGGGATATGGCGCTGCTGCAGGAGCTTAAGGATCTGGAGCAGGACGTGGATCACGGCATTCAGCTGTACGGCATTTATCGTCATCCGGAATTTGGTCCCATCTACGCGTACGAGACGGATGGCTACGGCAATTACTGTCTCATGGATGATGCCGGTACACCGGGGCTGATGTCCATTCCGTATCTCGGCTACGTCACAGCGGATGATCCAATCTATCAAAATACCCGCCGATTCGCCCTGAGCAAAGAGAACCCGTTTTATTATGAGGGCAAGGTTGCCAAAGGGATCGGCAGCCCGCACACACCACCGGATTACATCTGGCATATGGGTCTATCCATGCAGGGACTGACGGCACAATCTGCCGAGGAGAAGCTGGAGATCATTCGTATGCTGGAAGCGACAGATGCGGATACAGGTTATATGCATGAAGGTTTCCATGCAGATGACCCAACCATTTTTACGAGAAAATGGTTTGCATGGTCCAACAGCCTGTTCTCCCAGTTGGTCTATAAATCCATGAAGGATGGCCTGTTATGAGTACACATGTGAAGGACAATAAGCTGATTATCTTCGCTGATCCTGATTTTCCGGCAGAAGGCCAGCGGCCATCCCGTGAGGCTCTGGATACTTGGCAAGGGTCTAATGAAGTCATCATTGTTAGCGCACGCGAACTGGCTGATGTGTTGAGAGCATCAGCAGGCGAGGGCTGTCTGGTAAACCTGCATGCACCCTACTTTCCCAAATCGGCCTGGACGGAAATTGCAGCCTATCTGCATCAGGGAGGAAGCTTGATCAGTGTGGGTGGAGCACCATTTAAGCGCCCTGTCCGGGACCAGGATGGAGCTTTGGTTGTGGAGTCAGAGCAGACGGCGTATCATCAGGAGCTTTATATTCATGAGGCACTGAACGTATCTTCAGCAAATATCCAAACGTACACTTCCTCTGAACAAATTTCACTGCTTGCAGGCAAAGAGGGCTTGTTTGAGATTGCAGATACTTCGAATTTGGTCCCGCATACCACCAAGTCCAGTGATCTGCCTCACCAGATGGGTTCGGCAGGACCGATGAGCACGCAGATCTATCCGTTACTTTGCGGAGTGAGTAAGGATGAACGCAGCATTGCCGCTCCGGTTGTACTATGGGAGAATTCCCGCAGTACATTTGCTGGTTCACGCTGGATGTTTGTGAATCTGCCGCTGACCGCTTCATTCTGGGAGCAGAACGGTGCTAATGAGATTGTAAAGTGGGCACAATTCTGTGCCAAAGGGGTAACTGAATTGTCGCTCAAGCCTAACTACGCCACGTATGAACCAGGTGAACGGGCTGTCCTTACCCTTCAGGGACAGATTTTACAGCGCGCGGGTGACAGACGTACGTCTTCCGAGTTGTGGACGTTTGATCTGACTGTTGAACGGGAGGATCGGGCAGGCACAGCTGAGAAGGTATGGAGCCATAAGCTGCAGATGGAGCTTACCGGAGAACAGCAGTTTGTACGCCTCCCTCTTCCGGTTCCAGTAGAAAGCGGGCTGTACCGAATCGTATGTCGTGCGCAAGCACCTGACGGTGAAGTTCGGGTCTTGCGCCAAGGCTTCTGGGGCCAGGATGACGCATTGCTTACAGAAGGTGAAGTCATCACCCGCAGCAGAGACTACTTTGTAAAAGAAGGACGACCTCTCCCTGTTGTGGGCATGACGTACATGACCTCCGACGTAGCCCGGAAATTTCTGTTTCTGCCGAATGCCGACGTATGGGATCGGGACATGGCACAGATGGCGAAAGCGGGCATTAACTGGATTCGGACCGGAATCTGGACGGCATATCGCAATATGATGCAGGTGGACGGACACATGGCAGAGGATGTGCTTCGCGCGATTGATGCCTTCCTGTTAACGGCGAAGCGCCACGGCCTGCAGGTCACGTTCACATTCTTTTCCTTTACACCTGAAACGTGGGAAGGAACGAATCCGTATCTGGATCCGCAAAGTGTCGAGGCACAGAAGCGTTTTATTCGCAGTATCGTCAGCCGGCATACACACACCACCCATGTGGATTGGGATCTGATTAACGAGCCATCGATGTTTGATCCGGTACGCATCTTCTCGGCTGGCCCGCGCTCAGCCCGGGATTCACACGAACAGCAGGCTTTTGTGAAATGGCTTGAGCAGCGTCATGAAACCATTGAAGCGCTGCAGGAAGCATGGAACATGTCGCCGAAGCAGCTTCCGAACTTTGCAGCAGCGGTCATTCCGGAACCGGAAGAGATTAACTTTGATGTACAGGACATGCATAAGGCGAAAAAAGGAACCCGCTGGCTCGATTATTGTCTCTTCTCCATGGAGATGCACAATGTTTGGGCAAGAGAGCTCGTAGGTACGATCAAGGATTTGGTGCCGAATCATCTCGTTACTGTAGGGCAGGACGAAGCTCTGGGTGCACAGCGTCCTTCACCGTTTTTCTATGAACGTGAGGTGGATTATACCACCGTGCATTCCTGGTGGTTGAACGATGATCTGATCTGGGACGGCATTTTCACCAAAACTCCGCATAAACCGAATTTAATTCAAGAGACGGGCATCATGTATGTGGAGACCCCGGATGGACGTGCCAAGCGCACGGAAGAAGAGCTTCGCAGCATTCTTGAACGGAAGTATGCCTATGCATTCTCCACAGGTGGTGCCGGAGCAGTGCAATGGATCTGGAATACCAACTTCTATATGGATAATGCCAATGAATCTCATATTGGAGCCCTCCGTGCAGATGGTACAGAGAAGCCTGAAGCGGATGTATCCTATGACTTTGGCCGCTTCATGCAGAAGGTGCGTGATCTCTTCGAGGATCGTGAGCTGGAGGAGATTGCGGTCGTGTTCCCGTATTCCAATGACTTCTCCAACCGTTCCCTTGCGTATGATGCAACAACCAAGCTTACGCGTGTGATGTCCTATGATCTGAAACTGCCATTCCGTGCCGTATCCGAATATCATTTGGAAGCATTGGAGCAGCAGCCGCCCAAGCTGATTATCGTGCCGAGTCCACACAATATGGATAATGATGCATTGCTTCAGCTGCTTGCATTCACGGAGAAGGAAGGCGCATGTCTGCTGATCACTGGACCACTGGGACTGGACGCGTACTGGAAGGCCAGTGACCGGGCCGATCACATTGTGGGTAAACGCAGTTTGGGTAATGTGCAGCGTGAAGAACTGCTGAATATCAATGGGGTGAATCACCGGGTAACATATGGCCGGCGTCGTATTGCTGAGGTGGCTAAAGAGACGCTGCTTCATCAAGATCATGACACTCCAGATGAAGTGACTGTTCTGCCATGGGGGAAAGGAAAAATCATGTGGACCCCGCTGCCACTCGAGCTTAACGGACGGGATGAGCCGCTGGCGGACCTGTATCGTTATGCGGCCGAAACGGCTGGCATCTATCAGGAGTTGGAATGGGTATCTGGAGGAGAAATCGCAGGAATCTATGGCCGGAAGCTCAGTTTTCCAAAAGGAAATCTATATGTATTTGTGTCAGAGTCTTCACTCCATCACAAGGTTCAAGTCAGAGATACTCGCACTGGCGTATCCTATGAATTCAAATTGGAGAAAAATCGGTCCGTGCTGTTTGCCACAGATGCTGCAGGAAAGCTGCATACGGTGTATCGCCCGGAAGAAGTTGAGATTGTACAACAAAATGGAGAGGTGGGCTAACGCATGACGGAACAAAAGGATAAACCAAAAACCAAAAGAGCCCATATCATTTCGCACACTCACTGGGATCGGGAATGGTACCTGCCCTATGAGAAGCACCATATGCGGCTCGTTCAACTGGTGGATTCACTGCTGGATGAGCTCGATGAGGGAGCAGACTACAAAAGCTTTTATCTGGATGGACAAACGATCATTATCGACGATTATCTTCAGGTCCGTCCGGAGCAGAAGGAGCGGCTGGAGAAGCATATCCGTAATGGCCGGATCGTGATTGGGCCATGGTATATTTTGCAGGATGCGTTCCTTACCAGTGGTGAAGCCAATGTACGCAATATGCAGGTTGGACATCGGGATGCGAAGCGTTACGGCACGCCCTCCAAGATCGGTTATTTTCCTGATACGTTCGGGCTGGTTGGACAGACGCCGCAGCTTATGCTGCAATCTGGCATCGATAACGTCTTTTTTGGAAGAGGCGTGAAGCCTACAGGCTTCAATAATACCGTATCGGATGCAGGATACGAATCCAGCTTCTCGGAGCTCATGTGGGAAGGGCCGGATGGATCGAAAGTGCTGGGGGTGCTGTTTGCCAACTGGTACTCCAATGGTAATGAAATTCCGGTAGATGAGGCTTCAGCTCGCAAGTTCTGGGAAACCAAACTGGCAGATGCCGAGAAATATGCCTCGACCAATGAGCTGCTGTATATGAACGGTTGTGATCACCAGCCTATTCAGCGGGATCTGCCTGAGGCGATCCGAATGGCCGAGCAATTACATCCCAACATTGAATTCGTTCACTCCAACTTTCCGGATTATCTGACGGCCCTGAAAGAATCATCGGAACATGAGCTGTCCACGGTAAAAGGAGAGCTGCGCAGCCAGCGTACCGATGGCTGGGGTACATTGGTGAACACGGCTTCGGCACGGGTTTATCTGAAACAGATGAACCAGCTTGGTCAAGCCATGCTGGAAAAGGTGGCTGAGCCACTGGCGTCCTACGCCCATCTTCTTGGGCATGCTTATCCGCATGACCAGCTGACATATGCCTGGAAAACGCTGATGCAGAACCATCCCCATGATAGCATCTGCGGCTGCAGTGTAGATGAGGTTCACCGCGAGATGGTCACTCGATTCGAGAAGAGCCGTCACGTTGCTGAAGCCATGATTGAAGAGAGCACAAGTCAGATTGCTGCTTCGGTGGATACCTCAATCTTTGCCAGTTACGGTGAAGATGCTCGGCCGCTGATCACGTTTAATACGACAGGCTGGGAGCGCAGCGGCGTTGTTCAGATCGAACTGGATGCAGCTCGTATCTACTTCCGTGATGGAATTTCATTAGAGGGTATGGCTGCCCAAATGAACAACGTAGACCTGTCGGGTCGTATCCTCGTTGATGAAAAGGGTGCGCACGTTCCGTGTACAGTTGAAGATCTGGGCCTGCAGTTCGGTTATGATCTGCCGGATGACCGATTCCGTCAGCCGTACAGCTGCCGCCGGGTCAGAATTACATTTGAAGCTGAGAACGTGCCAGCGCTTGGATTGAAGGCATATGCTTGGATTCGCAGTGAAGCTCAGGATGATTCTGTCTCGAATGGGACTGCACTGCGCAGTGGTGAACGTAGCCTGGAGAATGAATATGTTGCCGTTACAATCGCAGACAATGGCTCCTTTACACTGAAGGATAAACGTACAGGACGTACGTACCAAGACCTTGGCGTATACGAAAATGTTGGGGATATCGGTAACGAGTATATGTTCAAGCAGCCGGAGAATGAAGTTGCCTTGACTACGAAAGAATTAACTGCCGGCATACAGATCATAGAGGATACGCCGTACCGTGTCTCCTACGAAATCATACATGATTGGGAAATTCCAGCTTCGGCGGATGAGGTGCTGGATCGTGAACAGCGTGAGCTCATCTATTACCCGTATCGCAAGGCACAGCGTTCCAAACAGACTACCACACTGCGTATTCGTACGATTCTGTCGTTAAGCCGCAGCGGAAAAGGAGTTCATGTGCAAACCACGTTCAACAATCAGGCGAAGGATCACCGTGTACGTGCCCTGTTCCCAACCGATCTGGCGACTGCGGTTCACCATGTGGATTCCATGTTTGAGATTGCTACTCGTGATAATGTACCCGCACCGGAGTGGCAAAATCCAAGCAATACACAGCATCAGCAAAGCTTTGTGGATGTGAGTGAAGAACAGGCTGGACTGGTCGTAGCCAATCTGGGACTGAATGAATATGAAGTTCTTCAGGATGGGCGCAATACGATCGCCGTAACGCTGCTCCGTGCCGTAGGGGAGCTCGGGGACTGGGGATTGTTCCCGACACCGGAAGCACAATGTCTGGGGGAGCATGCGTTCCAGATGGAGATCATTCCGCATGATGGAAGCGGTGCATCATCAGATGCATACATCGAGGCTTACCAGTTCCAGGTTCCATGGACGCTGGTTCAAACGGATGTTCACTCAGGTACGCTGTCATCAACGCATACGCCATTTGCATGGCAAGGGGAAGGTATGGCATTCTCCTCACTGAAAGTGAATGAGGAATCAGGTGATCTGATGATGCGCTGGTATAATATGAAGCCGGACACATCGCTGCTGAGTTTGGCTGCGACCGAATTGGATACGAATGAAGAAGCATACAAGAGCAATATTTTGGAGGAGAAGGGGGAGAAACTCGTATCCTCTTCAAATGTTTCTACTAATCTATTCAGCGGCAAACAATGGTCCATCCCGGCAGGACCTTGCGAGATTGTTACGGTAGGGCTCCCTCATTAAAGGAAACACCCTGAGAGCAGGCAGGTACTGTCATCCACACCATTCGCGATACGATGTGTTACGAAGGAGATCGTTTTTTCCAGACGGAACATGTTGAGTTATGCCCCGAGTTTCTATAGAATGAACAATAGAATTGCAATCGATCGAAGGAACCTTTGCCGTCATCATGGTTATTGGTAAAATTCAGGTGGTTCATTCTATATTGAATACATTAAGGGGGCTTGAAGCCATGGAATCCTTGGGAGGACTGCTTCAGCAGCTTAATCCTTCCTTTCGTGAGCAGTCGCGGCGAATTGCGGCGGAGCTGATGGATGATCCGTACGTACGCGAATTCCGAGCAGGTCACCCGGAACTGAAAGATGCGCAGCTCATGACCGATCTGAGCAAGCTGTATCAGTATGCCCGAGATTCGAAAAACTGTGCGAATTGTCCGGGACTGGATAACTGTCCTAACGATTTCCAGGGTCACTTTTGCAAACTGGAAGTAGAGCATTTTAACGGTAAACCCGAAATTATAGATAAAAAAGCTCCGTGTTCCAAACATATTGCCAGGCAAAATGAGCATGTGATCAAGAAGAGAATCCGCAGCTTCTATGTGGACGAGCGTGCGCTTAGTGCAGGATATAACGATGTGGAAATTATGGGCAAGGATCGGATGCGGGCTCCGGCGGTAAACCAGGTTCTGCGTTATATCAATGATACGAAGGAGAACGGATTATCTCCGCAAGGACTGTTTCTTGAGGGATCATTTGGAACAGGCAAGACGTTTCTGATGTGCTATTTGTTACACGAATTAGCCGTTGCGGGATACACAGGGGTCATTATCTACATGCCTGACTTTGTGGAGGATCTGAAATCCATGATCACGGATGGGCAGAAGCTGAAGGAAACGACAGATATACTCAAAAGCTGTGACCTGCTCATCTTCGATGATATTGGCGCAGAGAATCTGAATCCTTGGGTTCGAGATCATGTGATGGGTTCCATTTTGAACTACCGCATGAATCGGAAACCGACGTTCTACACGTCCAACTACAATCTGGATGGGCTGGAGAAGCATCTCAGCTTTACGAGCAGGGATGGCGAGGAAATGAACAAGGGGCAGCGTCTGATGGATCGCATTCGTCCGTTTGTTGACGTCGTTTCTGTTCGCGGAGAGAATCAGCGAGGCAAGCGATAATTTTTATATTCATACGGTAAGTAGTCCACAAAAAAGCCTGGTTTTTCGCGGTAGTCGCGGAAACCGGGCTTTTTTGGTCCTGCGCGGGCCTGACATCCTATTCGGTCAGGAATTTGAAGATGACCATGCCGAAGAAGATAACTGTCATCAGGCCACCCATGCCGGCAACACCCGCAATCAGATCGAATAGATCGTTACGGGGCTCCTCGTTCACATGTTCACGCGGGTCGCTGATCCGCACATTTGCGTCCATGGTATTGCCTCCTTATGTGGATCAACAGCTTGCCCTTCCAGGGAGCTGAAGCCCGGAGTAATTTTAGTATACTTGGAAAAGAAAGCGTTTGTAAAGATTTTGCAGCAATCGTGTCAAGATGACCAATTGTGAAGATTTGATGGTGGAGAGATGAACATTGCACGTTCATTTCACAAGTTTAGATGACCTGTGTTATACTGGAAGTGTCGTTCACGACGTTACAGGTTAAAATAAACCGTAAGTATATATAAGGAGGACAATTTCATGGCTATTGTTAACGTATCCGATCAATCCTTTAACGCTGAAGTCGAAGGAGAAGGAACGGTTCTTGTTGATTTCTGGGCGCCTTGGTGCGGTCCTTGCAAAATGCTCGCTCCAATCCTGGAAGAGCTGTCCACCGAAGTTGGCGATGCAGTGAAAATTGCCAAAGTCAACGTTGACGAAAATCCGGAATCCGCTTCCCGCTTCGGCGTAATGAGCATTCCGACATTGATCTTCTTCAAAGACGGCCAACCGGTTGATAAAGTGGTTGGATTGAACTCGAAAGAAGCACTCAAAGGAATCATCGAGAAACACCAATAATTCACTAGGCTAACAGATACGCCTCCGGTTTATGCGCCGGGGGCGTTTTGCGTCGAATATCTTTTTATAGGACAATATAAAAGTAATCATTATTTTACACTTATAATGTAGAGTGCAGAACCGATTCGAAGAAGCGGAGCGCTCGCATTTATCACCGGATTTCCCCATGCAAGTGGGATCAAAGAAATCTGGGGATAACGGCGATCGTAGAACGGTACTGTAATCGGAATGGTCTAGTGTAACCGTTGATTATACTTTTTTCGGAAGGGAGGACCCACCGAATTATGGATGAATTCATTAATGTTCTGCAAGAACAGGAGCAGGCCCTGGAGCAGATACGGCACAAGCTGGCACTGCTGCCTGATATGCCTGGCTGTTATTTGATGAAAAACAGCGAAGGTACCATTATCTATGTAGGTAAGGCCAAAGTGCTGAAAAACCGTGTACGCTCTTATTTTATAGGTAGTCATAACGGAAAAACGCAGCGTCTCGTATCCGAAATCCGCGATTTCGAATACATTGTAACCGGCAGCAATATGGAAGCACTCATCCTGGAGTGTAACCTGATCAAAAAACACATGCCGCGTTATAACGTCTTGCTCAAGGATGACAAAACCTTTCCTTATCTTAAAATTACGAATGAAAAGCATCCCCGGCTCGAAGTGACCCGGCGTGTGCTGAAAGATAAAGCCAAGTACTTTGGACCCTATCCAAACTCGTACGCGGCACACCAAACGAAAAAGCTGCTCGACCGCATGTATCCGCTGCGCAAATGCGGCGTAATGCCGAAGGAAGTCTGCCTGTATTACCACATGGGACAATGTCTTGCTCCCTGTGTGAAGGAAGTAGGCAAGGAGCAATATGACCAGATTTCCCAAGAAATCGGTTCATTCCTGAGCGGAGGTCACGAAGAAATCAAGAAGGATCTGCAGCGCAAAATGCAGGAAGCCGCAGAGGATCTGTATTTCGAACGTGCCAAGGAACTGCGGGACCAGGTCATAGCGATTGACGCCATGATGGAAAAACAGAAAATTACGATGGCGGACGCCAGAGACCGCGATGTGTTTGGGTTCGCCATTGATAAGGGCTGGATGTGCGTCCAGATTCTATATATGCGTCAGGGGAAAATGATCGAGCGTCATGTATCGACGTTTCCGTTTTATGGCGAAGCGTACAGTGACTTTATGTCCTACGTGACGCAGTATTATAGCGATAATCCTGCACTGCCGCAGGAAATCTTGCTGCCTGAAGTTCCGAAAGAACTGGTCACTGAAGACTCGGTGGATAACACGGAAGTAATGGCTGCGGATGTGCCAGCGGCTGTAACCTCGGAATCGGATCCATTGTCATCAGCATTAGATGATGTGTCTGCTGAACCACAAGTTGCGGAATCCCGTGCAGCTTATGGGGAAAACCATGCTTCGGACGAGGATGAAGCAGAAACAACAATGGCTCAGGATCTGTCCGATCAACAGGAGGATGCGGCTGTGGATACGAACCGCCCTGGATTGGAAGACCCGTTCCAGGCTGCGGCGGCTCTGCAGGAATGGCTGGAGATCAAGGTTCACATCCCGCAGCGCGGGTTGAAACGCCAAATGATCACCATGGCTGTGGATAACGCACGTGTGGCCTTGGAAGAGAAATTCCGTCTGATTGAGCGTAACGAGGAACGTACATCCAAAGCATCCGAGGGTCTTGGCCGCTGGATCGGTCTGGATCAACTGCGCCGAATCGAGGCGTTTGATAACTCCAACATTCAGGGAACCAACCCGGTGTCGGCGATGATTGTATTTACCGATGGCAAGCCGGACAAGAAAGAATACCGTAAATACAAGGTTCGTTCAGTAGAAGGACCCGATGATTACGAAACGATGCGTGAAGTCATCCGCAGACGTTATGAGCGGGTATTAAAGGAAAACTTGCCTCAGCCTGACCTGATCGTTGTGGATGGCGGAAAAGGGCAGATTTCGGCTGCTGTGGATATATTGGAGAATGAACTGGGTTTGTTTATTCCCGTGTGTGGTCTGGTGAAAGACGCCAAACACAAAACTTCTCAGCTCATGATTGGCAATCCGCCGGAAGTTATTTCACTGCCGCGGGACAGCCAGGAGTTTTACTTGCTTCAACGTATTCAGGAAGAGGTTCACCGTTTTGCCATCTCGTTCCACCGGGAGCAGCGCGGCAAGTCCATGGTCACTTCACGTCTGGATTCCATTCCTGGCATCGGGGAGAAGCGTCGTAAACTGCTGCTGAAGCATTTTGGTTCTTTACGCAAAATAAAAGAGGCCAGCGTCGAAGACTTCCGGCCTCTATCTATCGGTGATAAACTAGCTAATCAAATTATTGCAGCCCTTCGGGATGAGGAGTCGTAACATACGGCTTCTCTTTTTTTTGCGGATTCCATTTGTAAATTACATAACCAACGATGGCTGGAAGCACAATCCAGAAGATGCCTGCAGAGATATTCAGGGCGTCACCCATAAAGATCAGGCTGAGTCCCATCAGCAGGCTGTCGAAGATGACATGGCTGAATAAAACGGCGATAAAGCCGTGACGCAGCATGACCAGACTGAACAGCAAACCAATGACCATGAGCTCTATTGGACGTGTAATGACCGGGTAGATTGGATAAAGTGTATGTCCAAGTGCCCAGATCAACGTTGGAATCAGACAGGCGATAAAGATATTGCGCACGATTTTCTGCATCATGCGAATGCCGAACAGCCGGTACACCGTTTCCTCTCCAATGCCGGCCATCCAGGCCATGATCGGAAATATCCATGCGTAGGACATATTGTAAGTCGATTGGTCTGCCGAAGTGGTAGACCAGCTTCCTATGCTGCGTTCCAGAATGAAGAAAAGGATGGATTGAACGCCAAGCAAAATGAACGCCCACAGGTACCCTGCATACATGCTGTGAAGGACATATTTACCGTATCCGGGCTCTTTTGCACGTGGCCAAGGATTTAGTCCGATTTTGCGCCACATGCCGTCTCCTGCAACGAGTGAGAGGTAGATCGTGGCACTCATGACCAGAGTGATCCCTGTCTGCATGAGCATCAGGAAGGCCAGCATGAAGCTGGACAGGCCTTGTGCCTGAAACAGTGGAATCATGTTTAGTGTACCAATAACAGATGCGGCGAAGTACACAAGGGACAGAATAATCCCGCGTTTAAATGATGTATGTGCCCGGGTGAGAATGCTGTAGATAATCGCCAGCACACCAAGCACGAAGGTCAGGAAAGCATAACCTCCATAAGTCATCCAGTTGGCCTGGCGAGTTTGATCCTTTACATAGTTGATATGCTCGTCTGGAACCGAGAAGACTGATTCGAAGGAGCGAACCGCTCCGTTTTCAAAGGTAAAATTCAGTTCCAGCTTCGATTCACCGATCTGCTTATCCGCATCCGTATAGGTTAATCCACCTTCACCTTCGCGGGTATCCAGCTGAAGCTTGGGGGCGTCATAGCCGAATTCGGCAAAAATTCCGGATGCCAGCTGCTCCTTTTCGTCCAATGGGAGATTGCCCTCGGCGAGCTGAATCGTGGCATTGCGTTTGTTCTTGTCCTGCTCAGCCTCAGCGGAAGCATACAGGGAAGAAGGTAGTTCTCGTTTGAAACCAACGACTTTGCCAGTTCTCATATGTACGTCCACATTCAAATAACCGCCGTTGTCCTCATCAGGCAAACGAACGCGAAACACATCGTAGGGATAGGCTGCTTCCCATTTTTGATTATACGAATCAAGCTGTTTGGTTTTGGCCATGTATCCATAGATATCGGAATGGGTCTGATAGGTGACCAGTGTCTTGCCGTTATCCGAAGGAAGGGTGTAATCGGCCATGGAGGCTGCGAATGATCGTGCGGATTGGGTTGCCTGTTCCTTGCTTATAAAAGATGTAGACGGAATATCCGTGGTTTGTGATGAAGTAGCAGGGAAGATCTGAAAGACAAAAAACAAAATCAGGCCAATCGCCGCCAGCAACCCTAAACGCTTGAAGTTAGCTTTGAGTACCAAAGGCTGCCCTAAGGGGTTCATGTAATAGTGTTCCTCCTTTATTAATTTGGATATTAAAGTAAAGATAGCACAGGCCGAACCCTGAATGCCAATGATGAAACGAAAAGACGTGCAAATCCCTGAAAATGAATGAAAATGATCGAATGAATCTGATCTATTCATTGATATATCTGAGTTTTTCCCTTTTTGCCGGAATTCGATCCTATTTACACAAAAATCGTTTTGTCTGCAACAGCCGCAGCGCTTATAATTTTGAAACAAATGTGCAATATTTGCATGTCTTTAGCCTTGCAAGGGAACGAATAAGAGGATTCCAACCTTAATGCATATGTGGTTATGACTACAATCATTCATGTTTATATGCTCCGATCGGAGCTTATCCAAGATTTAGTTTTTTGGCCCTGTGCCAAGGATAAGTGATTCGGAGAAAGGCTCCACAATGTGGGGTCATTTTCTTTTTGGCAGAGGTGGATGATACACAAGTGAAACTGAATAATCAATGGGTGCAGCTATCGCCCCCACGTATTCTTGTCCTGGGATTTGCGGGAATTATCCTGCTCGGAACATTGCTGCTCATGCTTCCGGTTTCCAGCCGGAGCGGGGATAGTCTTCCCTTTATTGATGCATTATTCACGGCTACATCGGCGGTCTGTGTTACCGGTTTGGTTGTTGTGGACACGGGTACTCACTTTACTGTACTAGGTCAGGTGATTATTGCTGTTCTGATTCAAATCGGTGGTCTTGGCTTCATGACCATGTCCACGCTGGTGGCCATTGCGTTTAAGCGGCGGATCTCCCTGCGGGAGCGGTTGATCTTGCAGGAAGCGATGAACCAGAACACGATGGAAGGCATTGTGCGGCTTATCCGCAAGGTCGTGGCCTACTCGCTCATTTTGGAAGCCGTTTGCGGCACGCTATTTGCAATCCGCTGGTCATTCGACATGCCTGTCGGAAAGGCGATTTATTACGGATACTGGCATTCCATCTCGATGTTCAATAATGCAGGGTTTGATATGTTTGGCGACTTCCGCAGTCTGACCGGGTATGTTTATGATCCACTTGTGAATTTTACGGCGATGTTTTTGATTGTGGCTGGAGGCATTGGCTTTGTCGTTTTATCCGATCTGGTGGATTATCGTAAAACCCGAAAACTTTCGCTTCATTCCAAGGTGGTGCTGCTAACCACAGGCTTGCTGATTGGCTTCGGTGCGCTGGTCATTTTTGTGTTTGAATACAGCAATCCACAGACATTGGGCAGCTTGAACTGGGGAGGCAAAATTCTCGGTTCGTTCTTTCAGTCGGTAACCCCGCGAACGGCAGGAGCTAATACCCTGGATATTGCCGGACTCAGACAGGCAACGCAGTTTTTCATTATTATTTTAATGTTTATCGGGGCTTCTCCAGGTTCCACCGGAGGCGGGATCAAAACGACAACGTTTATGATCATGGTCGGAGCTGTCATCGCGATGATGCGCGGCAGAGAGGATATTGTTTTTTTCAGATATCGGCTGCAACAGGAACGTATTTTCAAGGCACTGACAGTTACGCTTCTTGCGCTGCTGCTCATCATTGCCGTTACCATGCTTCTCACCATGACGGAAGATAGCGGTTTTCTCATGATTTTATTTGAAACGACATCGGCCTTTTCTACCGTCGGATTATCAATGGGATTGACGCTGAAGCTGACCACATTCGGAAAGCTCATGATCTGTTTTATGATGTTCGCAGGCCGGCTTGGACCGATTACGCTGGCGTATGCACTTGGACAGAAAAAGGGTAAGGAACTGTATAAGTATCCTGAAGGAAAAATGATTATTGGATAGGGGTTCGTGAAGAACAATGAAAAGACAGCAGTTTGCGGTGATTGGGCTGGGGCGCTTCGGCTCGAGTCTGGCACAGGAATTAATGGAACTTGGCTACGAGGTGCTTGGCATCGATAAAAATGAAGAGGTCGTTGAAGACATGAGCGAACTGGTCACTCACGCGGTTGTGGCGGATGCTACGGATGAGGAAGTGCTGCGCTCACTGGGAATCCGTAATTTCGACTGCGGCATTGTAGCCATCGGTGACGATATTCAGACCAGCATTCTTACCGCAATCCTGTTAAAGGAACTGGGCGTGAAAACGGTCGTTGCCAAGGCAATATCCGTCTTGCATGGGCGAGCTCTGGATAAGCTGGGCATTGATCGCGTTGTTTATCCGGAACGGGACATGGGCATTCGGGTAGCCCATCAGCTCGTCACCCCGAATCTGCTGGACTACATTGAACTTTCCAATGATTACAGCATTGTGGAAATGAAAGTTCCGGCATGTCTGCATAATACAACGCTGTCCAGCCTGAATGCGCGTGTACGCTACGGCTGCAGTATTGTGGCCCTGCAGAAGGAGACAGGAGTCATTATCGCACCGACTGCACTGGACTCTCTCCAGATGGGAGACATCATGGTCATTATCGGAATGAACGATGATATCGACCGGTTCGAACAAGAGATAATCAGCCAGGAGGGTTGATCCGATCCTGGCGTTCAGGCAAGAGCAGGTGCAGATAAAGTTCATATCGATCTATTAAGGCGTCGTAGTCCTCCTGGAGGGCAGCGGCGCCTTTGCTGTAAAGAGCGCTGCGGTTTCTTTGACCCACTGTCTGGACGTCTCGCTGAGATCTTCCTTTTCCCCGTAGATCATGCAGGTGGTCCGTCGAGTCTGCTGCAGCTGGGGCAGATACACGGAAACCAGATCATTGTCAGCAAGCAGCTGGGGACGGAGATAGGACTTGGGCAGCAGCGCAGCAGCCTTGCAGGTGGGCAGGAGGCGGACGATGGCTTCAAACGAATCAATCTCCATGCGAATATCCGGCATGACGGCACAGCGCTGAAACAGATCATCTGTCAGCTTACGATACCAAGTGCCTTTGGAAAAGGTAATCATAGGCAGATCCTGCAAGTGCTCCATCCCGGCCTCTTTGCCGGACAAAGGGTGCGTAAGCGGTACAACCAGCTCCAGGTGATCATCGAAGAGAGGTACACAGTTCAACCCGGCTTCATTAATGGAAGAGGCAACAATGCCAACGTCCGCCTTTTTGTCCCGGACGAAGGAAACAATCTCATGTGTTTTCCCAGTCACGAGCTTGATCTCGGCATTGGGATGCTTCTCCATGAAAGCATTGACCAAAGGGGGGAGTGTGGTCTGAAGTGTAGTCAGGGACGCTCCAAGCGTAATGGCACTCTGCTCCTCGTCCTTATACTGGGCAAGCATGGTCAGAAACTTCTGCTGCTGCTGCTTTTGTTCCACGGCGAAGGTGTAGGCAAGTTGGCCGACACTGGTTAATTCAAGGCGTTTGCCTCGGCGGTGAAAAAGCGATACCCCCAGTTCATCCTCCAGTTTCGCAATTTTGCGCGAGAGGGCAGGCTGAGACAGATTCAGCAATTTGGATGCACGATTCAGACTCGATTGCTCCACGACTGCCGCAAATGCATTTAAATCCTCGAACATAAACACTAACCTCTTTTCCATGGGGTGTGATTGTTGTCCTTGATAAATCGTTTTCAATGCGATATGCCTGCCTGTCCGATGTTTCAGTTCTTATACCTATAGGTTATAACATTTAATAATTATATTGCAATTCCATTATAAGAAAAAAAGGAGTAACATGAATTGTGACACAAGTTGTTCACACCTGATGAAAACGGAACAATTTGTCGAACCTTTCCATGGGAAAGGTTTGTGTCATGATAAGCGAAATATTTTATGAAAACGTTGTATTTAGCGAAAGGGGAACGACATTTTATGAAAGGGTTTTACTCCAGAAAGCTGCACTCCTTGCTTGGCGTCATCCCGCTCAGTTTGTTTTTTCTTGAGCACCTGGTGACGAACTTCTCGGCAGTTGAAGGCGGCAAAGAAGGCTTTGACGGTGCTGTTGCCTTCCTGAACAGTCTGCCTCTCGTTATTGTTTTGGAAACGGTTCTCATCTGGTTGCCGTTGTTCTATCACGGTGTATACGGTCTGTACATTGCTTACCAGGCCAAGCCTAATGTCGGACGTTACGGCAATGAACGCAACTGGCGCTACACATTGCAGCGGATCAGTGGTGTCATTACGTTTGTTTTCGTAATCTGGCACGTTTGGGAGACTCGCGTGCAGGTTGCATTGGGTAATGTAACGCACGAACAACTTGGCGGTGTCATTCATGACGTCGTGATGAACCCGGTAACGTTTATTTTATATCTGATCAGTGTGGTTGCAGCCTCCTACCACTTTGCTAACGGCTTATGGTCGTTCCTGGTTAGCTGGGGGATTACCGTTGGACCGTGTGCGCAGCGTGTATCTTCTTATGTGTGCATGAGTCTGTTCGGTATTGTGGCTATTATGTTTATCGCTTCGTTGTTTGCTTTCCGGAGCATTGATTTCCAAACAGCAACAACGATGCTTGATACGATTAAGACAGTTCTGATTTAAGCATTTGTGATAAATGCTGACTTATAAGGGAGTGAACAGCAATGGCATCATCTAATGTAATTATTGTGGGCGGAGGTCTCGCGGGGTTGATGGCGGCGATCAAATCGGCTGAGGCCGGAGTCCATGTTCATTTATTTTCATTGGTTCCCGTAAAAAGATCCCACTCCGTATGCGCACAGGGTGGCATTAACGGGGCGGTAAACACCAAGGGTGAGGGCGACTCCCCATGGGTTCACTTTGACGATACCGTGTATGGCGGCGACTTCCTTGCGAACCAGCCACCCGTTAAAGCGATGTGTGAAGCAGCACCTGGTATTATCCACCTGATGGACCGGATGGGCGTTATGTTCAACCGGACACCGGAAGGTTTGCTTGATTTCCGCCGTTTCGGGGGTACGAAGCATCACCGTACGGCATTTGCCGGAGCCACGACAGGACAACAATTGCTCTATGCATTGGATGAGCAGGTTCGTCGCTGGGAAGCAGCAGGACTCGTTACCAAATATGAGAACTGGGAGTTCCTGCAGGCAGTTATTGATGACGAGGGGATCTGTCGCGGAATTGTGGCACAGGACCTGAAAACGATGAAGGTGCAGACGTTCCCTGCAGAAGCGGTTATTCTCGCAAGCGGCGGCCCTGGTATTATTTTCGGTAAAACAACGAACTCCGTTATCAATACAGGTACAGCAGCAAGTGCGGTGTACCAGCAAGGCGTAAACTACGCCAACGGGGAATTCATTCAGATTCACCCAACAGCCATTCCAGGAGATGACAAGCTTCGTCTGATGTCCGAATCGGCGCGTGGTGAAGGTGGCCGGATCTGGACGTACAAGGACGGTAAGCCATGGTACTTCCTTGAAGAGAAGTATCCTTCCTACGGTAACCTCGTTCCTCGTGATATCGCAACGCGTGAAATCTTCAGCGTTTGTGTGGATATGGGACTTGGAGTTAACGGTGAGAACATGGTCTACCTTGACCTGTCTCACAAGGATCCGAAGGAGCTGGATGTTAAACTCGGCGGGATCATTGAAATTTACGAGAAGTTCATGGGTGATGACCCACGTAAAATCCCGATGAAAATCTTCCCGGCAGTTCACTATTCCATGGGCGGCATGTGGGTGGACTACAATCAAATGACGAACATTCCAGGGCTGTTCGCCGCTGGTGAATGTGAATATCAATACCATGGTGCAAACCGTCTGGGTGCAAACTCGCTCGTATCGGCCATTTATGGTGGTATGGTAGCTGGCCCGAAAGCAGTTGAATATATCAAAGGACTCAAAAAATCGTCTGCTGATGTAAATTCTTCTGTATTTGACGGCTACACCAAACGTCAAACGGATAAATATGAAGGCATCCTAAAAATGCAGGGTAACGAAAATGCCTATGTCATTCATAAGGAGCTTGGCGAGTGGATGACGGCGAATATGACCGTTGTACGCTACAACGATAAACTGGAAGCCACTATCGGCAAAATCAAGGAATTGAAAGAGCGTTACGGCAAAATCAACATGTACGATACTTCCGGCTGGAATAACCCGGGTGCAGCTTTCACACGTCAGCTGTGGAACATGCTTGAACTTGCTGAAGCGATGACACTCGGTGCACTGCTGCGTAACGAAAGCCGCGGGGCACACTACAAACCGGAATTCACGGAGCGTAACGATGAGGAGTTCCTGAAAACGACCATCGCCAGCTGGTCGAAGGAAGGCCCGCAAATCTCGTACGAGCCTGTAGATGTATCCCTGATTCCACCTCGGATCCGGGACTATTCGAAGGATTAAGTAAAGCCGGATAGATTTCAATTTATAAGTTTAAAGTTAAACGTCTATAAGGTTAGCCCGAAAGATACTAAAGAAGCGAAGCGTTCGCGAAGCTTCTGAGGTTAACAAGGCAATCCAGAATGAATTATTGCTACTTTCAGTAAAGAGACTCAGCAGCACGACATAGCGGAGGAAGCGGAAATGACCTGAAGAAGCGAAGCGTCCGCCTCTACTATATAGCACGAAGAGGATTTTATTTTATATTTATAAGATTAAAAGTTAACACCTTAACGGAGAAGGCAGAAGAATACTGAAGAAGCGAAGCGTTCGCCTTTATCCCCGGATTTTAACCCTGTCAGGGGTTGATAAAAAAAATCTGGGGATAACAGCGATCGGAAGTAGCTTCTGCCGGCGGAGTGACCATGTGTGAACCATTGTGGTCTTGTAACGATAGCAATCAATCATCGTCACCAAAGGAGGGGACAACGATATGGCGGAACAAGCTACAGCGAACAAAACCGTCAAGTTTATCATCACCCGTCAGGACAGCCCGGAGTCGTCTTCGTACAACGAAGAATTTGAACTGCCGTACCGTCCCGGCATGAACGTTATTAGTGCCCTGATGGAGATTCAGCGGAACCCGGTTAACAAAGACGGCAAGTCCATTGCCCCTGTCTGCTGGGAATCGAACTGTCTCGAAGAAGTCTGTGGAGCATGCTCCATGGTGATCAACGGTAAGCCACGTCAAGCGTGTGCTGCCCTGATCGATAAGTTGGAACAGCCGGTTCGTATCGAACCGATGAAAACCTTCCCGGTTGTTCGTGACCTGGTCATTGACCGTACCCGGATGTTTAATGCACTGAAACGGGTTAAAGCCTGGATTCCAATTGATGGTACCTACGACCTCGGTCCAGGTCCGCGGATGCCAGAGAAGAAGCGTCAATGGGCTTATGAGCTCTCCAAGTGCATGACATGTGGTGTATGTCTGGAAGCTTGTCCTAACGTGAATGAAAAAACAGACTTTATCGGCCCGGCAGCACTTTCCCAAGTTCGCCTGTTCAATGCTCATCCAACAGGAGAGATGAACGCCGAGGATCGTTTGGAAGCCCTGATGGAAGATGGGGGAATTGAGGGCTGCGGTAACTCGCAGAACTGTGTGCGCTCTTGTCCAAAAGGCATCCCGCTGACAACGTCCATTGCGGAAATGAACAAACAAACAACCAAGCATATGTTCAAACGCTGGTTGGGCGTATAGTATCGTGAAAATCCTTGCAGATGTGGAATCTGCAACATTAGGAGAAGTCGTGACCTTCGGCAGCTTGCTGCTGAAGATCACGGCTTCTTTTTCTACAATTGCGAAGGAACCGGGCTTGTCATGCAGAATATGGTATACTGTAGAGATGCATGTAGAGCGGAGAAGGAGGGGAAGACATGGCAGAGACACCGCGTAAGGGCAGCTCATGGCCACCGCCCCGGCGCTCAGACGCTGGATCCGAGCAAGGGTCCATTTTTCCCGGTGAGGAGAAGGATCACGATCCCTCCCGGCGCAGTTTCCTGTTACGGATGATTGTGATGACGGCAGGTGCAGCCTTATTCACAGGGGGATATGCATGGCTCTGGGAGCCGCGCCGTCTGGAAGTGAAGCAAGTACCCTTGGAACTGCCAGGATTCCCTCAGTCATTCGAGGGGCTGCGTGTTGTACAGTTTAGCGATGCACATCTTGGCTTTCATACCGGTTTGAAGGAAATGGAGAAGCTGGCTGAGGCCATACAGGAGCAAACGCCGGATCTGATCTGTTTTACCGGAGATATGGTGGAACGGGAAGCTGAACCGATGCGGGAGTGTATACCCGTGCTGGCATCCATGCAGGCCAAGTATGGCAAATTCGCCGTATTGGGGAATCATGATTACCGGGGCAGACAGCAGAAACAAGTGGAAGCGATGTTCAAGGAAGCCGGCTTCACGCTGCTTCGCAACAGTCATGCTGTCATTAAACAAGGGAACGAGCAAATCGCGGTGACAGGTCTGGATGATGCTCTTACAAGCCAGCCGAATCCTTTGGAAGCAATCGAAGGTTTGGACAACGATACGTGGAAACTATTGCTGATGCACGAGCCGGATTATGCCGATATGGCGGAGCCGTTCGGATTTGGACTTCAGTTATCTGGTCATAGCCATGGCGGGCAGGTTCGTTTCCCTTGGATTGGAGCCGTTACCACGCCTCGAGGTTCACGCAAGTATATTCAGGGGTTATATTATGCAGGCAAGGCACGTATGCCTGTATATGTGAATCGCGGTTTTGGCATGACCCAGCTGCCGATTCGTTTTTTGTGCAGACCGGAATTGACTGTTTTTGAATTAAGGGGAACACGAACATAGCGTTTATACAAAATGAATTTAATTTTTGAGTTTTTCTAAGTCTTCAAAGTATTCGACGAGGAGGTTGGCCAGATGGAACGAATTGCGATTGTATCCGATATTCATGGCAACATGACAGCTTGGGAAGCTGTACTCAGAGATATCCGGAGTCGCGGGATGGAGCGTATCTTTTGTCTGGGCGACCTCGTGGGCAAAGGTCCGGATCCGGTGCAGGTGGTTGATTCGGTGAGAGAGACGTGTGAATACGTGATCCGGGGCAATTGGGATGAGCTGGTTGCGGTGAACCAGGATAATGAGAATTTTACTTGGCAGGCTGCACGATTGGGAGCAGAACGGCTTGCATACTTGAAGAGCCTTCCCTTCAGCCACCAATTTGAACTCAGTGGGCGCACCATTCGTCTGGTGCACGCCTCGCCGCAGAGTGTGTATCACCGGGTGCAGCCATGGGACGAAATGGAGAAAAGGATAGCCATGTTTGATGCTCCGGCAGATCATCCGGATCTTGGTGAAGCAGATATCGTGGGATATGGAGATGTGCATAACGCTTACTTGCAGCATTTTAATGGGAAAATGTTGTTTAATGCCGGAAGCGTAGGTAATCCTCTCGATATGACCCAGGCCTCTTACTGCATCCTGGAAGGAGAGAGTGGCCGTGATCGAAACAAGGCCTTCAACCTTCAATTTGTCCGGGTTCCCTATGATATTGAGCGTGAAGTGCTGGCTGCACAACAAGCCAATGTACCTTCATTGGACTTTTACATCCGGGAGATTCGTACGGGGATCTATCGGGGACTGCAGGAACAGAACTCGGCAGAGGAATAAATAATGGCAATGAATCGACATACTAACGTTTGAATACCAAGACGGCGTGTTATCCACCATTTTTACATGAGCCGGATCATCCCAGAGCTTGCTTGTCTTACCGGACCAGAACCCGATAGACAAAAGGAGCGATTGCCATGCTTACCCGAAAAATGCTGGGTCAAGGACTTCCTGTGTTATGGACAGACCGACTGCTGCTTCGATCTTTGCGTCAGAGTGATTTCAACACATTATCGGAACTGTTTTCCGATCCGCAAGTCATTCAATATGTGAATAGGGGAGGCCAACCAACGCCAATTCGTGCCCGGCGACTCCTGAATCAGATCCGGAGCAGCAGTTCGAAGCTGGATTCGCTGCATTACGGCATCTGCTGGAAAGGCAGGGAGCAGATCATTGGCATCACGTCTTTTCAGCACTGGAATGAGCATAGCGGCACAGCCCAGATTGGCTATATTTTAAACAGATCCTGCTGGGGCATGGGCGTAGCAACCGAAGCGGTACAGCGACTGCTGCACTTTGGTTTTACGGAGCTGAACCTTCAAAAAGTGGAAGCGCGCTGCTATGAAGCCAATGTATCATCCGAACGGGTGCTTCGCAAAAGCGGGATGTCGTACGAACGCACTCTTCCTTCATTTGGATGGAGCCAAGAGGATGGTCAGACACAAGACACTCTGCTCGACGTCAAAGTCTATGCTTTATATCGGGAAGAGCATGTGCGACTACAAAAGGATAAAAGCCTGCAAACCTAGGTATCCAACAAACAAAAATAACATAGAATAAAATAGCAAAATCAGTTGAATCGAACTTCAATCATTTGTTACACAATTGAAATATAGCTGCAATTGAACTCTAACAGACAGCGGGTAAACTTATCTCATGACCCCCTTTTTGATAAATAGATATGCTGTTGGAACCCGCCGCGAGCGGGTTCATTTTTTTTGACCAAAAAGAAAAACCCTACGATAGGGATCGTCCCGCAGATCGTAGGGTTTCAAGCTTGTTATTCTGTTGTCGTTACAAAGGAACAATCTGCATCTGTTTCTGTTTAAAATAAACCCATTCCGTAAAGCCGATCTCTTTCAGGCGAGCCTGAACATCTTCCAACTCGTCCGCTACGCGAGAAGGCTTGTGCGCATCGGATCCGAAGGTGACTTTTACGCCGTAATGATTCGCTCTCTCCAAAATGGCATCAGAGGGATACCAGCCGCCGCTTAGCTTCGTTTTGCCGGAGGTGTTGATCTCAATCGCCACACCCGCCTCCGCAATAACCTGCAAGGTTTCATCAATGGCATGATCAGCCACAATCTCGGAGAATGCGGGATAATTGCCTTTCATGGCATCAATGTGTCCAAGAATCTGGAACATGCCACTCCGGGCAGACTGTGAAATCAATGAGTAGTAGCGTTCCTTCACTTCGATTTTCCGTGCTTCACTGAGTCCCTTCCACCGGGTCTTATTGAAAATGCTGACATCCTCCGTGTGGTGAACCGAACCAATAATATAGTCAAAAGGATGCTGTCCCAGCGTACTGCGATACAATTCGGCATGGAGAGGGAAAAAATCGGATTCGATGCCAAGCAGCACGTCAATTTTCCCTGCGTATTCCTCTTTCAGTGCAAGCACCTCTTCCACATAATGGCGCAATTCGGACTTGGCCATCGCAATGCGGGGGAATGCTTGCTCTTCCTTACTGGCGAAATAGGGCGTGTGATCGGAGATTCCAATGGCTTGAAGACCAGCCTGAATGCCAGCTTCGATGTATTCCCGAATGTTGCCATCCGCATGCCCACAGCGGAAATGATGCGTATGAAGATCGAATTTCATGAATGATCCTTCCTTTCTCCTGCCTTGTTTGTCATTCCGAACTGATAAATTGGGTTTCCGGCATGCCTTTCAGGTCGCTCAGGAATTGATGCATGGCCGAATTCAGATAACGACTAGATTTGTAAATGACGCCTACAGGATGACTAACCTCAAGCTCACTTAGCGGAATCATCCGAAGTGTACCCTGACGCAGTTCATGTGCGACAGATTGCTTGGATATCACGGCCGCTCCAAGGTTGATCTCGACCATCCGTTTGACTTCCTCACTGCTCGACAATTCCATCACAATATTGGGCTCAATGCCATGTTTTTTGAAAATGCCCTCCGTAAACCGTCTGCCAACCGTATCTGGCGACAGCATAATCAGAGGGGTGCTGCGCAGCACATCCACCGCGGCATGCTTCTGCTTTGCAAGGGGATGAGCAGGAGACACAACAAGTTCGAACGTGTCGTAATAGAGAACAGAGGTGTTCAGATTGGGATTGCGCTCGGTGAGATAACCGATACCAACGTCAATCAACCCATTTTCGACCTGCGTATAGATCTGTGAGGAAGGCAGGGACTGAATGCTGGTTTTGATCAATGGGAACTGATCCTGGAAGTAGGATAGCACCCGGGGGAGAATCTGAATCGCAATGGAGGTTGTTGTGCCCAGTACGATATGGCCTTGAGGCGTTTCATCGAGATCGGACAGCTTCTGCTTCAGTTCGTCTACAATATCTAGCATGCGCTCGGCATGCTCCAAAAACACTTGTCCGCGATCGGTTAAAGTAACAGGTTGGTTGCGATCTACAAGAACGGTGTTGAATTCATCCTCCAGACTTTTAATCTGGGCCGAGACGGCAGGCTGGGTTAGGTTCAGAAGTTCTCCCGCTTTGCGGAAACTCATCGTTTTTGAGATCGTAATCAGCGTCTCCAGTTGGCTGATATTCATGTATGGCCTCCTTGCGGGTAAGATGTCGTGTCATGGAGTGTTCCTGTGAGGAATGGAATCCCGTAACTTTTTTTTGGGTTTGTTATCTTAAATTATAGGTGATTCGGGACGGCAGGGCAATGAAGGAGAGACGTGGAGTTTAAGAAGAATACATGAGCGTCAATTAAACTTAATATCAAGAATTTTAAAAAAATAACATTTGTTAAAACACAGTAAAAAAGTCCTAAATCTTAATGCACCACAAATTGAATCAAAAGTCTTCCTACAAAAGGGGTGCAGAGTTCTGTTATTTCGTCAAAAACAGCTATAAACTATTGGCCCGCGCATGACGATAAATTATAGTACACATGTCTTACCGAATTCATAGTGAATTCTTGTACGTGATAAAGTATAATAAAATTATTGAATATGGGACTTTTGGTACGTGACCAATAACCCAGTGTAAGGGGGACATTAGACAGTGAAAGCGGAAGTAATTAATCCTTTCCTGGAATCCGCACGCAACGTATTCGAACAGCTCATCCAGGTTTCGCCTTCCACGGGGAGTCTTGGCGTGAAGAACGTAGAGTACATAGCAGACCATGTTTGGATCGTGATCGGAATGACCGGCCAGCTGAGCGGAAACATTGTTTTCGGAATTCAGGAACAAGTTGCACTGCGAATTGTCTCCGCCATGATGGGCGGTTTTGTAATTACCGAAATGGATGAAATGAGTAAAAGCGCCATCTCGGAACTGGGCAACATGATTAGCGGCAATGCGAGCACGATCCTGTCCAACCAGGGTGTCGTGGTGGACATCACGCCTCCGCAAGTGTTGAAGTCCGAACATTTGACTGAATTTAATGCAACGAAGGCATTGAGCATTCCACTGCTGATGGACGGCATTGGCGAGATGGATATTCAGGTCATGATCTCGTAGAATAGAACCATAGCCTGAACAGGCAAATGTGTTCATTACGGGAGGACTTCGGGTATGCTGAAAGATCAGGTTGTATTCATCACAGGTGCGTCGAGCGGAATTGGTGCGCTCTGTGCACAGATGTTGATTGAAGAAGGAGCTATTCCCATTCTTGCTGCCCGATCTCGGGACAAGCTTGAACAGATTGGTGCTTCATTAAAAGGGCCGCATGAGCTGCTTACGCTGGATGTAACCAATGATGAGCAAGTACAGACAGCGTTTAACATGATGCTAGAGAAGTATGGACGAATCGATATTTTGCTGAACAATGCAGGTTACGGAAAGTTTGCCGCAATGACGGAAATGACGGTGCAGGAATTCGAAGATATGATGGACGTCAATTACATGGGAATTGTTCGCTGTACGAAGGCAGTGCTGCCGCACATGCTGGAGCGTGGCAAGGGACAGATCGTGAATGTGGCCTCCATGGCTGGCAAAATTGGAACTGCAAAATCGGCATCCTATACAGCAACCAAACATGCCGTACTTGGATTCAGCAATGCTTTGCGTCAGGAGCTGCGTAAGACCGGAGTGACGGTTACGACCATTAATCCGGGTCCCATTGATACGCCGTTTTTTCATCGTGCAGATCCATCCGGTAATTACGTTAACAACGTGCGCTGGATGATGCTCAAACCGGAAGAGGTTGCAGGGCATATGATCCGGGCGATGAAGAAACGCAAGGAAGAAGTGAATCTGCCAAGACTCGCTTCGGCTGGCATATGGCTGTATCAGCTGTTTCCACGACTCGCTGACCGGCTGTCGCATGGGGTCATGAACCAGAAGTAGAAATGCAGCAACCTGAGCATCATATAGGGAATAAGAGAAAAGCTCCGCCGAGGGGCTTTTCTTTTTTTGCGCCCAAGCGGAGTGTTACCGAATAAGATTTGGTCCACAGCCTTTTTTCGCATATAATGAAAGATAATGTGATGACAGGCTTATGCTCCAGAAGTACAAGCAGGAAGTAGCATCGTAAGAATAAATTTAAAGGATGGACATACATGACGAATGAAACATTTGCTTCAATAGGCGTGGCACAGGATCTGGAGACGATACTCGCTTCGCACGGGATTAACGAACCTTCTCCGGTACAGGCCCAGACCATACCCGTTATTTTGGAAGGCCGCGATGTGGTTGCGAAATCCCAGACGGGTACAGGCAAAACGCTTGCTTATCTTCTGCCATTGCTGCAATCCATCAAAAGTGATGTCAAAGGTACACAAAAGCTTATTATAGCCCCTACCCAAGAACTGGCAATGCAGATCGTGCGCGAAGCACAGCGATATGGAGAGGGACGCAGCATCGGCGTACTTGGCCTCATTGGGGGCGCTGCTGTCAAACGCCAGATCGAGAAATTGCGTGAGCATCCCGAACTGGTTGTAGGCACGCCGGGACGACTGAAAGAACTGATCACGCTGAAAAAGCTGAAAATGCATAACGTTTCCACGATTGTCATTGATGAGGCTGATCAGGTATTCCAGCTGGGTGGCGTGAGTGATGTGGAGTTTGTGCTTCGCAGTGCACTGCGGGACCGTCAGCTGATTTTCCTGTCTGCGACCATTGATGAGCACACTGCTGGACTTGCCAAGCGTGAGATGAAGGAACCTGTCCAGATCGGAATTGAACCGGACCGGGCAACTGCTGCGGGACTGGAGCATTATTATTTTGTGGAAGAGACCCGTAACAAAATCGATATGCTGCGTCGTCTGGTTAGGCAGTATAACCCTGATCGTGCCATTGTGTTTGTGAACGCTACAGAAGACATCGGCGAGGTAGAGGCCAAAATGAATCATCTGGGACTTTCCGCAGCCGCATTGTATGGTGATGCGGACAAGGTCACCCGGAGCAACGTCCTTTCTGCGTTTCGCAATGGGAAAATCAAACTGCTGATTGCCAGCGAAGTCGCGGCCAGAGGGTTGGATATTGAAGGTTTGCCAATGGTCATCAACTATGACCCTGCTTTTGACTCGGAGCACTATGTTCACCGTGCGGGACGCACGGGACGAATGGGACGCAGCGGAATTGTGCTGTCCATCGTGGATGAAACGCAAATCTTCATCATGCGCAAATTTGCGCGTGAACTTGGCATTGAATTGCCAGAACGCGTTCTGTTTGGCGGCAAAGTACTTGAAGCTGATCCACGTCCCGATACCCGGCCTGAAGGTCATTCTTTCTCGAGAAAACCGGGACCGTCCCGAGACCGCAAGACAGGCCAGGCAGGCCGTAACGGCGGAGCAAGAGCTGCTGTGTCGAATCAGCGTACAGCAGACAGCAAGCCTGCTCGTAATGCTGGAAGAACAGAACGGGATCAGGATCGTAAAAATAGGGGTGCACCCAAATGGAGCAAGGGAAACACACCGCGTTCCGAAGAATAAAACCTGACGAAAGAGGTGCAGGGATTGATGGATAACGGACAAACGCCCGTACTTAAAATCAGCGGGTTAAGCGGGGGATACAGTGCCAAACGGCCGGTTCTCCACGGTATCGATCTCGAAGTTGGACGCGGAGAGATGGTCGGACTGATCGGATTAAACGGTGCCGGAAAAAGTACCACAATGAAACATATTTTAGGCTTGATGACTCCCCAGCAAGGGGAGGTTCGAGTCATGGGCAAGAAGCGGGACGAGGACGCGCAGATCTATCAATCGGCGATGGCATTTGTACCGGAGTCACCTGAATTGTATGACGAGATGACTGTAATGGAGCATCTGGAGTTCACAGCCAGGGCATATGGCGTATCCGAAGCGGATTTCAAACACCGTACGGAGAAATTGCTGGACCTGTTCCGCATGCGGGAGAAAAGCACAAGCCTGTCGACCCATCTGTCCAAAGGAATGCGGCAGAAGGTGATGATCATGTGTGCTTTTGTTGCAGGGCCCCCGCTCTACATTATTGATGAACCGTTCCTCGGGCTCGACCCGCTCGGAATTCGTTCTTTGCTGGATTTCATGTTGGAAATGAAGGCATCCGGATCATCCATTTTGTTGAGTTCGCACATTCTGTCCACGATTGAAAACTACTGCGATCGCTTTGTTGTATTGCATCGGGGCCAGGTTATCGCTCATGGAACATTGAATGAGCTGCGCACCCAGTTCGGAGATTCGGATGCGGCGCTGGAGCACATGTTCTATTCTCTTGTGCAGGGCAGGGATTAGGCATGGATCTCAAGCTGTTATGGAAGCAAAGACGCACGGGATTCTGGAACGGAATTCTTCCTTATCTGGGCTATGTCATACAGAGTGGCGTGGCCATGGTCTTTCTCTTTCTTGTCATTGCATTCTCTGCCTGGTATACCTCGTTTGTACAAAACATTCCTGCTGGATTTCCAATTCGCTGGATTGCATTGCTGCTGCTGGCACCGCTAGTCCTGTTCAGCAGTTATCGTACATATCTGCATCCTGCCGATATCGTATTTCTGAGACCTCAGGAGTACCGGATGCAGGAGTACCTGAAGAATAGTTTTGCCCGGGGAATCATCTACAAAAGTCTGGGCATGCTGCTCGTATTTGTTACGCTGTGGCCTCTCTATGTTCGGGCAGACCAGGATGCAAGACCATTTGGTTGGTTTATCGTGCTATTGCTCCTCTGGAAGGGACTGGCGAGCTACGGCGCCTGGCAGGAGCTGCGGATGGTTCAGGCCGGGGCGGCCAGAGGCTATCGTTTACTGCGCTGGGCACTGTCTATACTTGCGATTACCGCATGGTTGTGGCAGCCTCCGCTGCGTAGTGTCTGGTTCCTGTTGCTGCTGGCGGTCCTCTATGTGGTCGCACTGCGTATCCCGGTGAAGCACCGGATTGCATGGGAACGTCTGATTCAGGTGGAGCAGGGCCAGGCTGGCCGGGTCATGCGGACCCTAGGCTGGTTCGTGGATGTACCATCATCCGGCCAGAAAGTAAGTGCTCGCCGCTGGCTCAGTAAATGGGGAAGCAGACTACCCTGGAATGCAGGGAAAGCCTATCGCTATCTCATTACCAAAACATTCATTCGAACCGAAGTGTTCACCATTGTATTGCGATTGATCGTACTGGGCATGCTGCTCAGCTGGTGGACAGCGGGAAGTTACTTTGGCGTAGGTGTATATCTGTTCTTCCTTCTGCTGGTTGGTGTTCAGCTTGGCGCATTACGCCGCAGTCATGGTGAATCCTTCTGGATCATGATCTATCCCATCTCTGCAGAGAGCCGCCGTTCCCAGGTGCTCGGATTCATCTTCAATCTGCATGCTATTGCTGCTCTATTGATGTGGCTTCCGATGTGGGCTGCCGGAATGAGTGGATTGAGTGTTACGGGAATAGCGCTGGTGCTCGGCGCGCTGGTGATCTACCTCATGAGGCGTTCGCAGGGCAACAAATGGTTGAAGGAAGAAGAAGACGAATGAAACTTGACCTTATTGATGCAGACCTGGACTGGTGAAGGTAAACTACAGCAACGAGGGTACTGTTGATATAAACAAACAATATCGAAAAAAAGACGGTTATGTTGAGGCTGAGTCCCCAAATAACCGTCTTTTTTTGTTGCGGTCAGATCACGTGGCGCTGCCGCTTGACCAGAGCGATTGAACTAGCAGAGGAACGATTTCGTGATGATAACGAGCAGGATGAACAGAACAAGAATCGCACCTGTATTTGTAAATCCTCCGAAACCGCCGCATCCATAACCGTATCCATAACCGCCTCTTGTTTCTTCAACTCCAGACATGGGTCATTCCCCTTTCGAGTGGTGTTTGGCACGCCCTTGCGTACACCGTATACTATGTGCCTTGGGTTTATGCTGATTGGGCCACTGCCCGGAATCATTTAGAAATAAATATTTCAGGTGAAGCACAGCTTCTGCTGATGAAAATAAAACATGCCAAACAGCCCTCTATGGGACGATAGTGTACACGTCACCGTATAGAGGGCTGTTTATATTGCAGGACATGCCCAGAAGCCTGGGAACGTCCTGAGTTATTCATCTTTACAAGAGCGAAGCCGCTGTTTGGAATCAGTTGTTCTTCAGATCCGTAATTCCACGGTAGATGGTATCAAACAGATCTTCCAATCCTGACTCTTCAATACAGGAGAAGGCGATGCGCAGATCAGCCTCACCCAATGCAATGGTACCTACACCGTACTTGTGCAGCAAGTGGGAACGAAGTGTTTCTGCATCAACGTCTTTTAGCTTCAGACACATGAAGTAACCGGAGTTGAATGGATAGTAATCCCAGACCTCACCGTATTTGCCGCTATCAAGAATGGCTTTCACCTTGTTCGCACGGCCTTTCATGATCTCAAACTTCTCCTGTTTCTGGGCTTCAAACTCCGGTGCTTTTAGAGCATTCAGGACAAATGTCTGTGATGGATGCGGACCACTGGAGATGGTTGCCCGGATAATGCCAAGCGTTTTTTGTTCCAGCGCATGCAGAACCGCAGCATTTTCATGTGCATAAGTGATGAAACCAACGCGGAAGCCCCATACGAACTCTTCCTTCGTTGCACCATCCACTTTGACAGTGAGCACGCGTGGATGAATGTTAGCCAATTTGCCAAACAACGATTCGTGAATGGAATCCTCGAAGAACAGACCAAAGTAAGCATCGTCTGTCACGGCAATCACATCTACGCCTGCTTCCGCAGCCTGACGGATCGTGTCCACAATCGCATCGGCTTCTTGGCCGCCAGGTGTGTAGCCTGTTGGATTGTTCGGGAAGTTGAGCAGCACGATGGCTTTGCCTTTGCCCTTCTGTGCAAGCAGTGCTTCAAGCAGTCCCTGACTATTAAAGTTCAGTTGCTCATCGAACAGGGGATAATGAACCAGCTGGCCATGACGACGAATTCCGAAAGTCAGCTCGTAATTTTCCCAGTTTTTATCCGGATATATAACAGCGTCCCCTTCTTCAACGAAGAGATCGGCTACAATACTAAGTCCATGAGTCAATGCATTGGTAACAATAGGGTTGCCAAACGTTTTGCCTTCTAGTGAAGGGGTCTCCTTCAGCATCTTGTCTCTCCATACCGTCCGCAGTTCAGGCTTACCCGCAGGCGGAGCGTAAGGATAGAGGTCCTTCGGTTGGAATGCAGACAGCTTCTCCTGAATAACAGGAAGATGCATCGGCACACCGCCCTCCAGAGCAATACCAATCGTAGCATTATAGGTCTTGGCCAGGCTTGCTGCTTCAGCAGACTGACTCAGGATACCTTCTTTTGGGAAATAGATCTCTTTGCCGAGCTGCGACAGCATGGAGTAGACGTGACTGCTGCCTGCCTGAATACTTTCGTTCAACTGTTCAGCCAGTGGATTCATTCTTTTCATCCTTCCAAGTCTTTGGGATTCAACTGCCTAACATTATATCACCTTGACATCCCCCCGTCACGGAAATTACGCAATATGACAGTTATATCACTTCACCGCGTTGTTGCAGGAGGTCAAAAGAAAGGATTTAGGCACGTTGCTCCCTAGGGTGTGGCAGGGAAATACCGGTTTATTGCTGATGAAAAGGACAATATTTCCGCATCATTTCGGCTGTTTCGGCATCTCTTCCTTCATTGCGCTGTTCCAGCTGCCCGCTAATATGCTCGAATCGCTCGGTGGAGAGATTCTGACCAAATTTGAATTTGGCACTGAGGTGTTCCGGTACAATCCGAACGACAGCAACAGCTTTGAGGTTCCCCTTATACCTGGAATCGGCAGCATCAATGGGAACATATCCCCCCTGTGGCTGAAGCTTCTCCATGAAGCGCTGCAGCACCTTGCCCTTGATTTCCAAATCCTGAACAGGCTCTGCCTGACCGGATGCCATGACACTTTTGAAAAAGGAGGTTGCGGGACAAGCCAGTTCGGGATCACTGAAATAGGAGGGGATCAGGGAAAACTCTTCAGCCACCGTAAAGCTGACCGAGGAATCATGCTTAATCTGTTTCATTTTCTCCCCGGCAAGACTGCCATGGAAGTAGAAGCATCCGTCCATATAGACGAAATTGAGTGGTGTAACCCGTGGTTGTCCATCCGGACTGACAGTTCCCAGAAATCCGAAGGAGCACTGATCCAGAAATGCAGTAATTTCTTTCTCTTCATCCACTGTAAATTCTTTGCGTCTCATATGGTTTTCCCCCTTGGTTGTGATTCATCTGAACTTGAATGGCAATTGAAATGTTGCTCTAACGATAAAACATGCATTGACATAAAAATAGATCCAATTTACATTCATTTTTATAGGCCAATTACTGAGGTGAAAGATGGAGAATATAATGAACTTGGAGTAAGAGGCACCGCCATATGGTTTGAAAATATGAAAGAGAGGGGAGCGAGAGTCATGGAACTGTGGCTGCCCTTGGATTCCTATGAGCATCAGCATCGTTATAAATACACGGCACTGTATCATGCCTTGCGCGACGCCATTCATGCGGGAACACTCGCGGAAGGGGCACGTCTTCCTTCTACGCGAGAACTCGCGAGCCAGTATGACATGTCACGCGGTTCTGTGGCACAGGTATACGACATGCTGCTCGCGGATGGTTACGTAGAGGCACATCGGGGCAGAGGTACGTTCGTTAAAGGCACATTTAGGACAGAGGCCCAAGGGGAACAGGAAGCAGTCATTCAGCTCTCCCCATGGGGAGAACGCGTAAGCAGACTGGATACCCAAAAAGGAACGGAATCTGTCTCTGTTCAGGATCGGCATATCATCGATTTTCATGTCCATCGCATGCCGGCAGGCCACTTCCCCACATCGGAATGGAAAAGCGCACTCGCCGCCGTACACCGAAGCGATTGGCGGGAGCAAAGCGGTGCAGCAGGAGACCCTGAACTGCGTGAGGCCATCGCTTCACATCTGAGATGGACACGGGGGATTCAGGCGGATGCATCCCAGATTGTACTGTTCAGTGGTTCGATGCAAGGTATTACATTGCTGGCACAACTGCTGATCCCGGAAGGGGCGCAGGTCATATTGGAAAATCCGGGGTACCAGGGAATCGCACATGCGGTGAACGCGTGTGGGGGCAGAGCTGTACCGACAGCTGTTGATTCGCAGGGCATCATCCCTGAAGATTGGAACGCCCAGACGCTGTTCGTTACCCCAACCCGGCAGTTCCCGACTGGGGCGGTGTTAGGACTGGATAGACGCAAAACGCTGCTAGCCTGGGCCTCGAGGCGCAACGCCGTCATCATTGAAGATGACTACGACAGTGAATTTCGCTGGGGAGGCAGACCGATTGAACCGCTTAAAGTATTGGACCGCGAGCAGCGGGTGATCTATGTCGGATCATTCTCACAGACAATGATTGCTTCCTTCCGGCTGGGCTATGCGGTCCTGCCTTCAAGTCTGGTGCAGCCACTCCTTGCAGCGAAAGCCCTATATGAGCCTGTACCCCCTGCGTTATTGGAACAGCGAGCCTTGGCCAAATTCATGAGCAGGGGCGGATATCTGCGGCATTTGAGACGGTTAACCCGGCTATACGGGGAACGGCATGCTTTTTTTGTCCAGGAGATGGTACATCAGTTACCAGAGGCTTTCACCATGCAGCCAGGAGATGCAGGACTTCACATCTACGCGACCTGGAATGGCAGTCCGGACAGCTTTCTGAAATTCAAAACGATAGCGAAGGAAGAAGGCGTGATATTTCGGGATGCCGAGCGTTATCAACTGATCCCCGGTCCTCCTGCTGTTTGTTTTGGCTTTGCGCATCTGGAGAAAGAGGAGATCACGGAAGGCATCAGAAGACTGCGGCTGGCATGGGAGAAGAGTACATTTTCGTTTCACTGAAATTCGCTGTATAATGGATGAAGACATTTCGCTCCGGGAGGAGCAGAAATCACATACAAGCACTTTGCATCAGATTCCAGGAAGCGTACTGAGTTTAGGGACAGGCTGAACCGAAAGGATTGTGTTCTAATTCTAAGGCATGATAACCGTAAGCGAACTATAAGCGATTGGAATTCAATGATGATGCAACATGCGGAGAGATTAACTTTCAAGGGGGAGTGGCGACATGCTGCAGGCATCGCCGTCATCTTTTGTTATTTTGCCCGCCGTCGCCAAAATTGTCTGCGAACCGGGATGGAAGTGGCAGAAGCGGGAAAAACCGATGCAGAACTATGACTTATTTTATGTATGGAGTGGGGAAGGGACCGTTGTGCTAAATGACCGGTCGTATGAGGTCGGCAAAGGCAGCTGTTTCCTATTTAGACCAGGCGATCATCCTACTGCAACACATAATAAGCAAAAACCGTTGGTACTTACGTATATTCATTTTGATGTAGATATACCTGTGAATGATGTGCCTCAGTCTTATCGTGAGGTACAGGAAACCGTGGAATTCGAGCATTTGCTGGCCCGGTATGTAAGACTGTTCTTATCCGATGTATATGGGCGGGACGAGGAGAGTCGGCTTATTTTGAAACAGCTGATGATTCATTTGCTGCGTGCGGATACGGAATCACCTGTGGAGAAAAGGGTCAGCAACCAATTGTCGGATGTCATTCAGGAAGTGGCAAATTATGTACGCCAGCATCCGGGAATTACCCACCGGGTGGAGGATCTGGCTGCACGTGCGGGCTTGTCGCCCCGATACTTCTCCATCAAATTCAAGGAATTAATTGGCTCTTCTGTTCAGTCGTATATCATTCGCATGCGCATTGAGCGCGCAGAACATTTGCTGGTGCATACGGGCATGAATGTAACCGAGGTCGCAGATGCCCTCGGGTATCGGGATATCTTTTTCTTCAGTCGTCAGTTCAAGCAATACACCGGCAAAAGTCCTTCCGAGATTCGTTAGGTACGATGCATGAGATCAGGGTAACGTTTCAAGTCTGGAGGCCAGGGGTAAGTAAGTAGCATTCCAGACGAAACGAAAGGGGGAACTTGTGATGAACGGAAAACGGCGGATCCGCAACCGGGGATGCTCTATGAAGGGATGCACTATTTTCCGGAACCGTCTGCGTCGCTTCAAACCGGCGGAGGAACTGCAAGACGTGTGGTTTTGAAGAAGAGTCAGAGGGCCTATACATACGGAGCGATGTTTCGTATTGAATGTATATAAGGAATCTCCAGTGACTACCGTGGAACAATCATATTTCAATCCTAAAGAGGATGGCGCAAGCACCTGCAATCAGGTCTTGCGCCATCCTCTTTATTTGGTCCTGGAGTATTCAGCGATTTGGCTTCAGGCGGCCAAGCAGTGTACCCATTTTGACGGAATCACCCGGCTGGAGACTGGGCTCAGGTTCAAATGTGCCGCTCTGCGTCAGCAGTACCACAGTGGAACCGAATTCAAAATAAGCCAGGTCATCCCCTTGTGCCCAAGTACTTGCAGACGTATCCGCGTACTGAATGCTGCTTACGTTCATGGCGCCGACTTTGACGACAGCGACTTCTCCATAAGCGTGACCGATATACGTAATCAGACGTTCGTTTCGACTTAGCACCGACTTCATATGAGTCAGACCAAAATCATTTACAGGGTAAACCTTCCCCTTGATATGCTCACTTTCGATTCTGTGCCCGCTAACGGGTGCATGAATCCGGTGGTAGTCACGAGGGCTGAGGTACAGGACGAATGCATAACCGTGCTTGTACTTCTCCAGATGTGGTGAGTGGTTTAATAATTCAGCAAGTGTATAATTTTGTCCCTTAACATTCAGGAGTGTACCTGCAGATACCGGCCCTGCTGCCGTGATTTTGGCATCGACGGGGCTGATGAGTGCATGTTCCGAAAGATCCAGCGGGCGCATGCCCGGCTTTAATTTGCGGGTGAAGAAATCATTCAGTGAACGATATTCCTTCCAGTCTTTCTCGGCTTCCTGAACAGGGATGTTGTAGGTCCGGACAAAATAAGGGATAAATGCCTTGCTTCCCCTGCTCTTGGAGAAGGCTCCCACGGTCCGGGAGATCCACTTGCGAGAAGAAAGCTCGGTCATTAACCGCAACAGCGTTTTTGCCATGAATATCCCCCTTAGGGTTAGTGCGAACTTCAAGGCCGGCAGGACCGGCCGTTCTGCATAATATTGACACAGAATGCCAGCGAAATCAATATGGGTACTTACGGTAGGTTTGCGGTTGACGCGGAATCTGCGAGTTTTGCTCCATCAGCAGACGTCCATATGCCATGGGCTCACGGTAGCTGGCCTTCCAGTGTTCGGGCATTCCCGCCTTGCGAAAACCGTAGCGCTGGTCCCGTCCATTACATTCGATGAAGTAAATCTGTCCGTTTCTGGCAATCCCCAGATCAAGGCCCAAGTCGGCCAGATGCGGCAGGCTGGAAGCCAGTGTGCGTGCAATTCGGAGTCCAACTGAACTGATCCGGGCTTCGAGCTCTGGAATGCTGATTCCCAGTTCTCCTTCACTCATTGCTTCTGCCAGGGTCATCACCTTACCCCCTTGAGCAATATTGGTGACAAAGGTGTGGGTTGGTGCTGCCTTGGCGAACATGCCCGTAATGCCCCATAGACCGTCAATCCCCCGCTGTACAGATACACGCAGATCTACGGGTCTTCCTTCGTAACGAACCAGTGGAATCCGTTCCTCAATGAGATATGCATGGCGAAAAATTCGTCTTAAGGTGGCGGAGGGCAGTTGTCCCCTGCTGAGCCGGAAGGTTGCCCAGCCTTTACGGGAAGCCCTGGTCTGGCACGTCAATTTCCAGTCCCCGTCTCGTTTATACAAACGCATGATACCGTGTCCGATACTGCCGCTGCACGGTTTGATGATCAGATCATTATAATGTTCCATCATATAAGCCAGAGACTCTGGCGTAGCTTTGGCAGCATAAGGGAGATGTTTCTTCAGTGCAGGATCCTGGTGCAGCATGTCATGAATATGATCCTTGCGATACCGATTCCGAACGTTAAATACCTGTATGCCCTGCAGCAGCAGCCTGGTCACCTCATGCTGATCTGCCCGGCGAAGCTGGAGAGCCCGATTATGGATAACGGCAGGCAGAGGCATTTTTTGACGAACGTAAACGCCATCCTTTTTGACATATGCCAGACACGTCTTCGTCTCCGAATCCACATCTTCAAGCCGCAAAAAGCAAGGCGTTAATCCATAACAGGCCGCTGCCTGCTCATAATTCGCGAGCGATTCCTGACCGGTCCTTCCGGCCGGTATCCCCCGGTACATGCGTGAATCGAACATGATGCCGATCGTTTCTGGGGGCATGACCGTTCCTCCTTCAATATTATCGCGACATGGATCGTCCATATATGGGATGCCGGTCTGTCAACGCATGATGGGACATCACAATCACGCAGACCGGAATGATGATGCACCTTCATGCACCGGCGTGTTATTAATAGCTCCACACATCCAATTGTGAACCCAGGTAAGGGTGAAATGAATAAAGCGGATTGCATTGTAAGCCGTTTTACGGATGTATACGGAAGGCTTATGAAGTATCGTATGACATTTTTCCAGCAGGGGCGTGGACAGCCGCCTTACATCTAAAGCCAGGCACAGCCTATTTCACTATGGACAGGTTCATCGTTTGCAGGCTGACCTGCTCATCCATCCAATCTTGCCTTCAAAAGTCGTGATATGAAGTGGCAGATGCCCATAACAGAGCATATGATGCCGGAGATGAACGTTAGAGGAAGGAGCAAGCTGCATGAGTAAAAAAGGCAATAAGAAGGTTCCTACACCGAAACTGCGGCATGTGAGCCCCAAATTTAAGGAACTGGAACTGACCGAACGCCGTGCAGGCACCATGAATTCAGGTCTAACCCAGAATAGGGAAGAGCGCTTGAATACAAATAAACCGGATTCGAGAGCGAATCAGGCACCCGAAGAATTCTTGAACGAATCAACGGAACTCCCTGCCTCTATGAACGAGCTGGAGGACCTGGTTATCGCAGGCGAAACGAATGATCCGGAACCTGCCGCATCGGATAGTGAGGATGCCCAGACGCAAGATAACCAAGAAAAGCAAATTCAGGTGAGCAGTGTGGCTTCGCTTGCTCTGGAAGAGCAAAACCTCATCCAGCAGGAGACCGCAGGTAGAGACCGGTTGGAGATTCTGAACCAGAACCAGATGCCGGGCCATACCGGCCACTATATCTACACGGATGATCTGAGTGATTTTGCAGTTACGGAAAGCAAGCTGGCTCCATTCTCTGTGGATGACTCCAAGCTGAAACCGGGTGCAGTCGGCAGTGAAGCATTGCAGGATTATGCGGTGACCAGCATTCACATTGCAGACGGAGCGATTGTCTCTGCCAAACTTGCAGAGGCTTCGGTATCCGAGGAACACCTGATTGATGGCTCTGTGTCCGGTCACAAAATACGCAATGCGTCAATTGCCGGCGAGAAAATCAAAGACGGCAGCATTACGTCACAGAAGCTCGGCAATCAGGTCATCGATTCGGCCAAAATTGCCGATGGCTCCATCGGCACCAGACATCTCAGCCGCATGCTGGTTACGGAAGATTTAATCAAGAATCATGCGGTAACCGGAGATAAGATCGCCATTAGCGGTGTGGATACCCGGCATCTCACGGGAGGCGCCGTGCATACGTCCAAACTGGCTGACGATGCAGTGACCACTTCCAAAATTCGTGAAGGTGCTGTCACAGGCAGCAAGATCGAAGATAACTCCATTGAGTCTCACCATATCCAAGAGGGAGCAGTGAAACAGTCCCATCTGGCGGAAGGAGCAGTCGGGCGTTCGCAATTATCGATTGGCAGCATTGGGAGCGATCAGATCGAGGATGGATCCATACAAACCAGACATTTGGCTGAGGGTTCACTCAGTGGAAAGCATTTGCTGGATGGTTCCATCGGTTCAAACCAGATTCGTGCACAGGCGGTGGGTAAGGAACAGCTGGGCAAAGGGGAAGTCGGCAGTGAACACCTGGCTGAGGGAGCCGTAACCAGCAGCAAGCTGGCAGACCAGTCGGTTGGAACGGCAAAATTGCTGGAGCAGTCGATTACGGCTTCCAAGATCTCGGACCAAAGTGTCATTGCTTCCAAAATTGCGGATGAAGCAGTACAGGGCAAACATCTTGCCAAAGGCTCCATTCGAGCAGAACATATCGTTAATCGGGGAATTACACCGGTACATGTGGATAATGCTGCGATTCACTCGATTCACATTGCAAGTGGAAGCATTGAGGCACCTCATTTGTCTACCGGAAGTGTGTCCGGAGAAGCGCTTGCAGATGGCGTAGTATCCGAGCGGCATCTGGCTGAGGCTGCGGTGGGTACGTATGAATTACAGGATGGTGCAGTGACAGACGTGAAGCTTGCGGATGAAAGTGTGACATCCGAAAAACTGGGAACAGCATCGGTTAGCAGCAGAGCGCTCGCTCCGGGAAGTGTCGCATCCTCGCATCTTGCAAACGGTGGTGTTACGGGTACACATCTGGCTCCAGGAAGCGTGGGGTCCGAGGCCCTGAGGCCATATGCCGTGAAATCGGAGCATCTGACGGAACACGCCGTAGGTGTCCCTCACCTTCAGCCGGGTAGTGTTGAAACGGATGCCATTGCACGTGCGGCAGTTACAACGGACAAATTGGCTCCTGGCAGCATCACTTCCGCTCAGCTGGCGGGAGGGTCCATTTTTCCGCCGCATCTGACAGATCATTCGGTTACCTCCCCCAAGCTCTCACCAGAGAGTGTTGCTACGGATAAACTGGCGAATTTTGCTGTCACATCAGCCAAACTGGCCGACGGTAGCGTGACTTCTTCCAAGATCATGGCAGAAAGTATTAACGCCAAGCATATTCCCGCCGGAACCATACGCGGGTATCATCTGAAGCAGCATGCTGTCTCTCTGGAACATTTATCGGAGGAAATACGTTCACCGGAATTATTTGCCGATGGCAGTATCACAGGCAACAAACTACGCCATGGGTCCGTAACTGCAGACCACTTAACAGCAGACTCGGTATCGGGGACCGAATTACAAGAGAATGCCATAAGCAGTAAGCATCTGCAGGCTTCCGTTGTGCAAACGGAACATCTGGCAGAGGGCAGTGTGAAGTCCGACCATCTGGGTCAGCATGTCGTAAACTCAGAGCATCTGAAGCCAGACATTATCCATGGTGAGCATATTGCTGAACAGGTCATTACTTCCCATCACCTGGCTCCGGGGTCTGTTGAAACAGACCATCTGGCACCTTTATCCATCACAGCAGCTCACCTTCAGCCCGGCTTGATCAGTGGGCTTCACCTTCAGGCAGAGTCGACAAGTGCGGTTCACCTGCAGCAGGGCGCAGTACATTCCCGCCATATTCAGGATGGTGAAATACTTCCGCATCATATTCATGAACGCAGCATCGGAACGGCTCACCTGGAGGAAGAAGCAGTAAGTACAATTATACTGCAGGAAGGAGCAGTAACAGGCTCCAAGCTGGCAAGCGGCAGTGTGGATGGCAGCAAATTGGCCGCAGGAACGATTGAAGCCGCCCATATTGGAGACGAGAGTGTGCAGTCCCGTCATATCCAGGAGGGAGCCATCCTCGCAAATCATATTCAAGAGGGCAGTATTGGCGAAGCCCATCTGGAAGAGGAGTCGGTAAGTGCGATTCATTTGCAAGATGGGTCGGTAACGAGTGCGAAGCTGGCGGAAGGCAGCATCAGCGGCAGCAAATTGCTCGAAGGAACGATATCCGCAGCTCATATCGCAGCGGAAAGTGTGCAATCCGAGCATATACAGGCAGATGCAATCCATGCCGATCATATTCAGGAGCGGAGCATCGGTACAGTTCATCTGGAAGAAGATGCGGTAAGTGCAATTCACCTGCAAAATGGATCTGTAACGAGTACCAAACTGGCCGACGGCAGTGTGAGTGGAAGTAAGCTGCTCGAAGGTGCGATATCCGGTATTCATATCACCTCCGAAAGTGTGCAATCCCGTCATATTCTGGAAGGAGCAATCCTTGCTGACCATATTCAGGAGCGCAGCATTGGCACGCCCCATCTGGAAGAGGAAGCGGTAAGTGCGATTCATTTGCAAAATGGATCTGTAATCAGCGCCAAACTGGCCGACGGCAGTGTCAACGGAAGCAAGCTGCTTGAGGGAGCCGTATCCGATATTCACATTGCAGATGATAGTGTGCAATCGCGGCATATCCAAGATGGGGCCATCCATGCTGGCCATATTCAAGAGTGCAGCATCGGCACAACTCATCTGGAAGAGGAGTCGGTGAGTGCAATCCATTTGCAAAATGGATCTGTAACCAGTGCCAAACTGGCCGATAGCAGTGTAAGCGGCAGCAAGCTGCTGGATGGAACGATATCCGGAATTCATATCGCAGCGGAAAGTGTGCAATCCGGGCACATTGAGGCAGGTGCCATCCATGCCAATCACATCCAGGAGCGCAGCATCGGCACAAACCATTTGGAAGAGGAAGCCGTAAATGCGGTTCACCTGCAAAATGGGTCCGTCACGAGTGCCAAACTGGCCGATGGCAGTGTGAGCAGCAGCAAAATACTTGAAGATACGGTAACGGGAGTTCATCTTGCATCGGAAAGCGTGCAATCCCGCCACATTCAGGAAGGAGCCATCCTGGCTGGCCATATCCAGGAGAACAGCATCGGCACGGTTCACTTGGAAGAGGAAGCCGTAAGTGCGGACCATCTGCAAGATGGGTCGGTTACGAGTGCCAAACTGGCTGATGGCACCGTAAGCAGCAGCAAATTGCTTGAAGATGCCGTATCCGATGTCCATATTGCGAATGGAAGTGTGCAATCCCGGCATATTCAGGTGAAAGCCATTCATGGCGATCATATTCAGGAACGCAGCATTGGAATTTCCCATCTGAAAGCCGAATCGGTAAGTGCAATTCATTTGCATAATGGCTCAATCACAAGTGCCAAACTGGCTGATGGGAGTGTAAACAGCAACAAATTGCTTGAAGGTGCAGTCGCGGCTGCCCACCTGGCCAACAAAAGCGTGCAATCCCGTCATATCCAGGATGGAACGATTCTGGCTGATCATATTCAGGAACGCAGCATCCGCACATCCCATTTGGCAGAAGAATTGGTAAGCGGAATTCATCTGCAGAATGGATCGGTAACGACTGCGAAGCTGGCAGACGGCAGCGTAAACGGCAGCAAATTGGCTGAACAAAGTATTACCTCTAGTCACTTGAACGCGGGCATTGTAGGCCCAGCGCACTTGAGCGAAGAGATCTGGAATGCGATTCGACAGTTTAGTGGAGAGACGTTGGAACAGCTGGCAGCGATCAAAAGGCAGGAAGCCTTGCTTCAGGGGGGAAATGAGGCTGCACAGCCAACGCCACCGGCGATCCTCGGAGAACTGGGTCAAAAACAGGAACAGCCGTCACAAGTGAATCAGCTTGGAGGAACAGTGGCGGATTCCTCGAAACCAGATAACGGAATCCAGCCACAGTTTCAGGAGCCACCACGTGAACTTGCACAGGAAACTGGTGCAATTACGGAGTTTAAGCTGAGTGAGCAGGCGGTAAAGCAGGAGCATCTGAGTGATGGTGCTGTTGGAAGCAGCCAGTTGCAGCTTGGAGCAGTTGGTCCGGAACACCTGTCATTCCAGCCGGTTCGCAGTGTGAGTCGTCAGCCGGTCGTTCAGCAGTTCGGCATGGAGGCCTTTATCCTGCCTGAAAATGAAGTATGCGTTGAGGTAACCATCGCATTCGAGCAATCATTTGCATCAGAACATTATGTGATTGTAGGAATGAGTAATGATCGCGGATTCCAGGTATCATTGCTGTCCCAGAGTGAGGATGAAGCGGTATTGGAAGTGTTCCGTACACCTGGATGCAAGCACACCTATGGTTTGTTGTCCTGGATTGCAGCGGGTCCTGCAAATTAAAAGAATACGTCAATTCACGAAGTTCATGCACAAAAGCGGTTCCTGGAATTGTCCGGGATACCGCTTTTGTTTCTATATCAGAAGGTCCTCTAAAAAAGTGAAGGAGGAGGCTGAATAACTCTTTTCCTGCCAGAAGCTTATGGAAATCAAGGACAAACGCCGTTTCCACTATTCCCTAATTACATAGAATAACGTGTACTCCCTTGGCATGTTGAGTATTTTTGAGGGTGGGAGGTGACAGTATTGCAGCAGCGTCGTCGTACTGTTCATTCAGCCGCCAAAGTAGTGAGCCGAAAGAGGAAGCAGTTGCACAAAAGACGTGTAAAACCCGTGAGCAAGAAGGGTGCGGGAACCCCCAGATACGTCATCCCCCCAATACGGGAGGAAATCCATCCAAACATCCCCATGCTTTCGGTGATTATACCGGCAATGAATGAAGAAAAGACGATTGGCAGAGTTGTTAGGCAGGCGCTTCGCATCTGCAGGGATTCCGAAGTGATTGCCGTTGTCAACGGCTCAACGGACGGCACGGCAGCAGCGGCACAGGCAGCAGGCGCAAGAGTGCTTTTGTATACAGAGGCTCTGGGTCACGATGCAGGAAGACGAATGGGGGCAGCGGCTGCCCGCGGAAGAATCCTCCTTTTTACCGATGCAGATATCCCCATACCTGCAGAGCAGCTTGCTCCCTATGTGCAGGCCATATTGGATGGAACAGATGTAGCGCTTAACGATTATGACGGTCCGGTTAAACGAAATCCTGTACATCCAGTGGTGGAGGCCAAGCATGTCCTGAACAGCATCCTGGCCAGGCCGGACCTGCAGGGGGCTTCAATGACAGCCATTCCGCATGCGCTAAGCCGCAGGGCACTTGATGTTATAGGCGTTCCTTCGCTGGAGGTTCCTCCGCTTGCATTAGCCAAAGCCGTATCGAGTGGATTAGAGGTACGCGCCGTTCATCATGTACCTGTCGGTAAAATGAATGCGGTTCGGGTGAAACGGCGAAGCGGGCCAGATCCGCTGAGCCAAGTGGTGCTGAATGATCATCTGACAGCGATCAGGTGGATCACCGACGAACTCGGTCCACGCGGAGGGTATTCCGACCTGCAGCGTGTTCGCTGTCTGACGAGGTGAGAAAATGAAAGAACGTTCGAGAGTTGTCCGCCATCGTCGGACGATGAAAAGACAACTGGCGTCCAGACGGAACATTCCCGGGAGAAGGCGGCCGAAGGGTAGAGCAGCCAAAGCTCCAGAACCTCGTTTGAATGCAGTATGGAAGTTGGGTCATCAGGCAGGACGCAGTGCACCTGAAGATAAAGCGTTGGCTGCCCAACATGTACGTCTCGCCTGGCGTGAGCACTGGCAGTCCATCTCGGGAGATTTCGGAAGCTATGAAGCTGCCATGCAGGCAGGGAAAGCATATATGCAAGGATACGTGCAGGGTGCAGGATATCCAGTGGATATTGTTCCACTCCCCCTCCATCATTCTGCTGCCGCCGTTGTCTGTGCGTGCAATGAAGAACGGACACTGGGTAAAGTAATGGCACAGTTAAAGCGGCTGCCGCTGAAGGACATCATTGTTGTGTTGAATGGAACAACGGACGACAGTTTGAATCTGGTGCTGGCCGAGTCCGATATAACCCTTGTGTATGAACCGGATCGGGCAGGACATGATGTGGGCCGCGCACTTGGAGCGAAGATGACCGAAGCGGAAGTGATTCTTTTTGTGGATGGGGACATGGTGCTTCCGGCAGAACAGCTGGCTCCATTTCTGTATGCAGTAGACCGTGGAAGCGATGTGGCCCTGAATGATCTGAATTCATTGCTGCCACCGTTTGCCCGGCAGGATGATGTGAGCCGGATCAAGGCGTATCTCAACCGTACTCTCGGAAGACCTGATCTGGGGTCCAATTCCTTGACTGCCGTCCCGCATGCTCTTTCCCGCAAAATGGTTATGACTGTTAAGCCTGAGTCCCTGGCAGTCCCACCGAAGGCGCAAGCCATGGCGATCCGGCACGGTCTTAGCATCACGGCGCCTTGTCAGGTGGACGTGATTCGCTCCAATCGTTTGCGTACCACGAATACAGGCAGTGGTAACGAAGTCGCGGGATTGATCATTGGGGACCATCTGGAGGCGATTGCAGCCTGGATGGCTTCAGCAGAGCATGGGCCAGATTCGCGGATGTTATCCCGAGCTGAAGTGGCTTACAGGAGGAACGCCCGATGACACTGACAAGTATCGTGATCCCAACGTATAACGGACTGGACCTGCTGAAGCCGTGTATTGATGCCATTCGGGAGTATACCGGAGCAGGCACGCCTTACGAGATTGTGGTTGTAGATAACGGTTCCGTCGATGGTACGGCAGCCTATTGTGCCCGTGAGCGAGTCCGATTTGTTCGATTACCGGAGAACCGGGGGTTCCCAGCAGCCTGTAATGCCGGGCTACGTGCGGCTTGCGGTGATGAGCTGCTGCTGCTCAACAATGATGTCACGGTGACCCCGCGGTGGCTCGAAAATCTTCGGTTCGGACTCTACAGTGAAGCAAACATCGGAATCACCGGTCCGGTAACCAATTATGCAAGCGGGATTCAGCAGGTTGACCTGGACTTTGGGAGCATGGAACAGTTCCAGCAATTAGCGGCAGCCAACAATGTCTCCGACCCAACCAGGTGGAAGGAAGTCAGCCGCATCGTAGGACTGTGCATGTTGTTTCGGAGAGAGGTCATGGCGTCCATCGGATTGCTTGACGAAGCCTATTCGCCTGGACATTATGAGGATGATGATTATTGTTACCGGGCTCGCATGCAAGGGTATCGACTGCTTGTATGCAGAGATGTACTTGTGCATCATCGCGGCAGCGCGAGTTTTCAGAAGACGGACCCGGCTGCATGGAAGCAATTGCTGGAACGTAATCGCTCGATATTTATCCATAAATGGCATGTCGATCCACTTGAATATATTGAGACATCCGATGAGGGAGGGAATGTGGAATGAAAGGTGTAATTCTTGCTGGAGGAACGGGAACACGGCTGTATCCTCTGACGCGGCTGATTAACAAACATCTGCTTCCGGTCGGTAAACATCCGATGATTGTGTATGGCATCGACAGACTCCGTCAGGCGGGTATTGAGGATATTTTGATTGTAATGGGCAAACATTCGGCGGGACTGTACACGGAGTATCTGGGCGGCGGAGCCGAGCTTGGAGTTCGGTTGACCTACCGGATTCAGGAGCAGGCGGGAGGCATTGCTGAAGCACTTGATCTGGCAAAGTCCTTTATTCTTCCTGGTGAAAAGTTTGTCGTACTGCTGGGTGACAATCTGTTCAGTGATGATCTGAAACCTTATGTTGATCGTTATGTGCAGCAGCCTGCGGGAACAGCACGTGTGCTGCTGAAAGAGGTGGATGATGCCAGACGTTACGGTGTACCTGTCTTTGACGCGAAGCATCCGGAGCGCATATCGTACATTGAGGAGAAACCAAGCCAGCCGAAAACCTCTTACTGCGTAACGGGGATTTACATGTACGATGATCATGTATTCCATCTGATTGACGGCATTACGCCTTCTGCACGCGGGGAGCTTGAAATTACGGATGTCAATAACCACTATGCCTCTGCTGGAGGCCTGGAGTATGACATCCTGCAAAAATACTGGAGCGATGCAGGTACCTTCGAATCGCTGCAGGAGGCTGCAGTCCGCATGAAGGGACAACTGCCATAACATCATGCGCTTGATGCTGCCGCTGTGCGGTGCCCCATGGGACCCGAGTAACCTGCGCCGGAGCTGGAAGGAGGCTCCGGCGCTTTGTGCAGCGGCGCCCCCGTGCATGTCAAGGGAGGGAATGCCATGAGAGTAGCGAAACGGACCGGGCACACGGAAGCCAAGGCGATAGGTAAGCCGCGAGGTACTCGCCCGGCAGCATTTCAAGGGCAAGGCGTTCTGATGGTGACAGGAACCCCAGAGGCTGGAACCCGGCGGGCTGCCGTCAAGCCCGGGCATCGCACTGCGCGTGCCCCGGCGGGCGCACGTACTGCTGTGCCGCGTAAGCCTGCCGGCAGGAAGGCCGATGCACGCCGCCGCTCCGCTGGCAGGCGAGGGCATGCCGCGGCTCACAGCCGCCGCCGCGCAGCACCCCGGCGGGCGCCGCGCCCGGCTGCGCGACGTGCGCCTGTGCCCGCACCGCAAGCCAGCACGCCGAAGGCGGTGCCTGCCCGCGGTGCGGGCACGGCCCCGCTAGGGGCGACACACCACCCGAACGGTGGTGTCGCCCCCGCGGGGCAAGCTGGCGCTGCTGCTGCACATGCGGGCAGCGCCAAGGCCCTGCCGCCTGCAGAGCCGGCAGGCGCACCCGGCGGCTACGCCGAGGGCTACCGCGACGGCGTATTCGCGGGCGGAGAAGCGCTGGTGGCGCAGCACATCCCGCCGGACCACATTCTGCCTGCCGTAGCGGCGGCAGATCTGATCGCGGCGGGTTTTCGCCAATATGCGCCCAGCCTCACCCGTCTGGCCAGCCCCCACGAGGTGGCTGACCAGATCCGGGGGGCGCTGGATGCACAGCGGCCCCTGTCGGTCGTTCGCCTCGGAGATGGCGAACTGCTGACGCTGGCAGCCGATACGGTGCTGCCCGGCGAGCAGGTGCAGGAGCTGGCACCGTTCCTGCCTTACGCAGGGGTGCCGCGCTCCGTTCCCGAGATTCGGGCTGCGCTGGCCGAAGCGATACAGGGGGCGGATTGGGTAGGCGTTCCCATCTCGCGGGCGCCCACGTTTCAAGGCTTGTTATTCCCGGTGATGCGCCACTTCGGGATTGACTGGTCCCGGTTGAAGCTGACCAGTTCCACAATCAACTATAGCCTGCACCAGACTGGGCTGCTGCTGCCTATCCTGCAAGGCCGCCGCGTGCTGGTGATCGGCAGCCAGGCGAGCGGGCTCGGTGCACTGCTTCTCAGTCACGGGATCCATGTGACGGGCATGATTGGTTCCGTTGCCGGGGTTATGGATGTGCCCAGGGTGGTGCAGGAAACGGCAGCGCATTCCTTCGATATTGCTCTGGTTGCTGCAGGGGTTCCGGCCGTAATCCTGTGTCGGCGCATTGCCGGCGAACTCGGCAGGGTTGCTCTGGATTTTGGGCATTTGGCTGATAAATTGGTTACAGGAGAGCTTCATCTCTAATGGAGTCTGGCGGATGGTTGACGAGACGCGACGCATCCGGACGAGGGGAAATGGAGGAAGCAACATGAGCAAACCAGGTATTATCTCCAAGCATCGGGGCTCCGGACCCGCCAAAGTTGTTCTGCATTCCGCTGGAAAGAGCGCAGTGCGGAAATCGGGGCAGAGAGGGAAAGGCAAGCGGGGGGCCCGAGCTGTCAAACTGTACAAACAAGGGTACAGTAGGGGATACGACGAAGGGGTTAGACAGGGTCAGAGTTCGTTTGGATTGTTATTTGAAGGAGTCAGCATCATTATTCCGACCTATAATCAGCGGGAGTATGTCCTTAAATGTGTATCCAGTATCGAGAAGCATACGCCTGCTCCCTACGAAATCATTGTAGTGGATAATGGTTCGAAGGATGGAACGGCAGAAGCGATGCTGCGTAAAGGCGGCATGGTGAGAGTGGCTGCACTGGATGTCAATCGCGGATTTGCCGGAGGTGTCAATCAGGGTCTAATGATGGCGAGAGGCCGTCATATCGTGGTGCTGAATAACGATACGCTGGTCACGCCAGGCTGGCTTGATAACATGATGGCCTGCCTGGACAGTGATCCGGAGATTGGCCTGGTCGGCCCAGTCACCAACTATATAGGAGGCGATCAGCAGATCGATGTTCCGTATTCCGAGGTGCAGGATATGTGGTCCTTTGCCGCCAGACACAACCGGCCTGACCCTGGTAAACACCGGGTAACCGAACGGCTTGTCGGCTTTTGCTGGCTGTTCTCACGAGAGCTGCTGGAGCGGGTGGGATATCTGGATGAAGGTTATGCGGTGGGCAACTTCGAAGATGATGACTGGATGATTCGGGTGAAGCTGGCAGGATATAAGCTTGCGGTCGCAGGAGATGCCTTCATTCATCATTTTGGCAGCGTCAGCATGAAGGCGCTGGGCGAACCAGATTTTGCAGCTGTGAACAAGGGGAACGAACAATTTCATTCCAGGAAGTGGGGAGATCCTCACGCTCTGGTCGCAAAAACATTGCAGCTGGCACATCATATGGCACAGGAAAATTCATCGGCAGTGCCGGATTCCGCCCATTTGGGCAAAGCCAACCCGCGCCAGCAATTGTCCACGAAGGGCAGTCAGGACGGGGGACCGAAGACAAGACGCAGCAGCGACTTTTATCCGGAAGGCTGCTTCGTGTCCGATGCGAAAGGCGATGTATACCGTCTGGCGGGAGGACTGCGCCGCAAGCTGAATATTCCGGTACCGCGCGGCATATCCCCTGTTCAGGTAGCCAAGCCGGATCTGCTGGGGGTCCCTGCTGGAGACCCTGTAGTGTCTGCAAGTGAAATTCGGGGCTGGCCGCTTGAAGTGAGACATGTGCATGTTTCATCGATTCATGACTCGGACACGGGTTGGACGGAAGGCTGTATCCTTGCGGCAGCTGATGCGCCGGAGGTTCGCTATCAGATCAGCGAGGGCAGACGGAGAAAGTTCGCAACGGTGTATGCAGCAGAACGATGGGGCGTACATTCCGGTCATGTATTGAGCGTGTCTCCGGAACAGCTGCATGCAATTCAGGAAGGCTTGCCCATCATCGCACCGCCGCAGCTCTTAAACGAAGATCTGTAAAGATGAGGCTCGCTGTGAACCGGTTCGGCATGATGCGAGATGTAATGTGCAGCATACGGCTCCATTTCATTTCGCATCCAGGCTTTCCATAGGTTACATACAAGGCAATCATATGTTTATAGATGGTTGAAAAGTAAGCGATTTCATTTTACACTATGACCAATTGAATCATCGCAGAGCTAACTTAAGCTGCGGTATGGGGATGGTGCATGATGAAGAATGAAAGCATTGTACTGGCCGAACGAATAGCCAGTCATTTTTTGCAGGAAAAAGTTAAGGCAGCACATCAGATTGTTGGGAAGGGTTTCGTCAATCAGGTTTGCGTAGTTGAGACGGAAGGTCATCAAGTGGTTGTGCGCATGAACGACAAAGACGAGTATCCCATCTTCGTGAAAGAAAAATGGTGCATTGAGCAAGCCGCCGCCGCTGGGATTCCTGGTCCAGAGACGTTATCCGTTGGAATCACGGATGAAACAGCATATATGATTCAAACGGTAGTCCAAGGGGATAACGGACTGGAAGCAACAATAGACCCCATTGCTATCTGGAGAAAGCTCGGCGAGTACGCCAAACGGATTCATTCCATTCCGGCGGAAGGTTTCGGAGAACGGATGGACCCTGTCTCGGGTACATTTTATTCCCCGCCGCATGCGGGATCAGATGGCAGCTGGCAGGGATACGTCCAGTACAATATCAATAGCTTGACAGAGCATGATCCCTTAATTGAGCTGGGTGTACTAACTCAAGCAGAATCGAAAAGGGTAAGACAGTGGTTCGAGCGTTTGAAAATGGAAACGTTCCGTTTTGGCCTGTGTCATGGTGATCTCTCATTGAAGAACACGATGGTTGATTTGGCAGGTCAAATTACACTATTGGATTGGGGAAATGCAGAAGTCACTGTGGTGCCGTATGGCGATATCATACATATGATTCGATGCCAGATCCATGGAGAAGGGCCAAACAGTGCAGAATTGGAAGCCTTTATAGAGAGTTACGGGCTGAATGAGTATGAGCTGGATCAGATGAGACTTGTGATGGTCTTGAAGACCTTTGATACGCTTCGATGGGCTATCGATCAAAGTCCGGATGAGGTTGATTTTTACGCCGGGATGGCCCGGAAAGTCCTTACTCTGGTCAAAGAAGCAAGCAGAGACGGATGGATGTAATCGCTTTATCAAAAAAATAAAATTTAATCTTTCTATGCTGCTATAGGTTTATTCTATTAGCAACTCCATTGACGCTTGAGGGTACGAAGAGTACATTTATAGCCATAATTCTTATTTAACAGGTAGGAATTAAAGGTCTGAGGCGTGCCTCGATCTTATCCTTGAATACAATCAGGAGGGTTATCGATGTCTACATCACCCAAAAAAGTAGTGCTATGGAGCAAAACAGGCTGTCATTTCTGTGGAGAGGTAAAAGCGTTTTTGACGTCCCGGAATCAGCCTTTTGAGAACATTGAAGTGGAAGGCAATGATGTGCTGAGGGATGTGCTTGAAGCGAAATACGGCATTCGGCATGTTCCTGTGATTGAAGTTGGAAGAGAAGGGAAGTTTGAGGCTTTGCTGGAACCGGATTTGGAGAAGCTTGCCGTGCTTTTGGCCCATCCGGATGAGGCAGCAGCGGTCTGACGTCCTTTGCACTATCGGATTAAATTCGTCGTTTCCGGCTATAGCAAGCTGCTGGGACAGTGGAACGTAGCCGGGAGCGTACGAATGACCTGTCTTATACAGATCTGTGATTTATATATAGAAAAGTTCTATTAGTCACCCCGTTGACCCTTTCACAGGGCAGTGATAAGATTTGTGAAATTATTAAACTGACCAAACTCATAGGAATAGTTACTTTTGAGTTAATGTAAATGTCGTGTCTTGGATCCTGATGCATCATCCTAAATCCAATATGAGGGAAGGCGGAATGTATATGACGGCAAAACGCAGTTTGAAATTTGGAGCCATTGTTCACGGTGTCGGAGGCAGCATGACCACATGGAGACACCCGGAGGTTCAACCGGATGCGAGTGTGAATTTTGAGTTCTATAAGCGCCAGACGCTGAAAGCGGAAGAAGGTAAGTTTGATCTCGTTTTTATTGCCGATGGTCTGTACATCACCGAAAAATCCATTCCCCACTTTCTGAATCGGTTTGAACCGATCAGCCTGTTGTCCGCCTTGGCAGCCGTCACTTCGCGGATTGGTCTGGTAGGAACGCTCTCCACGTCCTACAGCGATCCGTTTACGGTTGCCAGACAGTTTGGTTCGCTTGATCTGATAAGTGACGGCCGCGCAGGCTGGAACGTAGTTACCTCCCCGCTTGAAGGATCAGCCAAAAACTATAGTAAAAGCAATCACCCTACCCATCCAGAACGATACCGAATTGCAACAGAATATTTGCAGGTAACCAAAGGCCTGTGGGATTCATGGGAAGATGATGCGTTTGTCCGAGACAAGGAGAGCGGTGTTTTCTTCGATCCATCCAAACTGCATACACTCAATCACGAAGGGGAGTTTTTCTCCGTACAGGGACCACTGAACATTGCCCGTTCACGCCAAGGCCAGCCGGTGATCTTCCAGGCAGGCTCCTCTGATGATGGCAAGACCCTTGCAGCGAAAGAAGCCGATGCGGTGTTTACCGGACATGATTCGATCGAGGATGCACAGGCTTTTTACAAGGATGTCAAAACGCGTGCCGCTTCCTATGGACGTTCCTCTCAAGATATCGTCATTCTGCCAGGCATCAGCCCGATTGTAGGACGGACAGAAGAAGAAGCCGAACGTAAATACGAGGAGGTTGCCAGCCTCGTTACGATCGACAAAGCGCTGGATTATCTGGGACGTTTCTTCGAGCACCATGACTTCTCCCAATATCCGCTGGATGAACCGTTCCCTGAACTGAACGGCATTGGCAGCAACAGCTTCCGCAGCGGCACGGATAAAATCAAGAAGGATGCCAAAGAGCAGGGATTGACGCTGCGCGAAGTGGCATTGCGTGCGGCTACGCCGAAGAGCAAATTCCTGGGTACACCGGAACAGGTAGCTGACAAAATACAGGAGTGGTTTGAAGCAGAGGCCGCTGACGGGTTCATTATCCATTCGGAATTGCCAAGTGGTCTGTCTGATTTTGTGGAACTGGTCGTTCCGATTCTGCAGGATCGCGGCATTTATCGTACGGAGTACGAGCACGATACCCTCCGTGGCAATCTCGGTGTGCAGATTCCGGTTAATCGTTATACGGCTGCCCGGGAGCAAGTGCAGCAGGCATAAGAATCAAGTCTGCCGGGAGATGAAGGTCCAATAAAGATAAATTTCAGCAGCGTGGTTAAATGCTATGAAAATCATCCGAGTACGGACCCTTTTAATCAAACGTTGCATGTTAAAACCGACTTATCTCATAGGTTATATATAAAATAAAAATGACACCTGTATACACAGAGGGGGAAACGATATGAACAGGTCTATCGCATGGATGAAATGGATGGCACTGGCAGCAGTATTGGTTATGGTATTGTCCGGCTGCGGTGCGGGCAGCAGCTCCAGCGGTGCGGCTCAGGCATCTGGTGGTGAACAGGCGAGTCAAGCGGAGGGAGGGAATCTGACTTTCGCTCTCGCAACTTCACCGGATACGCTGGACCCTCACCGGAGCGGGCTTGCCGTTACGGTACGTGCCATCCGGACCATTTACGACAATCTGGTGGTGCAGCTGCCTGACGGTTCCATCAAACCATGGCTTGCCACGGAATGGAGCGTATCTGAGGATGGCAAGAGTTACACGTTCAAGCTGCGTGAAGACGTGAAGTTCCACGATGGCACGCCGTTTAACGCAGAAGCCGTGAAGTACAACCTGGATCGTGTCATCGATCCTGCCACCAAAGCTGCCAATTCCCTTGCGCTGATCAGACCCTATCAATCTTCCGAGGTCATTGATGAATACACCATCAAGGTGAATCTGGAAACACCTTCACAGGCCTTCCTGGGCAACTTAAGCCAGGCCCTGCTGGGTATCGTGTCACCTACAGCTGCCAAGAAATATGGCGATCAACTGGGCAAAAACCCGGTGGGCACCGGACCATATACCTTCGTGAAATGGGATGAAAATGCGGATATCGTCGTTGCCAAAAACAAGGATTACAACTGGGGCCCAGAGACGGTTGAAAATAAAGCCGCACCTCATCTGGATACGATCACGTTCAAAATTGTACCAGAGGAAGCGACACGGATCGGAAGCGTACAGAGCGGTCAGGTACTCGCTGCAGAGACCGTTCCTCCGCAAAATGTTGCGGCTCTAAAGAATGACCCGAACCAGCAATTGCTGCAGGCCAATACGGTGGGACTGCCGTATACTCTCTTCTTCAATCTGCGCAAAGCCCCTTGGGATGATGTGAAGGTCAGACAGGCGGTACAATCCGCCGTAGATGTGGAATCTATCGTCAAAACGTTGTATCTGGGCAACTACGAACGAGCCTGGTCCGCATTGTCTCCTGGCATTCTGGGTTACGATGCCTCACTGGAAGGAAGCATCAACTCGGACATCAACAAAGCCAATCAGCTGCTGGATGAGCAGGGCTGGGTCAAGGGTGCGGATGGCATACGTGAAAAGGATGGTCAGAAACTGACGCTGCGTTATGTGGATGGTTCCCCAAACCGGGAGAAGCGCAATGATATCGCCGCCATCATTCAGCAGCAGCTGAAACAGGTTGGCATCGCCGTTGAAGTTGAGATTACAAAAGACATTGCCACTGTCATTTATCAGAACTGGGACTATGATCTGTATGGCAACAGCCAGGTCAATTCCGATCCGAATGCCCTATACGCCTTCTATCATACGAGCGCAGAAGGGGAGCGTCCGACGCTGTCCGGGTTGTCTGATCCGAAGATCGACGAGCTGCTGGAACAGGGAGCGGTGGAAACGGATCCCGAAAAACGTGTGAAGATCTATAACGAGATTCAGCAATTTCTGATTAATCAGGCGGTCATTCTACCGATCTATGTATTCCCTTATACGGTAGCAGCATCCAAATCCGTTCAGGGAGTGAAGTTTGATTCGCTTGGGTACCCATTGTTCAACGACGTGCGAATTCAGCCATAACATGAGCAGCCCATCACGCATTCAGGAAGGAGACGACCCGGTATGGTTCAAACGATACTGACTCGGCTTGCAACATCACTATTTGTAATATTCGGAGCTTCGGTGCTGGTGTACTGCATCATGTATCTTCTGCCGGGTGATCCGGTTCTGCTCATGCTGGATCCATCCTCGGCTACACCGGAGATGATCGAGAATTTGCGGGCGCAGCTTGGCCTGGATCAGCCATTTTACATTCAATTTGCGAACTATTTCGGCGACATGCTGCGCGGCGATTTTGGCAAGTCCATGATGAACTCGGATCCAGTGCTTCCCAAAATTCTGGAACATTTCCCGGCCACCCTGGCACTGACGGCACTGAGCTCCATCATTGCGATTACCATCGGCATCACGCTTGGCGTGCTGTCCGCCATCCACCGAAATGGCGTGATTGATTTTATTGCCCGTCTTGTTGGACTGTTTGGTATCTCCATGCCAACGTTCTGGACCGGCATTCTGTTGATCCTGCTGTTCTCGGTTCAGCTCGGCTGGTTCCCGGCCATGGGTTCGGAGGGCTTTGGCTCATTGGTTCTTCCTGCAGCCACACTGGGTCTGGTTGGTGCAGGTTTCATCGTACGGATGGTACGTAACAGTATGCTTGAAATCATTAATGAACCGTTTATCGTCGCCTTGCGTGCCAAAGGGCTTACGGAGCGAACGATCATGTACGTTCACGCACTGCGCAATGCACTGATTCCGGCCGTAACGGTCATTGGCATGTTAATTGGGGATCTGCTCGCGGGAACCGTCGTGGTCGAAACGGTATTCTCCAGACAGGGAATCGGCCGAATTATTGCCGATGCCTTGATGGCGAAAGACCTGCCTGTTGTACAGGGCGTTGTCTTTTTTACGGCAATCATCTACGTGGTGCTGAATCTGCTGGTGGATATCTCGTATGCCTATATCGATCCAAGGGTCAGACGTGCAGTACGTACTTGATCGGTGAGGACCATCTGTACTTTGAGGGATGAGGAAGGAGGACTCTTATGAGCATGAAACCATTGGTGGGTGACAAAAAGGCATGGACCGGCAGCAAAGGGCGTGTACGCCTATGGAATCGCCGTTTGGGACGTCAGCGCTTCTCGTTCGCGGTTTCCCGGTTATTCTTTTATGCAGCGCTGCTGGTCGTGTTATTCACCGTTACCTGTGCCATCGTTCCGGGCTGGATTGCTCCTTATGATCCAACTCAGATGATAACGGATGCGATCCTGCAGGCACCTTCTGCTGCGCATTGGTTTGGAACGGATTATTTCGGAAGGGATATCTTCAGCGTCGTCGTGCACGGCAGCAGGGATTCACTGCTAATCGGATTCGCATCGGTGCTTGTCGGAGGCCTGGTGGGAAGTGCACTGGGGATTATCTCCGGGTATGCTGGTGGAATGGTGGATACGGCGATTATGCGTACTGTCGATATTCTGATGGCTGTGCCGGGAGTACTGCTGGCCTTGTCCGTAGCTGCGGCACTGGGTCCTGGACTGCTTAACATTGCACTGGCTGTTGCGGTAGCCTCCATTCCGGGATATGCACGGGTCATGCGCGGGCAGGTGATGTCGGTCAAAAGCCTGCCGTTTATCACAGCGACACGATCGCTTGGCGGCTCTAATGGGCGTATTTTCTGGCGGCATGTCCTGCCGCATTCCCTGTCTCCTCTGCTTGTGATGGCAACATTGGGAGTGGGTACTTCCATCCTGACGGGTTCCGGTCTCAGTTTTCTTGGACTTGGGGTGTTGAAGGAAATTCCGGATTGGGGAGCACTGCTCTCGCAGGGACGCGGTTACCTGACCGTAGCCTGGTGGATCTGTACCTTCCCTGGACTCGCCATTACCATGTTTGTACTCGCAGTGAATCTGATTGGAGACGATATCCGTGACCGGCTGGATCCAAGAGTAAAAGGAGCGGCTTGACCGCTATTCCAAGGAGGAGATTAATGATGTCTCATGTCGTTATTATTGCCGGAGCACCTTCCAAACGTTCGCGTTTGACCGGCCTAACCGATTATAGCAGCAATAAATTAACCCAAGCAGGCATTTCTGTTGAGGTGATACATGTAGCGGATCTACCAGCTGAAGACCTTGTGCAGGCCCGGTTCGACAGTTCGCATGTGCGAGACGCGCTTGCCGTGGTTGAAGCAGCAGACGCGGTCATTGTGGCTACGCCTGTGTATAAAGCATCCTACTCGGGTGTACTGAAGCTGTTCCTGGATCTGATTCCACAGGAGGGGCTTCGCGGTAAAGTGTCACTTCCGCTTGTTATTGGCGGCTCCATTGCGCATCTGCTGGCTATCGATTATGCATTGAAGCCTGTACTGGCCGCACTCGGGGGAAGACATATTTTGGGTGGAGTTTACGCAGTTGATCAAGGCGTAGAGCGTCTGGATGACGGGAAATATGCGCTTTCGGCCGACATTACAACCCGATTGGACCGTTCGTTGGATGAATTGATATTGACACTGGAAAAGGATGGTATTACGATTGCTTAAAACCAAGTAAGTTGATTGGTTAAATTGATATAAGGTCAAACATCTGTGGACCTGGATGCGGAGGCGCTTATGAATATTGAGAACATTGAAGCGTTTGTATATATCAATCATTACGGAAGCTTCAATAAGGCTGCCGAAGTACTCTTTTTGTCCCAACCATCTGTAACGGCTCGTATTCAATCGCTGGAACGTGAGCTTGGCTGCAAGCTGTTTGATCGGCTTGGCAAACAGATCGTGCTCACGGATGAAGGGAGAAAGTTCCTTCCATACGCGCAGCAGGTGCTTCAGGTTATCCAAAAGGGCAGGCAGAAGATTCAGCAGCGCCGGACCACACCAGACGCGCTGCGTCTCGGCAGTACCGTATCGGTATCCAACTATGTCATTCCAGACTTCCTGCCCAAAATCAAGGAGGCCTATCCTGAGGTCAACATCAAGCTCACAACGGCTACAACCGATCAATTGATCGCAAAGCTGCTGAATCAGGAGATTGATCTGGCATTTGTACGCAAGGTCATGCACCCGGCCATACGTACCATTGCTTTTTATGAGGACCCGATCCAGCTGTATGTTTACAAGGGACATCCATTTATAGAACGCGGACACGTCAGCATGGAGGCGATTCGCAATGAGCGGCTGGTTTTCTTCGAATGCGGTTCCCTGGACTGGCTGCGTATTCACCGTGCGTTCGACTCCCTAGACCATCCGCCGGATATTACATATCATGTGGACCATTCGGAAACGGCGAAGAAACTGGTTCTTCAGGGAGCGGGTATTGCCTTCCTGCCGGGACTAACGGTGCAGAAGGAAGTGCAGGACCAGGAGCTGTTTCCCATTCAGGTTCATGAAGTTGCTGGTGTATCGTTGCAGATTAGTGTCGTGACGTTAAAAGAAGAACATTCACCGTTTGCAGAGCCCTTTGGGGAGCTGCTGAGGCAGTTATAGAAGCAAGAACGGGCTTGGCAGCCGAATACGGCAGCACAATTGGAGGAGGAGAAACGTATGGGGATTCGTCTTGGCATATTGGATCAGACCCCAATCTATGAAGGGGAGACTCCGGTGGATGCATTCCGGCACACTATTGAGCTGGTAAAGCGTGCAGAGCAGCTTGGATTTCACCGGTTCTGGGTATCGGAGCATCATGATTCAGGACATGTGGCAGGTTCTTCGCCAGAGGTACTGATTTCGCATTTGTTGGCACATACAGAGCGAATTCGTTTGGGTTCCGGCGGAGTGATGCTCCAGCATTACAGTCCTTACAAGGTTGCCGAGAATTTTAATGTGCTCGCAGCGCTTGGACCGGGAAGGATCGATCTGGGCATAGGACGTGCGCCAGGAGGACTGCCCCGTTCTACGCAGGCTCTGCAGCAGGGTATTCAGGAGGCAGCTTCACTGAAGGAGAAAATACGTCAAGTGAAGCAGTATATTGATAATGAACCGCATGCAGATAAATCCCATCCACTTGCTGGTTTAAGTGCTGCACCTGTGTCCGAAATACCAGCCGAGCTGTATGTGCTTGGGGCAAGTGTCGATAGCGCTGGCATGGCGGCAGAACTAGGACTTCCTTATGTGTTCTCCTTGTTTATTAATAGCAATATCGAAGTGGCACAAGAAGCCCTTCGTGTCTACCGTGAACAATTCAACCGTTCAGAAGGCCGGGAGCCTTACGCCGTTCTTGCGATCTCCTTAATTGTGGCAGAGAGTAAGGAAGAGGCTGAAGAGCTGGCAAGTGAGCATATGCTGGTCAAGATCCACCTGGAGAATGGCAAAGTACTGACGGTTGGATCAGTGGAGCAGGCAGAAGAATTCGGACGGCAATCTAACGAGAAATATCGCATTGAGGTTCTGGAGCCGAGTGTAACCCGCGGCACGAAGGAAACGGTGGGTCAGGCTCTGCAAAAGTTTCAGGCTGAGTTTGCCGTGGATGAGTTGATTATCACAACAGCCACACGTGATTTCGCGAAGCGCATTCGCTCTTTTGAATTGCTGCGCGAGGCACTGGATGAACAGGGACTGGGTGAATTCTGGAGTGAATCCGAACCTGCGCAAGCGGCTATTGGTTAGGTGAGGATTAAGAACCCGCTTTTTTTTGCAGCACATAGATGACGATGAAGGAGGCAGCATTATGAAGAGTGAGCTGGAACAGCCCAAGCAGCAGGCAGGGCAAGAAGAAAGAGGCAAGCAGCGTATCCCTGCTGAAACCGATGAAGCATTTGCGGAGCGGCTAATCGCGATTCGGCGGCATCTGCATCGCCATCCGGAATTGTCGGGCGAGGAAAGGGAAACAACGGCCGCCATCCGCGGCTGGCTGGAGGAGGAAGGGGTACGTATCGCAGATGAATATTCACTGCGTACGGGTCTTATTGCCGAAATCGGACAAGGGGACGGCCCTGTCGTTGCCCTCAGAGCTGATATAGATGCTCTGCCGATCCAGGAAGAGACGAAGCTTGAGTTTGCTTCCCAGGCCGCAGGCAAAATGCATGCTTGCGGGCATGACGCACACACGGCTATTCTGATTGGTGCTGCACGATTGTTGAAACAGCGGGAGTCCCAGCTGCTGGGCAAAGTAAGGCTCCTGTTCCAGCCTTCGGAGGAAAAAGCAACGGGCGCACGGCAGGTTATTCAGAGCGGAGCGCTGTCTGACGTCCGTGCCGTGTTTGGTCTGCATAACAAACCGGATCTTCAGGTCGGTACAGTCGGTATCCGGGAAGGAGCACTCCTGGCAGCGGCGGATGGTTTTGTAGTAAACGTCGAAGGGGTGGGCACACATGCTGCGGTACCGGAAGCAGGAATCGATCCGATTGTTGTTGCCTCGCATATTGTAACGGCTTTGCAGGCAATAGTGAGCCGCAATGTGGGTGCACAGGAGAGCGCCGTGATTAGCGTGACCAAGATTCACAGCGGAACAGCCTGGAATGTCATTCCCGATCAGGCTATATTGGATGGCACGGTGCGTACCTTTGACGAGAAAGTCCGTGCACGTATTCGTGAACGATTCAACCAGGTCGTGTCTGGTGTGGCGGCTGCATACGGTACACGGGCAACGGTTCGCTGGATTCAGGGACCACCTGCGGTGGTTAACGATGCTTCGCTGGCTTCCGCGGCGGAACAGGTAGCGGTTCAAGTGGGATTAAACAGCGTAACACCGCTGCCCTCTCCGGCTGGTGAAGATTTCTCCTTTTATCAGAAGGAGGTTCCAGGCCTGTTCCTTTTCCTCGGTACATCGGGACCGCATGAGTGGCATCATCCTGCATTTGACCTGGATGAACGGGCACTGCCGCTGGGAGCGCATTTGCTCGCTGCTTTGGCAGAGCAAGCACTGCAAAACGTGCAGCTCCAGCGTGACTAATGTGACATATGTAAGAAACAAATGCAACGCAACGCAGAGACGGTTACCCGCATGGGGTGATCGTTTTTTCTATGCTGCTTGGTAGAGGAAGGAATGCCAAACAATGAGATGGATGCAAAACGAAACATGAGTAGCTCAGGATATAAAAGCATCAAGTTACTACGGTACAGGAAGCTTATAGGGTTGTTTCAAAATGGAAAAATATTGTTGACGGCCTCAATTTTGTATGCTATATTTTTCTCGATTATTAATCGTAAAAATTACTATTAAGGTAACGGGGTAGCGTACAGGTGAAACTCATCCGAATCTGAATGAACAGGAATAGAGGTAGCTGGGATGAAACAGGAGATCGAATTTATCAAGTTTAATCCAACACAGAATATGACGGTTTTGGTGAAAACAAGTCATCCAGCAGAGGAGTACCCACATATCGCTTCAACCATCATGTCCTACGATCATGTATATGCGGAGCAGGTCGGATTTATTGTGCCAACCCTTCAGCGCGGAGCTGCAGCACGGTTGCATATGGCCGGAGGGGAATTTTGTGGTAATGCCTGTATGGCTCTGGCTGCCTACCTTGCATCTGAACAGGCGATGGGTTCTCAAGATTATACTGAATTGCTGCTTGAGGTCTCGGGTACAGAGCAGTTGATCACCTGCCAAGTGAGGAAGCAGCTGAATGAATACTTTTGTCAGGTGACCATGCCGATTCCAAGACAGATTGAACGGCAGACCATAACGTACGAAGGCATCGATCTGGATATGATTATTGTCCGGTATGAGGAGTTCATTCATATCGTGGTGGAGGTGGACGGGTTCGATGATGGGATTCGAAAAAGAGCACAAAATCTCGCGCGTCTGCTTGGACTAACCCTGGGAGACAAACTGATTGGCATTTTGTTGTTCAATCCACGTTCCGAAGAGTTGGCTCCACTGATTTATGTTCCCGGGCTGGATAGTCTGATATGGGAAAGAGGATGCGGTTCAGGTACAGCTTCGCTTGGCGCTTACCTTGCATGGAAGACAGGAAGAGAGATTACTGCCCGAATTAAACAGCCGGGAGGTTCAATCAACGTCGTGGCCCGGTTCGCTGAACACGGGCTGGGAAGCATTCACATTGAGGGTTCTGTCGGTATTGTGGCACAGGGGAAAGCTTTTATTGATGTACAACAGATGGACATGAATAAGGGGGAAACACATGAATACGGTCGTGGATTTTACCAGACAGTTGAATGATTTTCTGAATACCTTTGAACAACTTGCCCGGAAATACGATCATTCCATTCAACATGCAGAACAGATGGAGCTGGCCATCAATGCCTATTCCCAGTGGATCACCGATAAGCGCCATGAGTCGTTCTGGGCAGAGAAGGAGCATGAGGAAGGCACCGGGTTCACACAGCTTGTACTGGATTTAAGGCACCAATCTTCCCGCTGTGTAGCGATCATGGAGAAATATCGGGCATTGAAGCTGCAGCACGGAGAAGTGGAGATTGCGGATTATTTCAAAAATATTGAGGAATGCATTGAGAAGGAATTCGGCAGTTTCCATGTGACTTCAGACTCCAAGGTGCTTCTGATCGGATCGGGAGCATTTCCAATGACTCCCCTGCTTATCGCCAGAAGGACGGGGGCACAGGTGGTAGGCATTGATATTGATGAAGAGGCGATCGGGTTAGGCCGGACGGTTGTGAATACATTGGGGGCCGGTCTCCGCATCCATTTGCAGAAGGCATCTGTTCACGAGCTCGATTTTACGAAAGAAGCCACGCATATCATTTTCAGTTCCACAGTCGCCATGAAGTATGACATCCTGGATCAGCTTCATTCGCTCACCAATGAACACGTTGTTGTTGCGATGAGATACGGCAATGGATTGAAGTCCTTGTTCAATTATCCCCAGCAGGAGACGGATCCGCTGAAATGGCGAATGGTGGATAACATTTTGCGTCCACACGATGTGTTTGATATTGCACTGTACCAGAAAGCGTTGCAGGTCGGATGAAGGAGGCGGATAGGGTGGATTTTGAACGAGTCTTAATCATGGGAACCGGACCTGCATCCGTTCAATTAGCTGTACTGTTCAAGAAACAACGAGGGTCCTATATTGGCATAGCTGGAAGGCAATCGGTCAGATCGGATGAGTTCTTCAGCTCATTGAAACAATATGACCAGCAGATTCGCGTAAGTGTTCAGAATGAGAAGCACCGGATCGTGGAAGGCGAGTGTAGGGTGGATGAGGTTTTTACAGAGTACAGCCGGATTGAAGGCAGCTGGGATACGCTGATTCTTGCTGTCACGACAGATGCTTATGTTCAGGTATTAAGTCAGATGAATCCGGACGTCCTGCAGCAAGTCCGGTGCATCGTGCTGGTATCTCCCACATTTGGATCGAACCGGCTGGTTCATCAGTATGTAAGTGAGCTAGGCTACATGCTCGAAGTGATTAGTTTTTCCACCTATTGTGGGGATACGCGATGGGCGGATCGTCAGCCCTCCAATCATGTCGTGACAACCGGAGTGAAGAAAAAACTGTATATCGGTTCCACACGAACCCCTTCAGAAGCAGTGAACGAATTATGCAAAATGGTTGAACAGCTCGGAGTGGTAATGGAAGTGATGGCCTCCCCGTTTGAGGCGGAGACGCGAAACATCTCGCTGTATGTGCATCCGGCGTTATTCATGAATGACTTTTCTTTAAACGCGATCTTTGGAAATGCTGACGTTCAGACGTATGTCTACAAGCTCTACCCGGAAGGGCCTATCAACCAATATCTCATTCGGGATATGCTCGCAGGATGGAAAGAAATCATGAGGATAACAGACAAGTTGAACATAAGGCCGCTCAACCTCCTTCAATTCATGACGGACGATAACTATCCGGTTCATTTGCAGAGTTTATCGCGCTCTGATATCGAAGAATTTGTCGATTTGCAGGACATACATCAGGAGTATTTGCTGTACATACGGTATACCTCTTTACTGATTGACCCTTTCTCGCAGCCGGACGAACAAGGGAAATATTTTGACTTTTCGGCCGTGCCATTCCGGAAGATGTTCATCAATCACGAAGGACAGCTTGAGATCCCAAGGATGCCCCAGGAAGATTATTACCGCATCAAAATCATTCAGGGCATTGCAAGGCATCTCCGGGTGGACTGCCCTACCATAGACAAATTCATCGCAACCTATGAGAACAAACTGGTGCAAGTGGCACAGGAACAGAGAGAGCTGCCGTTATCCAGCGCATTTCAGATCCGGACGTTTGCTGGTGATCTGAACATGATCTGTGTAGGACTTGAAATTTATCATCAGGAGGAAACGTTGTGAAAAAGGGAAGATCCGGTATGGGCTTAAGTATTATATTTGCGCTGGTGTTGGTCCTATTGGCCGGTTGCGGCGAGAAGGGAACTGCACAGACGGGGGCAGCAGAAGGTGAGAAGAAGACGGATCTGATCTATGCTTCCGCCAAGGATATTAATGATATGAATCCTCATTTGTATACAGGCTCCATGCCTGCTCAAGGTATGGTATATGAGTCATTGGTAGAGAACACGGCAGATGGCATTCAGCCCTTGCTTGCGGAATCATGGGATATTTCCGAGGACGGTAAGGTCTATACCTTTCATTTGCGAAAAGACGTGAAATTCCAGGACGGAGAACCGTTCAATGCCGAGGCGGTCAAGGCTAACTTTGATGCGGTCCAGGCCAATAGTGAGAAACATGCGTGGATTAAGCTGTCTACCAAAATTGTGAGTACAAATGTCATTGATGAACACACCGTGGAATTGGTGCTGTCCAGTACCTATTATCCGACATTGGTGGAATTATCCATGACCAGACCCTATGTGTTCATTTCTCCCAAAGACATGATCAATGGCGGGACCAAAGATGGTGTGAATGGTTACCATGGAACAGGGCCATACATGCTTACAGAGCACAAGGTGGATGAAAATGCGACGTTTGTTGCAAATGAAAACTATTGGGGTGGCAAACCTGAAATTCAAAAAATTGTAGCCAAAGTTCTCCCGGCTGGAGAGACAACGTTTCTGGCTTTGCAAAAAGGCGAAATTGACTTCGTGTTTACCGATGACCGGGGTGCCGACAGTATTGATGTTCATGCGATGAATCAACTGGCTGAATCAGGGGAGTATCAGGTGATACGAAGTGAACCGATGAACACGAGCATCATTGCGGCCAACAGCAGCAAAAAGGATAACCCCGTCAGTGAAACAGCCGTTCGGGAAGCCATTTGGCATGCCATTGATCGGGACACCATCAGCAACGACATCTTTGAGGGAACACAGACCCCTGCCCAGACCCTATTCTCTTCCAATGTGAATTACGCCGACGTGGAATTGAAGACACGACCTTACGATGTAAGGACTGCAGAGAAGCTGCTGGATGAAGCGGGCTGGCGTGTAGGCAGTGGTGCTGCTGTACGAACCAAAGAAGGGCAAGAGCTGAAGATGGATTTGTATTATGACAGCAATTCCTCTACGCAGAAAACACAGGCTGAATATATTCAAAATGAATTGAAAAATATCGGTATCCAGCTTTCGATCATCGGCGAAGAATCCTCCTCCATCGCTAACCGAAGATCAACGGGCGAGTATGATCTGCTGTTCAATCAAACGTGGGGACTGGCTTATGATCCTCAGAGCACCATTTCGGCTTTTGCCTCCAGCTCAGCCTATCTGCATACAACAAGCGGGATGGCTGGTGCCAAGGACATGTACGCCAAGATTGAAGACGTGATGGTTTCCACCGATGAAAATACAAGGAAAGCGCTGTATGCTGACATCATGAGGATGGTTCATGAGGAGGCCGTGTTTATCCCTCTAACCAACGGAAGCATGACGATCGTGGCACCCAAAAATCTGGATGGCATTGCGTTTAAGCAGACCCAATTTGAGCTGCCATTTGAGCGAATGAAATTTCAATAGGGTCCATTGGATTTTGTGTGGAAAAGGAGATGGATATGGGGAGTTTTATCGTCAAACGGATTCTGCTCGCAATACCCCTGCTGCTGATTATTTCGTTTCTAACCTTTGTTCTGATCAATCTGTCACCGCTGGATCCTGCCGTTGTTGTGCTGCAGGCGCAGGAAGTTCCGCAGATTACCGACGAGTTAATTGCGCAGACCAAGGCGGAGCTCGGCATGGATCGGCCGTTTATGATTCAATACGGGAACTGGCTGCTGGCCTGCCTTCAGCTGGACTTTGGCGAGTCTTATGTGACCGGAAATTCCGTCTGGTCCCTGATTGGCCCGGCATTTGTGAACACGCTCAAATTAACGCTGATATCTTCTGTTTTCATTATCCTCTTCTCGATCCTGTTGGGTGTGATCTGTGCGATGAGGGAAGGGAAAATGATGGATAAGTCCGTGCGGGGCTTCTCCTTTCTGCTCACGGCGATACCTTCCTACTGGCTTGCAGCTATGCTGATCTGGTACTTCTCGGTCAAGCTTGATCTGCTGCCCACCAGCGGAATGGATTCACCACAGAACTATATTCTTCCGGTCATTGTCATTACGGTAAGTTATGTAGGTATCTACTTCAGGAGCGTCAGAAGTTCCATGCTTAACAATTTAAACGAAGATTATGTTCTATACGCGCGAGCCAGCGGAATCCCCGAGAGAAAGGTAACACTGCATATCTTGCGGAATTCGCTGCAGGTGTCCTTTTCCATCTTTTGTATGGCCATCCCTATTGTACTTGGAAGCACGGTTGTGATTGAAAATGTGTTTGCCTGGCCAGGTCTGGGCCGATTAAGCGTCAGATCCATCCTGAGCCGGGATTTTCCGATTATCCAGGCGTACGTGCTTATTCTGGCTGTCACATTTGTGCTGTTTAATACGCTTTCCGATATCGTGAACGCGGCACTGAATCCCAAGCTCAGAAAGGAATTCGAATGAGAAACCTTCGTCATTTAAGCCAGGATAAGCTCGCCATGGTGTCTCTTGCTTTTATCGTGGTGATGATCGTTGCTGGCGTTCTTGCGCCCTTGTTTGCACCGCATGATCCCGAAGAAGTGAACATGAAGCTCAGATACGCATCAGCATCGTGGTCGTATCTCCTTGGCAATGATCATCTGGGCAGATGTGTGTTGTCACGGCTGATCTATGGCATTCGGCCAAGTGTACTGTGGGTTTTGGTTGCTCTGCTGGCTTCTGTTCTTCTGGGGGCACTCGTGGGGTTCATCTCTGGTTACTTCAAAGGAAAAACCGACGCCATCCTCATGAGGATCTGTGATATTATGCTTTCTTTTCCGGGATACGTGATGACGCTTGCGGTAGTCGGCATTTTGGGCGCTGGTCTTGAAAATATTCTGATCGCCTTTGTGGTCATGAAATGGGCATGGTTTGCCCGGGTTATTCGTACATCGGTCATGCAATATTCCGAGATGGATTATGTGAGATTCGCCAGGGCTTCGGGAATCAGCCACCTGCGCATCATTCACAAGCACATTCTGCCCGTTACCTTTTCCGATATTGCTGTCATTTCGAGCAGTTCCATTTGCTCCATGATCCTGCAAATTTCCGGGCTGTCATTTCTCGGATTGGGCGTTCAGGCACCGCAAGCCGAGTGGGGCATGATGCTGAATGAGGCCAGAGAAGTCATGTTCTCCAGGCCAGAGCTAATGCTTGCGCCAGGTCTTGCGATTGTATTGGTCGTATCAGCATTCAATTTTCTGTCCGATGCGCTGCAAGTGGCGCTTGACCCCAAATTGATGACGTCCAAACCGGGCGGCAAGCTTCGCGGAAGGAAGAGAGGTGAACAGGTCTCTTATGAATATATTGGAAGTTGAGCAGCTGCGAATATGGGATGCCCTTACGGAAGAAGTCATCGTGCCCAATAGTTCATTCCAGTTGAAGCAAGGTGAGTGCCTGGCCATTGTAGGGGAAAGTGGGAGTGGCAAGTCGATGACATGCAGGTCCATCATGCGCCTGAATAAACCAGCCATCCGGCAGTCCGGCCGGATTCTGTTCCAAGGGGTAGATCTGAACCAGCTCACGGAGCAGGACATGCGCAAAAAAAGGGGCCGGAATCTGTGCATGATTCTCCAGAACGGAATGAGTGCATTTGACCCTTCCTGTGTGATCGGCGTTCATCTGAAAGAGACCCTTCATGCGCATTACGGATGGAATGCCAAGGAAGTCGAGCAGAACATGAAATCGGCCATGGAACGGGTCATGCTGAGAAATCCGGTGCACATCATGAATCAATATCCTCACCAGCTGTCAGGAGGCATGCTGCAGCGAATCATGATTGCGCTGGCACTCGTGCTGGAACCGGATGTGATCATAGCGGATGAACCTACAACGGCTCTGGATACGATTTCCCAATACGAGGTGGTCGAGCAGCTGATCCAATTGCGGGAACGAATGGGATGCTCCATGATCTTTGTTTCGCATGATCTTGGAGTCGTACGAAAGATCGCGGATGAGGTTCTGATCATGAAGGATGGACATATTGTGGAGTCGGGCAGCATTCACTCCGTCTTTTCGAAACCGCAGCACCCGTATACACAGTTCTTGGTGTCCACCCGCCGGGAGCTGAGCAATCATTTCAGGCAATTGATGCAGGAGGAACAGCATATTGCTAAACGTTGACCATGTTCATAAATCCTATCCACTAGGCGGCTTGTTTTCCGGAGGCCGAAAATCCGTTCTGCATGATGTCAGTTTTGAATGCTCGCGCGGAGAATGCCTGGGTATCATCGGGGAGAGCGGGAGTGGAAAGTCCACCTTGGGCAGACTGATTTTGGGGATGGAACGCCCGGAGCAAGGAAAGATTTTGCTCGAAGGCAGATCTGTGCTGGACAGAAAGGCGAGAAGGGGCCGGATCAGTGCCGTTTTTCAGGATTACAAGTCGTCGATCAATCCGTTTTTTACGGTCGAGGAAGCCATTATGGAACCATTGCGCCTACAAAAAAAGAACCCGGAAGGCCATGCCCATTCGCTCAAAATCGATGTGCTGCTTAGCCAGGTTGGGCTGGATAACTCATATCGCTCCAGATATCCGCATGAATTGTCAGGGGGAGAAGTGCAGCGGGTTTGTATTGCCAGGGCCATCTCAACAGAGCCTCAGTGCATTGTGCTGGACGAAGCAATCAGTTCACTGGATGTATCGGTTCAGACTCAGGTGCTCCATGTGCTGAAAGAGCTGAAGGAGATCTATCAGCTGACCTATATATTCATCACCCACGATATCCAGGCAGCGGCTTATATCTGTGACAGAGTGGTCATTTTCAGGGAGGGTCGCATCGAAGAAATGGTGCCTATCGAGCAGCTGAGAACCGTGAAGTCCGAGTATGCGAGAAAGCTGCTGGATCATTTAATTACTTTCTAAAGGAGAACACACCGTGAGTGGAGCATTGTCATGGCCTTTTCTACGTTTATATCTATTGACGCTCTTATACTTTAGCGCTAACGCCATCCTCAATGTCATCATCCCTTTAAGAGGTGAATCATTGGGGGCAGGCAGCACTGTCATTGGTCTCGTCATGGGAGCATACATGTTCACAACGATGTTTTTCAGGCCATGGGCAGGTCAAATTATCCAAAAGCATGGCCCGATCAGGATACTTCGAATCATTCTGATTCTGAATGGGCTGGCGCTAATCCTGTATACCTTTACGGGATTGGGCGGCTATTTCGTAGCTCGGGCCCTGCAAGGTGTGTCTACTGCCTTTTTCTCCATGGCGCTCCAGATCGGCATCATTGATGCATTACCAGAAAAGGATCGTTCACAGGGGATCTCATACTATTCCCTCTTTTCCTATATTCCGGGCATTGCCGGGCCGGTGCTTGCTCTGGGACTGTGGAATGCGGGCGGAATGGATTATTTCTCCATCTTCATGATTGGGATTGCCATGATAACGGGGCTGTTTGGTTACAGTATCCGGATGGACAAGACGAAGGAATCAGAGATCGATACAACACAGGATAAGACTGGACAGAAGTTCGGTATGCTGGCTTCCTTCGGGGAGCTGATCCGAAATCCGTTTTTGTTCAAATGCAGTGTCATTATGCTCATCTCGTCGATTGTGTTCGGTGCCATAACTGCGTTTATTCCGCTGTACGCTCCACAATTGAATCACGGAAATGCCGGCGTGTTTCTGATGATTCAGGCTGCGGTGGTCGTGGTTGCCCGTATTGCGCTTAGAAAAAAAATCCCGTCGGACGGAACATGGCACTCTTCATTTATGATGGGAACGATGCTGCTGCTGACACTCGCTGCTGCGTGCGTAGGACTGTCCATTCAGACAGGTGCAATCCTATTTTATCTGGGCGCGGGACTCATGGGTATTGCACAGGCCATCGTGTATCCAACGCTGACGACCTATCTGTCTTTTGTCCTGCCACAGACGAACCGCAACGTGCTCATTGGTTTATTCATTGCAACGGCCGATTTGGGCGTTTCGCTTGGGGGTGTCGTTATGGGACCGGTTGCTGATCTGTTTTCTTTTTCCTGGATGTATTTGATATGTGCAGTACTTGGAGCGCTGATGATTGTTTTTGCGTATGACCGTAGGGGACTATTGTCAGCGATGAGATAGCAGGAAGGCTGATGCGGAAGCGTCGGTTTTTTTCTGTTGTTTCATTATAAGCATACGAAGTACGCATACAAATTCATTGACAAGACAAGCGGTATACGATAAATTGTCCTTTTAATCATAATAATTACGATTATTTGACTTGTCTGTTCTGGCAATTGTGAGAAAGTGGGGACAAACTTTTGGATGCTTCTGCAAACAATCATGGCAAATTAAATCCGGTCTCTTTTTCCTTTATCCGGTTTTATATGCTGGCTTTTTTATTTTTTGCCGCAAATTCGGCCTTAACGATTATTCTTCCACTGAGAAGTGAGGCAGCAGGATTGAGTCAGGCCGAAATTGGCCTCATGATGGGAGCTTACATGTTCACGTGTATGCTTCTGAGGCCGCTGGCTGCACAGCTTCTGGGGAAACATGGTCCCCTCCGGGTCATGCAATGGCTGCTTCTTCTGCATGCCATAACGCTGGTGCTTTTCATGATCGGTGATGTGGAAGCTTACCTCTGGCTGCGGGCATTGCAAGGTGTGGCGACTGCGTTCTTCTCCATGACCATGCAGGCTGGCATTGTGGAAAAGCTCGAAGACAAGGACCGCGCACAGGGACTATCCATGTATACACTCTTTACGATGGTTCCCTCTCTCGTTGTTCCCATACTGGCGATACAAATCTGGGAAAGTGCCCGCGAGATATGGTTTACGGTCCTCATGATTGGTTTGGCTGTATTGCCACTTCTGATCGGATATCGCGTAGATCTGCCCAGGCGTACGGTGCAAAATCAGTCATATACGCTAAGGGACATGATCCGCTCCTTTCGTGGTATTTGGCGCAGTACACCGCTGTTGATCAGCAGTGCAGTCATGCTGTTTGCTTCCTGCGTATTCGGAGCAACGGCGACGTTTCTTCCGCTGTATATGGTATCGACGGGACTTGCGAGTGCCGGGGTGTTTTTAACGATCCAGGGACTGGTTGTTATTCTATGCCGATTTATGCTGCGCAAAAAAATACCTTCCGACGGCAGCTGGAATACCTGGCTAATTGCGGGATTACTGCTGTGTGCAGCTTTGGGAACCCAGATGCTCGCGCTGCTGGAGCTCATTGGTCCACTGGTCTATTTGTCCGCGGTGTTTAGTGGTTTTGCCCTGGCACTCATGTATCCCACATTAACGACGTACCTGTCCTTCGTGCTCCCTGCCGATTCCAGGTATGTATTGATGGGCATATTTATGTCCTCCTACGATCTGGGCTTCTCCTTGGGCGGACTCGCCATGGGTTTGATTGTTCAGAGCAGCTCCTATTCCACGATGTTTACGATCTGTACGTTACTTTCCTTGGTTGCCATGATGCTGGTCGTCATATTTAGAAAACGGATGGAATCAGGGAATAGAGAAAGGCTCTCTATTGCAAACTGAGGAAGGTCTCTGTACAGGCAATGCATTTTTATGTGCTGATTTTCACGACTCGTGCTTGACTGACTTAGGCTGCTATTCGGATGCAAAAGTTAAATGGCTTACGGACTGGATTTTTCGGGACGCATCATGATGATGTGAACTGCCGGAACCAGATCGTAGGTCTTTTTTTTACAAAAATGATTTGACAAGAGAAGCCAACAGGATTATAGTCATTGTTGTTAATCGTAATAATTACTAATAAGGCCAATAACAGATTGGCTGTTACTATAAGGAGCAGATCGAAATGACACAAAAGCAAGTTCCGGTAACGGTCCTCAGCGGTTACCTTGGTTCAGGTAAAACGACGGTCCTTAATCATGTACTGCACAATCGGCAGGGGCTTAAGGTAGCCGTCATTGTGAATGACATGAGTGAGGTGAACATTGACGCAGCGCTGGTCAAGGGAGAAGCCACGTTGTCAAGAACGGAAGAGAAGCTGGTTGAGCTATCCAATGGCTGCATCTGCTGCACGCTGCGGGATGATCTAATGCAGGAGATCGAGAATCTGGTGAACGAAGGCCGGTTCGATTATATCCTGATTGAATCCACGGGCATCAGTGAGCCTGTTCCGGTAGCGCAGACCTTTACATACGCCGATGAAGAGTCGGGGATTGATCTGACCCGTCTGGCGAAGCTGGATTGCCTGGTAACGGTGGTGGATGCCAACCGGTTCTGGCATGATTTTGCCTCAGGACAGAGCCTTCTGGATCGGAGTCAGGCAGCAGGAGAGGAAGATACCCGAGACGTGGTGGATTTGCTGATTGACCAGATTGAGACGTGTGATGTCCTGCTGCTGAACAAATGTGATCTGGTCGATGACGTGGAGCTGAACAAGCTTGAAGGTATCATCCGTAAACTTCAGCCCCATGCCAAGATTATTCGAACCGTGAAGGGACAGGTGAATCCTGCTGAGATTTTGAATACCGGTCTCTTTGATTTTGAAAAAGCGAGCATGTCGGCCGGATGGATTCAGGAGCTGGAAAAAGAATCACACACCCCCGAGACGGAAGAGTACGGAATTGGCTCCTTCGTGTACCGTCGCAGGAAGCCATTCCATCCCGCACGTCTGGCTGAGTTCATGAGCTACTGGCCGGAAGAGGTCGTTCGTGCCAAAGGCCTGGTTTGGCTGGCGGCTGAAGGAGATCTAGCAGCAAGCCTGAGCCAGGCGGGGCCTTCCATTCAGTTTGGACCTGCCGGACATTGGGTCGCGGCCTTGCCGGAAGCGGACAAGGAATTGATTTTTCGCACCGAGCCGGATGTCCTGGACAAATGGGATGCCCAGTGGGGAGACCGCCAGACCGAGCTGGTGATGATCGGGATTGAGATGGAGCGTCACATGATTGAGGATGAGCTGGACCAGTGCCTGCTCAGTGATGAGGAGATGCAAGCCGACTGGGGAGGGTTTGATAATCCGCTGCCGTGGCCCGTTGAACCCGTCTGATCGGATGAAGGTTCTGTAGTTGGAATTGTAAGGTGTAACATGTTCAAAAAAAATCGTAGAGGAGCTGTAAATGATGGCCAAAAAATCAAAAGTCGTACGTGAAAAACAGCGTCAGGCAACGGTAGCCAAGTACGCAGAGCTGCGCCGGGAGCTGAAGGAAAAAGGAGATTATGAAGCGTTGCAGAAGCTGCCGCGTAACGCCTCTCCAACGAGACTGAAAAATCGCTGTGAACTGACAGGACGTCCAAGAGGATATTTACGCAAATTCAAGGTTTCACGAATTGTCTTCCGCGAACTGGCCCATCTGGGACAGATTCCGGGTGTGACCAAGTCCAGCTGGTAACGCAGAGGACATTCATTTTGGCAAATGAAAGGCTGTGAACTGATATGCTGGACTCGTTTACCATTCGAAGAATTCAGTCACTCATGAATGGGTATATTCACGAGAAGGTGCCTGCACCACTCCGCACGATGGTGAAGCTGACCTATGTGATGAATAACGACGAGCTCATTCTTACGGAGGAAAGGCCAGCGGGTGAAAGGTATCAATGGGATGTGCTGCCGAACGCCCGGTTTCATTGGGAAGGTGAACAATGGAAGGTATATGCCAAGGATGAATCTAGCAGCTGGAATGCTGTAGACGTTATTGAGCCTTGTCTCGACTTTGAGGATTTGCTCGAACAAGTTGAACGGGATGAGACGGGCATATTCTGGCGCTGAGTCCAACCAATGCAGAGCTGAAATAACCTGTCTCTGGTTCTACGAAGTGACTCTGGATTGATGATGGAGAAGCAGGCTCTATTATAGATGTAGTAATAGGAAAGGCGCCGTGCAGATGCAGCGGCGTCTTTTGCTTGGGTATTGCATGAATAAGGTGATATGTGCCTTGGCAGGATAGTTGAACAAGATTCATCAATATGATCTGTATATCCATTAAATGATGTGACGATAATGTCACACTGAAATGAATATTGTTATGCTAATCGATGGGAATATATAGTCATTCACCCTTATACTTGAACTTGCTAAGCGAGTTTATTTCGTAAAGGGGATATCTTCTATGACTGATCCAATAAAAGCAATCATACTTGGGATAATAGAAGGGTTAACTGAATTCTTACCCGTATCGTCTACTGGCCATCTTATTTTAGCAGGCAATCTACTTGACTTTGAGGGAGACGCGGCAATAACCTTTAAAATTGTTATACAGCTGGGTGCGGTGATGGCAGTTCTAATTCTTTATTGGAAAAGGTATATGGAGATTGGGACAAACTTAATTAAAATGGATTTTTCAGCAAGTAAAGGATTAAACGTAATACATATGATTTTGGCTATGATACCAGCGTTAATCGTATATCTTCTACTAAAGGACACTATAAAAAGTCAATTATTCGGCCCTACACCTGTCTTATTTGGTTTAATTGCTGGTGGCTTATTAATGATCATCGCAGCACGGAGTAAGAGAACTACCAGGGTTGACACAATGGATAGGATTAGTTACAAACAGGCTTTTGGGATTGGCTTATTCCAATGTCTGGCCTTGTGGCCGGGTTTTTCGAGATCAGGTTCGACGATTTCAGGTGGCCTTTTGCTCGGTACTAGCCAAAAAGCTGCAGCAGATTTTACATTCATTATTTCTGTACCTGTTATGTTTGGTGCTACCTTGTTGGACTTATACGATAGCATCGATCTACTTCATTTAGACGATATGTATCTGATGTTAATTGGATTTATGACATCCTTCCTTGTGGCTATGATTGCGGTAGTAACGTTTATTAGATTGATCAAGCGACTTCGATTGGAGTGGTTTGCTCTATATCGTTTTGTATTAGCAGTTCTTTTCTATTTAATTGTCATACTGTAACTTTAAACTTCAATCTAACGGGCAGGTTATTTTAAAGTCATTCGATATGAACCTTATCACAGGTAAGGGTTTTTTGTGCACATTTATCAATAAAGAACAGAGCTCGCTATCACTTCAGCGAGCTCTGTTCTTTATATGTCAAAACCAAGTCAGAGTAAAACCTTATTCGAGGTCTGAGATTAGAACAGGATGAACAGGCTGCCATCTCAAGATTCTCCGGGTCAAGTTATCGAAAGAAAAATAGCGCACTTAGGCGCATTCTCATTCGCAGGTTAACAGTATTCTGGACTGTTTAAACAGATTTATTATATACGTCTGCAAAAACCTTCGCAAAGTCTCCGACCTTGACTTTACCAAGGTGATAGTCAGTTGCACGAAGGCTGGCGTAGAACTCGTCCGCGTTCTCACAGGCGCGGTTCATTTGGGCAAAGCCGTTGGCAGTGTTTTCGTGGAAGCCGATTTTTTTCATATTCTCAGCAAGAGCCTCAACGGGGATTTGTTGGTATTTGGCTTCGATACCTTTCTCAGCAAGGGCGTTGAGCCAGTGGTTGCCTGTGGCCCAGTCACTAACTATGAACTTCGCGCTTTTACCCGCTGGGGTGTGAGAAATCATGGCGTAAACGACGTCTGCAATATCAACGGGGCTGACCCAGCCTTGTGGGATATCAACTGAAATTGGGCTGAAGATGGTTTGCTGGGTTTTGAGGCTTTGCATGTCGGCAAAAAGATTGCTGTAAAAGCCGACAGGCCGGATGTGGACAACGTTCACGCTTTCAAGCGAGTTTAGCGCGTCTTCTGCAAAATGATAGGTGTAGAGAATACCGGCGTTTGGGTTGTCGGCGCCGACTGAGCTGAGGTTGACGACATTTTTTACACCTGATTTTAGCACAGCGGCCTTATAATTTTCAGCAAGATTAATAGCGGTCTGCCACATGTCGGTGCCAGAGGCATAATTGATGCCCGAAATCATGAGGTAAACAACGTCACTACCTGCGAAGGCCTGCGCGAGGAATTCGACATCGAGGTTTGAGCCGACTGCTGGTTTGGCACCGAGCGCTTCGATGTCGGCGATACGATCTTTGGAGCTTGTGATGACGGTGACATCGTGGCCGTCTGCGATTAGGGATGGCAGGTAGTTGCGGTTGATATTGCCCAGTGAGCCGAGAACTGTGATTTTCATTGTGTATTCTCCTTTTAAAATAATGTGATTTCGAGAAATGTATATCGCTTTGGAGACCGTTATCCCTTTCTCGATTGGCTATTCATTACAAGAGAGATTATACAACGATAGATTTACTAAGTAAACTAAATTAATAAAATTAGTTAACTTAATAATTTTATTAAATATTGTTTATTGATACAGCCATTTTGGTATAATATGATTTGATGAGCATTAGAGGAGGCTTCAATCGTGAGAAAACCCGTGAGCGCAGATCAATATCTAAATAAAATCAAACCTGTAATTAGAAGAACCAGATTCAGCCAACTAAAAATTGACGATATCGCAAAACATATGGATATTAGTAAAGTGACGCTTTATAAGCACTTTTCATCCAAAGATGAAATCATCGAACAGGTTGTAGAGTATGGAATTCAGTATTTGCAGCAGGCTGACACCGTTGTATATGATGATTCCGTTTCATATATTGATCGATTTCAAAATACGTTTCTAGAATCGTTAATAGGTGTTATTTATTTATCCGATTTGTTCCTGCAAGACCTCAAGGAGTTTTATCCACGACTTTTTGAAAAAATTTCCGTTGCTCAACAAAATAGAATTAAAAATTTACAATCTTTTTTTCAATCCGGTATGGATAAAAAGATTTTTAACAGAATGCACGCTGAGCTGTCCTTGGTTCAAGATGATGCGACGCTTCGGCGCATTATGGAACCGACCTTTAGTATTCAATGGTATGATCTGACCTTGAAACAAGCCGTTATGGAGTTTTATAGAATGAAACAGTATCAAGTGATTAGTCCTGAATATCTGGATACTGTAGACGATTCGGTTATCGAAAAAGAAATCATTCGCATTTTACAAACCATTTCGTAAACGCGTTCGTTTCGCTTTTATTTATTTAACGGGCAGTTTAACGTGGAAATGACCAGATTAACATGTAAAGATGATGCATAAAAATTGCACTATTTTGGACAAAAACCAATGAAGTACAATGATGTTCTAGGAAGGCTATATTACCAGAGGAGTGATCACGTGATTATCATGATTAATGGGGCGTTTGGTTCTGGTAAGACCTCCACAGCTCATATGCTTCAACCCTTAATTGCCAATAGTATGATATTTGATCCTGAAAATATTGGACTTATGACTTGGAAAATTGTACCTGAAGAAGTGAGGCATACCCACGAACAAACTGATGACTTCCAGGACATTGAGCTTTGGAAAACCTTGACTGTAAATGTGGCGGGGGAGGTAAAGAGGAAGTATCAAAAACACTTAATTGTGCCTATGACCCTATATAAAGAAGAGAACTTCAATTACATTTACAATGGATTTAAAGAATTGGATGAAGAACTGTATCATTTTTGTTTGATAGCTTCAGAGGACACCATTTATAACAGATTAGTCAAGCGCGGTGACAAGGTAGGGGGATGGTCGTTCCAACGGACAGCTACTTGTGTCGAAGCTTTTAGGAGGGAAATTTATCAAGAGCATTTAATTACGGATCACTTAAAAACAACTGAAATTGTAGACCTTATTTTAAAGAGATTAAACAACAATTATGGATGAACTTCGTCAAAGTGAATGACTCGGCAGGCTGATGGTCATCCTTTCCTCCCTTGGTCTGCCCGAGATTTATTCTACAGCGTCTACAAAGTCAAAAACTGGGGATCTTATTCAACTAACGGACAGGTTAGTTGAATAAATGAAAGCAATTGATCAACAAACGTTGATTGCTTCGAAAGTGTATCTTCAATGAACTAGACATAATTAGACATATCCATTACTTGATTTAACCAAGTCATATTAGGGCTTTAAAAAGCATAATCAGACAAATCTATGCTCTACTACCCGGGTAACGACGGAGATAACTCTATAGGCAAGTCATTTAACCAGTGTTATCGGTGGATCTCATTCTAAACTACTTACTATAGTTGAACGATAATTCAATAAAAATAACGAAGCAGCCGATCAACGTATTATGGGAACTGCACCTCCATTTCTGAGTCTTGTCTTTAAAATGGGGTGCTGTTACGTGATCAGCTGCTTTTGTTCTGTTTCACAAATGGGCAGTAGAGTGTAGTTATTATATTTTAATTATGATGCTTGTCATTCACATTCATATAATCTGTTCTTAAACGTAAAGTGAAAACTACACATGAGAGGGTTAGGACAGATGCAATAAAATATGCACCGAATAATTCAATTTGATTTACAATAATACCAGACAGAGTACTTCCTAACAACATTCCCCCCATCAAAAGTGGTAGTACGATTCCATTCGTTCTTCCGATGTATTCTTCTTTAATTTCTTTAATCATCATCGCACTAAAAACGACCTGGAAAAAAGCTGTTGCCACCCCTGACAGTACCCTTGCTATAACGGTTAATGTCGGCCAAGTTGATAATACCTCGGTCAATGTTATCATTGACCAAATGATCATTGTAACTGTTAATACCGCACGCCTGTACCTTATTATTTTTGATGAAATTGCCGCAGCTAAGATACCTCCAAAGAGCATTCCTACTCCTTCTGAAGCCGCAAACCATTGAACACTTTCCTTAGGTAAACCTAATCTCTCCATTGTTACAAAGACATCGAGAGGTTGTGTTATACCCATTGCAATTCCACTTACCGCAAACATGATAGCAATGAGTTTTAGATTTACATGGCCAAGAACATACTTGAACCCACTTTTGATATCACTTATTGCAGTGTTCTTTTCTAAACTTTTCTCCCTATTCGACGAAGGTAAGAATAATTGAATTGCTGCAGCTAAAGCAAAGATAATGAATAGAGCAATAACAGCAGATCTAATCCCCAACTGAGTGTATACAAATGTTCCGAAGACTGGACCAAATATGGTGAACAAAGCCAATAAACTTTGGTTTATTCCAACAGCCGTTCCAACGTCTTCAGATGGAATATGTCTCTTTAGAAGGACGGACGAAGAAGGCTGGGAAAATTGACTCACGATAGCTGAAATGACTGTTGCGGCGAACACTGCTTGCCATATACCCAGAGATATTAATAGTAAAATCAATAGCATAGATAAAGCACTTAGAGAATCACCAAATATCACCGTTCTTTTTGGTTCCCATCTGTCAGCAAAAGTACCACCTATTAATGAGAAAATGAAAATTGGTAAATACTCTAAAGCTGTAAGCAAAGAAACAGCTGTCGGATTGTTATTGGATTGATCCATTATATAAAAGAGCAAGGACATGTTACGGATCCAGATACCTGCTTGCTGTAATAAATCAGCGATCAACACAATTTTAAAAACTCTATTCCTTAAAAGTGAAGTCACAAAAATCACTGCTCCTTATAATCGATTTCTCAATTGGTTATTATTTACTCATTTTTCTTTTTCTTATTTTTTATATGATTTATATCGCCCAAAGTAAGATTTGGAGGACAATTAAATAGGACAGGTCAATTTTTTGACTCAACATTCCTTCCAAAACAATCGGATATTCGTCCGATTAAATTCGAAAAAATGTTTCTCAAAGTATAACTTTATTCGGACGATCGGTCAAATAATTATGTGTATCCTGATAATCAAGCTCCTTGCCAAACAAGATCGGATACCGCATTCATCTTTTTTGTGCAGTATCTATTGAAGAATTCGAAGATAAGTCTCCAAACATTAAGTAGCTCGCTTCATTTGGCCTTCTTAGTAAATAGGGAAAAAAACAAAGAATCAGGATCTTGCTCTCAGGGGAGACAAGATCCTGATTCTTTGTCGTTCAGCAAAGGGGACAAGACCAATGTAGATCAATACTTCATGTAACAGCTTGAGAGTATTTTGGGGAGGCTTCACTAACATTTTTTATTCTTTCAGCCCAGGTAAGATTAAATCAATGGCTAGCTTGTATAAATTTTTCTGTTCCTGACTTGAATGGTAGCCAAACAATTCTACATTAGCTAATGATGTGATAAAATTATATAAAAGTACCGATACATCATCAATATGCAAATCTCCCTTGAATTCCCCATGATTTATACCTTCCTCTAAAATTTGGCTAACAATCTGAAATTCGGGTTCATACAGTTTAAGTACAGCGTCATAATTGTTTTTATTTGTTGAAACGAAATATTCTTGAATGGTATTCATAATCGGCTTTTGCAGCATAATACTATTTAAGTTCGCCCAAATATATAACTTTTTCTCAGCGGAACGCTCAGTTTTCGATGTAATGTCCCAATTTCGAATAAATTCGTTAGATACTTGTTGAATACAGTAAAGATACAGTTCCTCTTTATTTTTAAAATGGTAATAAATTGTCCCTTTACTTAAGTTTGTTTCATTTTTTATATCGGCCATAGATGTAACACTATAGCCTTTTTGTTCAAATATTTTCGTTGCTACATCCACAATGAATTGCTTCGTATCCTCACTATTCACACCTGTTGGTCTGCTCATAATTCCTCCAGTGTTTTTATTCTATTGTAGCTTAAAAGAATCAACTATGCGACATATTAATTGACTGATCGTCCGAATAAATTTATAATGATTGCATAGGATGAAACAGATCCTTATTTTTTTAGTATTATTCGGACGATAATTCGAATAAATATTTCTGAAAGGGGTGGTTTTGAAATGACTAAGAAAATAATTATTATTGGTGGGGGAATAGCTGGATTAGCGATGGCGCTATTCTTGAAAAGGGCTAATATCGAGAGTGTAGTTTATGAACAAGCGACGAAGTATGGTAATGCAGGTGGAAACTTTGTGATTCATCCAAGTGGGGTTCAAGTTTTGGAGGAATTAGGGTTAGGCGAAGTATTAAAGGCCAATAGTCATCAGATGACTGACATTAAAGTAATGGATAAAGAAGGTAACTCTATATTTGAAGACATGGAAATGGATGGGGAAAAGGAGGAGATGCCTCATTTAATCAACATTGCCCGTTTCCATTTAATTGATATCCTTTATCAGAAATCTATTGAACAAGGAATAGAAATTAATTTTGGAAAAAGACTAAAATCATTCACTGAGGGTGATGATCATATTCAGGTTTTGTTTGAGGATGGAACAGAAGCTAAAGGTACATTACTTGTTGGAGCGGACGGAGTACGTTCTAAAACAAGGTCCATTTTATTCCCGTTCCCTAACTATCCACTAAAGTATGCTGGCAAATGGGGAGTCTACGGCTTAGTTGGCCTTAACAAGCTTAACGAGCACAGGGAATTTTTTGATACCGAAACCTCGCTAATTTATTTTCACGAAAATTTCAATTTATTTATATCCAAACACCATCCGACAGATAATGAAATTTCGTGGTCAATGATTGTTAACGAGGAAAAAAAGGTCTCTAAGAAACACTTTGAAGAAAAGCCAATAGAAGCCTTTAGATCAGACTTGGCCAATCAGTTCTCAGACTGGGAAGCTCCAATTAAACAATTAATTGAAAACACGGATAACTTCATACCTAAGCAGTTGTTTAAAATTGATCTAATGAAGCATTACTCATATGGCAGAGTTGTACTAATTGGCGATGCACTTCATACGGCAGATCCGAATGCAGGAATGGGTACTACCCTAGGATTAGAAGACGCACTTTATTTGTCTAAGTTGCTTAGAGATCATGATTATGATGACGCATTTCATTATTATGAAACCGATCGTAAGGATAGAGCGGCAAAAGTATTTCATAGTGCTTCAATATTAGATAATCTCACTTTGGAGAATACTGAAGATTTTGCGTTCTTTGGAGAAGGACTAAGCGTCAATTGGGATAAAAGTGAATAAGTGTATTTAAGGAAATGTCATAGGAGTAACATGATAGATTTTTTTTTTGCAAAATATCGGACGATCGTCCAAATAAATTAAAGGTATAGCTCAATTAAGAATCTAACAGTCGAGCGTATGCTCGGCTGCAAGGTTCTTTGAAATAAGAGGTATAGTTCGTTGTTTGGTTTAAGAGAGAGTCTGAGCTTCATGTTAATTTATAACGAACGTTCAGTATACAGATGTTAGCTTTACGCACTGACATTATGATCATAAGTTTGGTTATTCGAGTGGAGAGATGATAAATGAATCTTTTGTTTAGAAACAAGGGAGCCTTAGCTTTACTCATGGTTAATATATTTCTTGCTATGGCTGCTTATGGGTTAGTTGTTCCAGTAATGCCAACTCTAATGCGGAACCTGGGGCTAACGGGGGCAAGCGTTGGGTATTTGACGGCGGCTTATGCAGTCACACAATTATTATTTTCACCATGGGGCGGAAGACTTGGTGACACCATTGGCAGAAAAAAAATAATCATAATTGGATTAGCCCTGCTGGCTGTTTCGGAAGCTATTTTTGGATTTTCCTCTTCCGTATACATGCTATTTCTGTCCAGACTGCTTGGCGGTGTAGGAGTTGCCTTCATTTTTCCAGGGGTTATGGCATTTACAGCAGATATAACCACGGAGAATGAACGTGCCAAAGGGATTGGATATATATCGGCAGCGATGTCGACTGGTTTCATTATCGGTCCGGGCTTAGGCGGTTTTTTAGCAGAGTACGGCGTTAGAGTTCCTTTTTATGTTGCTGCAGCTCTGGTCGGATTTGTTGCTCTCCTGTCGGTGATCGTCTTACCGGAATCAATGAAAAAAGCTGATCTTATTGAAAATCGGTTGCCCTTGGAGAAAGAAGGGCTCATCCGCCAAATATGGCAGAGTCGAAAAGCATCATACTTTGTAACATTAGTCGTACTACTTGTACTTGGGTTCGGTCTTTCGAACTTTGAAACTGTTTTTGGACTGTATTTGGATGCCAAGCATCAATTCGGCCCTAATGATATCGCATTTGTTCTGACAATCGGCGCTATTGTGGGTGTTGTTATTCAAATTGGTTTGTTAGATTTGCTTGTAAAAAGATTGGGTGAGATGAAGGTCATGTATCTAAGCCTTGCAATTGGTGGGGCCTCGATATTCGTCATATTATTCGTTCATTCCTATTGGGCAATTACCATTGTTACTATCTTTATCTTTGCTTCTTTTGATTTGATTAGACCTGCTGCCAGCAGCCTACTGTCAAAAGCTGCAGGAGAAAGACAAGGGTATGTGGCGGGATTGAATTCAACATTCACCAGTCTCGGAACAATTATTGGCTCAGTGGCAGCTGGAATCTTATACGATGTATCATTGTCGCTGCCCTACATAGCTGCGGGTGCTACATTTCTCATTTGTCTAGCTGGGTTGAGACTTCGACAAGGATTAAAGCAATCCGCGTAAGTTGGCAGCAGTTCATCCATTTGACGGAGGTTAGCAGAAATGTAAAACGAATTTCTCTAACAAGCAAGTCCTTTAAGACTTATCTTCCGAAAATGCAATCGTATTGGAAACAACGAAAAAGCCTTCACGCGGCCCGAAGCTAGGCTTAATTTAGTCGATGCGGCAAGTTGATATGGCTGACAGAGAAGGACTCAATTCCATCACTATAGCTTCCGTAGCCGCATCGTTTGGTTTACCGATATGTCCCTGTATCGGTGTATACCGAGCAAACAGGCATTGATGTGATCGCCCGTTGCCTGACTAATGTAACAGGTGGCGGGAGGGATGCTGAAATTCGTTCATTTTTACGTGGATATTCTCAAGAAGCATCCCTAGTGTTTCAAAATTACATCTCCAATGGCTTGGGTTACTAAAAGAGTAAAAATATCATCTTGCGGAGTACGGATTTAATTTGGGGGAAATTTCATATGAACAAAAAGCATATACAGAGCGAACAAACAAAAAGGGGAATTCTGTTAGCCGCTGGACAATTGTTCAGAGAAAAAGGTTACTCAGCAACTTCAATTGAAGATATAGTAGCCATTACGGGGAAAAGTAAAGGCAATATTTATTACCATTTTGGAAGCAAAGAGGCTTTATTCCTTTACTTGCTCGAAGATTGGGAAAAGGAATGGAGAAGCTCTTGGTTGGAGAAGGAACCGCTTCTTTCAACGTTTTCAGAAAAAATCGATGGATTATTTCAGACGATGGCAAATGATATGTATCATCCACTAACCAATGTGATGGATGAATTTTTAAGCAAGGAATGGAACAATACAAAGATCCAAGCGAGTGTGACTAACTATGTCGAAGGCCATATCGCCTTTATTCGTGACATCATTGAAGTCGCTATGTTAGATGGTGAAATAGCTGTTGACGATAGTAAATCATTAGCCACTATCTTAGAGGCCATGATACAGGGGCTAGGTCTTATGGCTTCTCGTATGAATGGCAATGAAATGAAGATTCTTTATCGTAAAGCGGCTCAGGTGTTTCTACAAGGCGTGTTAAATCCAAAACCCTATTTATCATGGTATTACAACCAAACAAAATAATTATGCTGTTTAAGGTGGGCAAACAATGTATAAAGAACGATCGGTATCTGTTAACAAAAGAAGAAAGGATCTCATCAAATGGATACCATCAATTCTTACACTTGGGAACCTGAGCTGTGGTATCTTCGCAATCTTGATGTTGTCGTGGGATAGTGAAGCTGCGGTACTACTAATCATCATAGGGATGATATTTGATTTACTGGATGGGTTTGCTGCTCGTAAGCTGCATGCACAAAGTTTATTTGGACAAGAGCTTGACTCGTTGTGTGACATGGTGACGTTTGGTGTTGCTCCAGCATTACTAATCTACGTAGAAAAACTTTATCATCTCAACATGATAGGTGTGTTACTTGTAGCTTTATTTATCATATGTGGTGCAATTCGTTTAGCGCGCTTTAATATACAGGCAGATCAGATGAATGACTTCCTTGGGGTCCCTATTACGATTGCTGGAGGATTCTTGGCTGTATTTAGTCTTTTGGCCTCACAATTAAAAATGAGTTTTACCGTAATTGTTATCATTTTACTAAGTGTTCTTATGGTTAGTCGAGTACGTTTTCCAAGTTTGAAGAAGTGGTTGAAATGATGAGAAATTAGAAAGAAGGAACACTTTATGGAATGGGTTACAGAGGTAATTGGACAGTATGGTTATGGGGCTATCTATATACTCTTGGCAATAGGGATTGTCGGTCTTCCGATCCCAGACGAAATCATGATGGTGACCATAGGATATCTTTCTTCAATACATGTATTAAGCTATCCACTTTCTGTGCTGTTTGGCTTTTTAGGGACAGTCACCGGAATGACGGTGAGTTATTGGATTGGTCGAAGATTTGGGAAACCGCTCTTACTCCGGTTTGGAAAATATCTGTTTCTCACACCGAATAAGTTGGAGAAAGTGGAAAGGTTATTCGAAAGGTATGCGCAGTGGACGATTATTTTTGGATACTACATCCCCGGCGTACGTCATTTAACATGCTATGTCTCAGGAATCAGCGGGATTAATTTCAGGAAGTATTTCATTATTTCAAGCATCGGTGCTTTGATATGGTGTTTAATCTTTGTAACAATCGGATACGGAGTTGGTGGAGTAATATGAATTGAGGAATACCTTTGACCATTACTGATTACCGAGCTTTATGTATTAGATCCGCCATTCGTTATGGAATTGATCAACAAGGACAAGCTGATTGAGACACAATCTTTTTTACGAAACTATGGACAAGTTTAAATAATCTTATTTAGAGGGTTCGTAATTAGAAAGAGTTAAGGTGACGCATCCAAGAAAAATCAAATCTATGGCATCAATCTCAATTCTAAGTATAAGGACGGTTAACATGGATTTTATTAAAAGATTCTTCTCGGATATAAACACTCGACGATTCATAGTTTTAGTATTGATTGGATTACTGCTGTATTTCATTAAAGGAATGCTTAATGTAGTGCTTCTCACATTCTTGATAGCTTTTATTATGAATAGCATTCAAATACAGCTTCATAAAAGAATCAGTAAGTTTGTGACAGTTAATAGTAAAGTAATAGTTATTTTACTGTATCTCATACTTATTGCTCTTATTATTGCTTCGCTCGTGAATTATCTCCCTAAAATTTATGAACAAATGATGCAATTAACTACTTTCTTGACGAACTTAAGCCCTGATGATCTACCACAGAACAAAATTACCCTCTATTTGTTTGATACCATCAATAGTTTAAATTATCAAAGTTACCTTAAGAATGGCATTGACTACGTTTTGAAGATAAGTAACTGGGGCTCAAGCTTCATTTTATCAATCATATTAAGTTTTATCTTCATACTTGAAAAAAACCGTATTGTCACTTTTACTTCTAAGTTGGAGAGCAGTAAAATAGCTTGGTTTTATATTGAAGTCAAAAACCTTGGGAAAAAGTTTGTATCTTCTTTTGGGAAAGTAATTGAAGCGCAAATTCTGATCGCTTTGCTAAACACCACATTTTCGGTATTAGGTCTGCTGTTACTGGGCTATCCTTATTTGTTTGCTCTCTCCATTATGATCTTCTTGCTTAGCTTAATTCCCGTTGTCGGCTTTGTGATATCGCTTGTTCCACTGTGCATAATAGGTTACACGATCGGTGGAATAGACATGGTTTTCTATGTACTGATTATGATTTTTGTATTGCATTTTGTTGAAGGGTACTTTTTGAACCCTAAACTAATGGCCTCAAAAATGGACCTGCCCATGTTTTATACTCTCGTGGTGTTATTGTTCTCAGAACATTACATCGGCGTATGGGGATTAATTGTGGGAATCCCTATATTTATTTTCTTTTTAGATATTTTAGAGGTTAATCGGAAAACTGAAACGTAGAAATTCATCCTGCGATTAGAGGTGATAAATCATTATGTCCAACACGTCAACAATAGAAACAACGAATAACTCAAAACGCGCTGTTTCATTAGATCTTGCTCGAGGCGCTATGCTTCTGCTCATTGCTCTTGCTCATGCCCCACTGTATTTGTATAACAGTAAACCTGGTATTATGTTTAAGGTTGAAGCTGTTACTTGGTTTGATCACGTAGTGAATGTTCTGGGTTTACTAGCGATTGATAACCGTGCCAGAGCTATGTTTGCTGTACTATTTGGGTATGGTCTAATTTTAATTTATAACAGTCAAATCAAAAAGGGAAAAAGGGAAGAAGATGCCGTAAAGACAATTCGACGACGTTCTTGGTACTTAATTGGTTTTGGAATGGCCCTAACAATCTTTATTGGGGGCCAAGATATATTGATGGCCTACGGGATAGCGGGACTCATTTTAAGTAGGTTAGTAAGGCGGGAGAACAAAACCTTAATCCGTAATTTTGTATTAATTACATTGTTTTATGTTTTGTTAATTCCTATTCTATGGGGAGCTATAGGCGGGAATGGATTTCAACCGGGTTTTTCAGCAAATGACACCTATCTTGATGTAGCAATTTCTAATTTAATTGTATTCCCTATTTATCCGTTGTTAATTCATGTATTGTTTCCTATCTTGCCTTCTGTTTTGCTTGGAATGTGGATGGCTAGGTATCAATTATTGACCAGACCTGAACAGCATTTAAAAAAACTCCTCTATATTTCTATTATAGGCTTAGCAGTCTCATTGGTAGGAGCGTTGCCTGTATCTCTAATTGGTGACATATGGAATCCAGAAACGCATACAGTAGGCTTTTTAAGCGGATTGCATATTCTAACCGGAATCGCCGGAGGTGCAGCTTATGCAGCGATCTTCGGTATCATAGGTGCCAAAATGGCTAAGGTAGGAATAATCACACGGTCTCTTATGGCTGTAGGGAAGCGTTCGCTGACATTCTTTGTGTGGAATGAAGCTTTGCTAGTTTTATATCTATCACCAGTCGCATTTGATTTAGGGGGACGCGTGAGTAATGGTGTGGCAGCTCTGATTGCAGTAGGTATTTGGATCAGTTCAGTTTTATTGGCAACAATCTTAGAAATAAACAAAATAAATGGACCGTTAGAACGACTTTTACAACGATTAGTTTACAAGAATAGTTAACTTTTTAGGACAACTCAGACGATATCTACAATAACTGTGGTTTAAGGGGTTTCTATGTGTTCCTCTTGTCTAAAATCAGGCAAAAGAGATTAATTCCAATACTATGGGTTGTCGCGAATTTTATCGATGCCTAATTACGCAAACGTAGAAACGTTAGCTCAACAAAACTGAGAAAGCAGCTGATCAATATGATCGGCTGCTTTTGTTCAACTAACGGGCAGGATAGCTCATTAAAAGCCCATGCTGCGATGCGCATTTTTCCTAGCTTACCAGTGGCATTCGCCTGGGGAACTATCGCGTACTTTTTTTACTTTCCTTCGGACAAACATCTATTTCGTGTTTTTGGGCGAGTATATTATATGGATCATATGTTCAAGAGTGCTTTTAACCTCAGGCCAGTCGTTATCTGTAATGCTATAAAAGACATTATCATGATATCCACCTTGATTGTCCCGCCCCTTCTCTAGTTGCTCCAATCCGTTCTATCGCTCGTTGTGACCTAGTCTTTTGACCGCAGATGGAAAATTGCTCTCGAACTAGCTCTAATTGTTCGAAGCAATAATTTAACAATAAAAATTTACATTCGGTATTTACACCTGTACGCTAGTAAGTTGGTGTAAGCTATGTCCAACCGATTTCCGCATTTTGATTGATCATATCGATATCTCCGATTCTTGTGGTTCCGACGATTAAGCCTAAGGAGATCGACGGTGGAGTTTACGGTTATGTGCTGCAGATGGCAGTAGGCCTATCGTTGGTTTTATCCTCACTTATCTTTGGGGAAAAAATTGCGCACCAAGGGTTCCAAATTAGATAGTGATACACTAAATTCACAGGTACTGATGTTTTTATGAAAAATAGTGTAGGATGATGACATGAGGAAGATATTATCTTTTATGGATTGGGGTATTTTTGCTCTTCGTTTGTACCATTACATTTTGCTGTCATCACGACTGTTTACAGAAAGTGATCTGTCGAACACAACATGGTTAAACGTCAGTTGGCTAATGGCAGCGCTTTTCGTTCCACTGATATTCTGGTTTCCTCAACGAAGGATGAATAAGGTCTGGTTTTGTATCGCAGAGCTATTACTGGGAGGTTCTTATTATGTGAACTCTGTCATCCATCCGGAATTGACTTCTAAAGCAGACTATCTGCTGCCGAGTCTAACAATGGGGTACTTATTGATTAAGAAGACATTCTGGGTCATTCCCGCAATTCTATTCATTCCTTTTATCTTCCAGTCTTATTTAAAGTTACCTTGGGAACAAGCCTTTAGTAGCGGGACAGATAATGTATTATTCTGCTTCATCGGCATATGGGCCAGTTTCGTGGCCAAAGCGTATTACCAAAAAAATGAACTTGTAGTCGAAGTAGAGCAGCAAAATAAGCTGTTAACCCACTATGCTGCTGAAATTGAGAAAATGACTCTGCTTGAAGAACGCAATCGTATGTCCAAGGAACTTCATGATACCCTGGGGCATTCCTTTATCTCAATCATTATGAGTCTTGATGCTTCCATTGCTCTTATGGATCGTAAGCCTGCCGAGGTCAAGGAACGGTTAATTCGCTTAAGAGCACTGGCTGAACAAAATCTGGATGAAATGAGAAGTATTGTTCATGAGATTGGAGGAGAAGAGGAGTCCAATCTTGTACGGCAGATTGAGGCACACGTGGCCAATTTTCGGGAACATACAGGAATTCTCCTGACGTTAAATGTACTAGGAACAGAGCAACACACGCATTTTGAAGTACGACAGGCGATTCTGCGAGTCATCCAGGAGTCTATTACGAACGCACTAAAACATGGAAAAGCGTCTCAACTGGATATGGAGCTTCAATTTTCCGAATTCGTTCTGCACCTGTTTATTCGAAATAATGGGAAACCGATTGATAAATTGGAATATGGCTTCGGGTTGACTACGATGAAACATCGAGTTGAGCGGCTGGGGGGCAGCCTGTTTGTATCATCAGAGGTAGGAGATGAAACGATCACCGAAGTCAGATGTGAAATCCCCCTGAAAGGAGTGGGGCTACATGGGGAAAATTAAAGTATTACTTGCGGACGATCAGGATTTAATTCTGGAGAGCCTACATATCGTACTGTCCATGGAAGATGATATAGAAATCGTTGGATTAGCTAAAAATGGGGAAGAAGCAGTCCAATGCTGTCATCAGTTTCAGCCAGATATGGTACTGATGGATATTAATATGCCAGTCATGAATGGTGTTGACGCAACAGCTCTGATCAAAGAGCGAATGCCTATCATCAAAGTGATGATGCTGACCTCCTATCAGGAAGTCGAATATGTCATGGCGGCATTAAGCAATGGAGCAGAAGGATATCTTCTCAAGGCCATCCACCCCAAGGATCTAGCTGCAGGCATACGGGTGGTTCATGCGGGAGGGACGTTAATTTCGCAGGAGATGGCGAGTAAAATGATCAAAAGTATGAATCCGGGATCCACTATTAAACATAATGAATACGGGCTAAGTAGCCGTGAAATTGAAATATTGCAAAAGCTGGCTTCAGGCATGCGTAATCAAGAAATTGCAGAGGCTTTGTTTCTTAGTGAAGGAACCGTTAAGAATTATATTTCAACGATTTACTCAAAACTTAATGTTAAGGGAAGACAAGAGGCAGCCCGTAAAGCCAGAGAGTCGGGAATCATGAATTACTAAGACGACATCCTAAAGCCGGTAATTTTTAAAGTTACCGGCTTTTTAGGCGTTTAATCATATGACTTTATCATGACCAAAGTGCACTATCACTTTATGACTTTTTCAGCCTATACTCATAACTATCATCAAGCTATAAAGGAGCTGACTCAAGACATGGAGAAAAGATCTGCACACAAAGAACATTCGCAGATGGATGAGAAATTAAGTAAATGGAGTTTGTTTTGGCGCTTTCCAATCATCTGGATGATTGTGGGAGCTATCAGCATAATTGTTGTGGATGCGTCCATCCGGCCGCTAGCAGAGCAAGTACCGGACGTGCTTTCTCTGCTGTTGACATTAATATTGGGCTTTCTGGCCATCATGGTCTATACGCTTACCATGAAATATTTAGCCCGTCGGTCCATTCCTGAGTTATCCAGAAAGGGCGCAGGGGTTGAAGCTGTTATGGGAGCACTAACCGGGGTTGTTTTTATTGCTTTATCTACTATTATTATTGTTTCATTGGGAGGTTACTCTTTTCAATGGGTGAATAATGTGGATACGGTTACAGTTCTAATCGCTTCTATTGAAGCAGCTTTAGGCGCAGCCATTGTCGAAGAACTTATCTTTCGTGGACTAATGTTTCAAGCCATGAATAAATTGCTGGGAAACTGGGCCGCACTCGCTGTGACTTCTCTATTCTTTGGAATAGCCCATCTTGGGAATACAGGAGCAACATTATGGAGCGCGTTCGCCATAACCTTGGAAGCAGGTGTTCTGCTTGGAGCCGCGTTTATGTGGCGATGGAACCTGTGGTTTGCCATGGGACTGCACTTTTCCTGGAATGCACTTGAAGGTTTGCTTGGGATCCCTGTTTCTGGACACAGTTCAGACGGTCTGTTTATTGTAAAAGTGACCGGTCCTTCACTTCTCACTGGAGGTGACTTTGGACTTGAGGGGTCTGTAGTTCCGGTTATCATCAGCCTTCTGATTACTATTCCCATGCTGTATGGCGCTGTTCGCAATCGTAATCTGCCAACGAATTTTACATGAGCCATATACAGAATTCTATAAGAACTGTACCGAATTGCTCGAGTTTATTAAGCTAACGGGCAGATTAGTTCAAAGTTGACATTGGAAATTTTAAGTTCGTTGAATAAGAAATGCCACCTCGTTACCTCCAAGGTGGGATATCTTAGACTAACGAAAACAATCTGTTTTATAAGGAAAAAGAGGCTCCGGTTTCAGCGTGCGCCTCTTTTTTCGGTTTTGCTAAAAAATGCATTTAGCAACTGAGGGGCAAATAAGGTCTTAGAATAACAAGGATAACAACAGAGGTGAAATATTCACTTGCAAGTAATACGGACATCCCCATCAAGTCGGCAAAATCAGCGAACGCGAAGCAAACGACAAGAGCCATTGTAATTACAGGCTCTATCACATTGATTCGTTCAAGCAGTTTCATAAATCTTGGTACAACGAACCAGCCAGCTACAGCAATCACAACGAAGAAAATAATCTTCTTACCGATTAATAAGCCAAGCGATACATCGCTACCACTTCCTAAAAAACTCATCATCACAGCCAACAAGATTACGACTATAACATCATCGACAACAGCAGCCCCAGGAATCGTAGTGCTTTCTCAGGAGTTAAGTCGATTGAGATCTTTCAATATCTGTACTGAAATACTTACTGATGTTGCACTGTTTGCTTGTCACTAAGAAATCGAAGAAAAGAAATGTTCATCATTTACACTTGTTTTAACAATATTGGCATCATTATTTTATCAACGATTCGCTCTACATAATGAATAGTAACAGATTGATTCCTATAGTTGTTTCTATACATAACTAAGGCAGGGCCAATATCTGTAATGATCTCTAAATCGTCGTGAGTAATATGATGTTTCTCTATATAGGGTTTGAGAATCGACTCGATACCGTTTCTGTAACGCCTGTAAAAAGCATCACGCATACCTTCCTCTAATTGTTTATTAACAGCATTACAAATCGCATTCATCGCTTTCTGATACTTTTCATTTTCTTGCATAAATAGTAGAGAAAGCAGGTCAATCAACTGTCCTCGCACATCTTGGTTTTTATTCAACTTCTCTAACGATGTCTCGAAAGGACTCATCATAGTGGAAGCTTCAATAACAAGTTCCATTTTAGAAGACCAACGTCTATAAATGGTCCCTTTCCCCACTTTTGCTTTAATAGCAACCGCATCTATTGTTAATGCGTCATATCCATATTCCGCTAATAAATCTAACGTTGTTTCCAGTATTACTTTATTACGTGACAAATCTAGAGGACGTCCTCTTTTTCCGTCGGTTTGCTGATGTTTTTCATCTGACATTAAACCTTGGCCACCCTTCCTAATAGGTAGACTTCTTTGTCTCATATGTAATTATACCATTTTATTAAGGGTAATTCGATAATGTTGCGTTCTATAATTATTCCTGCTATGATTCATTTATGGAACTGTATTGTTCTATAAATGAGTAATCAAACACTTATAAGGAGTTGTTTTCATGAACAGCAACAAACATCCCGAGCGCACCACGCACCGGAGTACTCAAAGTAGAAACATGATCACTGCTGTCATTGGAACCGGAGACATCGGAAGCCAGCTAGCACGCGCTCTCGCACGTGGAGGCGAGGACCTCATTCTGGCCAACTCGCGGGGCCCAGAGACCATCACGGACCTGGCCAGCGAGCTTGGCGCACGAGCGATGAGCACTGCTGATGCCATCGCCGCCGCGGACGTCGTCGTGCTCTCGATCCCATTCGTCGCGATTCCCTCGCTGGCCGAAACCCTGCGTCAGGCACCGGCCTCGACCGTCATCGTGGACATGTCCAACTACTATCCCGAAGCCGGCGTCATTGAGGGAATCGAGGGCACAGCCTCCGATAGCTCCTGGCTCAGCGAGCAGATCGGACGTCCGATCGTCAAGGCATGGAATACCATCTTCTCCCGCAGCCTGGCACTGAAGGGCACTGCCGCCGGCGCGCCTGACAGGATCGCACTGCCAGTAGCTGGCGATGACCCGGCAGCGAAGAAGATCGTCATGCAGCTCGTCGAGGCCACCGGCTTTGAACCCGTCGACGCCGGCGACCTTGCCGAGTCGTGGCGGATGGAGCCGGGCTCGCCGGCCTACTGCACGGACCTCGACGCTGACACCCTGCGAGCAGCACTTGCCCGGGCCGATCGATCCCGTCATGCCCATGACCGGATTGCAGGGTCCATGGCGATCTACGATCCCGAGACCGGGACGATGGACATGGTCCGGGGCGTCCAGATCTACCGAGACATCACCAGCTGACCTGTGATTCAGCCCCGTCATACTTGGCGGGGCTGAATCGCCTCTGCGCTCACTGCCGCAGAAAGCTGGCCGGCGGGTGTGTTCCACTTGCCGGCCTCGGAGCTCGATCGTCGAAGGGGGCGCGTATCGTTACCATGTCGGTGCCCGGTGCGCGACCAAGCCCGAGATCGATCCTGCCGGGATGCATAGCTTCGAGTGTTCCGAATTGTTCTGCGATGATCAGCGGCGCGTGGTTGGGAAGCATGACACCCTCCGGCTCCTACCCGAATCACTGATGTTTGAGAGGCGGCATACCCGATGATGACGCTCGTCGCAGACGACGCAGACTCGGGCATGTTGTGATGCTCGTCGTACCAGACCCGGGTGAAGCCGTGGGTCTCGGCGGTCTGGGCCATTCTCACGCTGGCCGTGATGGCTTTCCGCGCGTTTTGTCCGGGGGCGACCTGGAAGCCGTCTATCAGGGATAGGTTATATTCATTCGCTGAGTCCCTTAGGCCACATTCAATGCATGCTTCCGGCCGGCGCCTTGGCGTCTGCCGGGGGGCGTTGAACGATTATTAAGTTTATTTTAAAAAGGAGAATATAGCATGTCTGTATTCAAAAAAACTCAATTATCGGTGCTTGATTTAGTTCCAATTCATCAAGGACAGCAACCGATTCAAGCAATTGAATCAATGGTTCAATTGTTGAAAGCTACTGAAAAATTAGGTTATCAGCGTTATTGGATTTCTGAACATCATAATATGCCGACGACAGTTAGTTCTGCGACTGTCATTTTAATGAAACATGCATTAGAACATAGTGAAACAATTCGTGTAGGGGCAGGTGGCATTATGCTACCGAATCATTCACCATTAGTCGTGGCTGAGCAGTTTGGCACCCTCGCCACTCTGTATCCAAACCGAGTAGATTTAGGACTTGGTCGCGCACCTGGAACAGATCAATTAACAGCGCAAGCACTTCGACGTTCAAGAAATGACGCCGTTCATTCATTTCCGAATGATGTAAAAGATTTACTTGCATATTTCGGTCCTGAAGAGCAACAAAGCTTTGTAAAGGCATTTCCGGGCACTGGCACGAACGTACCGATTTATATTTTAGGATCATCTATAAGTTCAGCGATATTAGCTGCTGAGTTAGGTCTACCATACTCGTTTGCCGGACATTTTGCACCTGCACTTATGGGCGAAGCTATTGCCTTGTATAGAGCGCGCTTCAAGCCATCGCCGTATCTTCAAAAGCAGTACGTGATGATTGGTCTTAATATTATTGCGGCTGATACGGAGAAGGAGGTTGAAGAAGAATATTCTGTCATGTTCGAACAATATATAAAGACGCTGGGTAACAACCCACTATCGCCGTCTGCTGAGAGTCTAGCTTATTTAAGTCCAGCTGAGCAAAAAAGATATGCATCACAAATGGGGCTAATGCTAAGTGGTGATCCAAAAGCCATTACAGCACAGTTGTTTGATCTGCAAAAAACATATGAAGCAGATGAACTGATCGTTGGTTCATATATGTATAATTTGGAGAAAAAAATACGTGCGTATGAGATTTTAAAAGAAGCTTTTGCTTCTATTTCAATGAATTAAAAAAGGAATTTCTATTATGACGTTACGGGTTAAGGAAACCTGATAAATCCGAAAGCCCCGGTTCTGTACACGCCCAATCGATTTGCGAGTGGCATCCATCGTCCCTAAATAGAGCATTTTCAGCAGCGCTTCGTCGCTTGGGAAAATGCTTTTTCCTTTGGTGACCCTACGAAGCTGGCGATGGTAGCTCTCAATCATGTTCGTGGTGTAGATCAGCTTACGGATCTCCGGCGGGTATTTGAAGAAGGTGGAGAGCTGCTCCCAATTGTTGCGCCAGGAACGGACAATGAGGGGGTATTTGCTGCCCAGGTGTCTTCAAGCCGGCCAGCGCAGTTTTGCTGATTAGATCTGGTGAGTATGTGGAGCATCTGGCCTCTCACAGTTGGTTGCGAACAAGAAAGATAAAAATCGTAAGGTAAAGGAGAAATCTGGTAGATACGATTGCGATCAAAACCTACCCATGATGCACATGCGTCATGGGTAGGTTTTGATCATTTCCATACGTTCAGGAGGTGGCCGTGTGAAATAGCGATGTCCTAATCACTTCATTGGACAGACAGAGTTTTGTGTAAAAATGGCCATCGCCCGGGAACGGCCTTTCTTCATATACATTTCAAACCGACTTACTTGACCGGCCCCATCCAGGTTGAGATCGTCTTCTGCTGGTGCGGCAACGGCGGTTTCAACTTCCCGTTATCGACCAAATGCTTCAAAATATAGGCGACCAGCCGACCTCCGCCGGTGTTGCCTCTCACCATGTAAGCAAGCTGCGGCTCCAAATGCTTCGGCTGATTTTGCAGGAACAGGTTGAGCATTTTGTCATAGAGCTTGCCGACAGCAGGCGCATACAGAGAGGACAAATCCGGCATTGCCTTGTTCAGCCGATCCAACGTTTGCGGAGAGTCGATCCAAACCGCATTGAACTTGTACCCTTCCTCCGTCTTGCGTATGTACCCCTTCTCCAGCAGGAACGAATATTGCTCGCTGTTCTCTTCGTTGTCGGGCAGTTCCCCTTGTTGGAACGCATGACAAATCTCGACATTCCGGTACTCCAGGAAACGCCAATCCACCTGGCGGTCACTCCAGTACGTATTGAATTGCCACAAGTATAAGGGAGTGTCTTCGACGTAGCGGAGCGACGGACCGAAGGTGACGTAACTACTCATATCAAAACCTGGATCGGTATCGTAGCTCCGGTTTAACGCCGCATAGGCAATATACTGACCTCCGTCCTTTCGTATTGGTGCGACCGCATCGAAGCTTTCGCCAGCCGGCATGCTCCGCCAAGATTGCTCCTCGACGTTCTTGGGCAGCAAGGTCCAGAGCAGGAAGTTATAGTCGCCGTCCGGAACGTACACTCCGCTATCCTCGACTTGCCGGCGAACTTCCATTAACGCATCAAAATGAACATCGGCCACTTCGGCGGCGCAATCTTGCCAGAATTGATGACCGGCTACGGCCAACTCGAAGAGGTCCCAGACGATAGTATTGCTTTGATATTTGCCGGGAGAGGTTTGGATGAGAAAATTATAATCGGCAAGGTGCCGGACTTCGCCTTCCAGCAAAGACGGCGGCATTCCGAGCTCCTCCGCGATTTGATGTACGGTCCGCGCCTTGTGATAAGCCGCGTAAACGATATTTTGCGCCAAGGCGCGTCCAAGAAAATCGTTGGTTTCGCCCAGTCTGCCGGCCGAACCGGAATGGCCCATTTCTCCCATGCTGACCGGATTGACACTTAAAGTTCCTGTTGCACGCATACGTTTCATCCCTTTCCGTAACTTTTTTTTAGCCTCGCTCAAATGCCACTTTACCGTGCCTACAGGAATGTTCAGAGCAATCGCGATATCGCTGATTTTAAGCTCGTCGTAGTAATGCATGACCACGATCCGGCGATGGATGTCGGACAGGAACGCGACTTCTCGGCGCAGCTCGCGGTAAGCTTCAGTTAACAGCAGCCGGTCAAGCGGCTCCCGGGAAGGGGCGGCAGACAGTTCGGACATGCCGTTGATTTCGATCGCTTGGGGAGCGTGCGCACGCTTTTTCAACCAATTTACCCAAGTGTATCGGGCAACCGTCCAGACGTAAGCGTCAAGGCTTCTAATGTCCCGCACCCCGGAGAAGGATTTCAACAACTGCAGCATAATCTCCTGAGCCAGATCCTCCGCCTCGGCCCGCTGCTTGACCCGGTTTAAGGCAAAACCGAAAATCGGTTTGACATAGCTCCGAATCGCTTCCGCCGCTTCTTTTTCGTTTTTACCAATTGAATCCATCTTTTGCCTCCATAGTTGCATCTGTAATTCCTGACAATTATATAGTGTGCCAGGCGAAATAAAGGTTGGGATTATTTTATAAAAAATTTGGACGTCCTACCGGATCCTCATACACGTATAATTACAAACATCATGAGTAGGTCCTTTAAATGGTTAAAGAGACGTTATGAACTTATTGTTAAAGAAGTTGAAGTTTGCTTTAGATATAAAGGTCTCACATTTAGTATATAAAGATACTTCTTTACCGTTCAACTATGGGAGGATGCAAAACTAGGAGCACGAGCCGAAGTTCTTCTTCGGGTACTTGGGGTACTCCTTCGTTCCGTAGTTAACCAGGATTGGTCTCGATTAAATATTCAAATGCATAATTGAGGTTCATTCAACTAACGGGAAACGTTAGTTGAAAAATGGGAGGAAAAGGAGCCGATCAATATGATCGGCTCCTTTTTTTATACAACGATATTCAATGAAATTGTATGTGACAGCCTCAGTTTGGTTGTGTAAAACTTCCGCTTTTTCTATAGATGAAAGCAGAAACAACACCAACGACTGCTAGCATACATAAGCCCCAGTAAATATTCGTATATGCTGTGGCCAAGGTGAGTTGTTGCTGTTTTTCTAAAGCAATGGCAACTATGGCGACCCCAAAGGCTCCACTGAAAAACTGAAGAAGTTGATATAAACCCATTCCTGAACCTATATACTTCCTGTCTAGTACACGTGAGATTTCGTTGGATAAACAGCTAGAAAGTGCTGTAAATGCCAGGCTAAGAATCATATAGGTAATCATTGCTCCTATCCAAGAGTGTCCAATCAATAAAGCGAAGAGAATCGTAGAGATTAACAACAATATAGGTCCATATTTCAAAAAGGTACGATTTCCGTAACGGTCAATTACTCGACCCACTTGGCGTGAAGCGAGGATAGCAAGTAACGAACCAGGAAAAATGATTAATCCCGCATTTCCGGGTGTAAAGTTGAAATTCTGAGTTAAGATCTGAGGCAAGAGAAACAAAGTAGAAAAATTACATATATAACCTGTCATTCCTAGTAAAACGAGTATTAAAAATGGGCGGTTTGCAAATAGCGACGGGAGTACAAATGGCTCCGGGGTTTTACGAATTCGCACAACAAAGAGTGTCAAAGCAACGAGTCCAGCAATCAGCATAATCCCCTTCTGGTTAGTCGTGAACAGAAGTAGTGAAGTCGTACCTACAGCGAGCAATATCCCACCGATCAGATCAAAGGATCCCGCCTGTGGTAACTCTTTTGGAAGCAACGTAAGAAATAATGGAAGCAGCAGCAAGACGAATGAAGTTAGAATAAATAACCAGTGCCATCCCAAATTTTCGACAATTGCTCCGCCGACAACTGGTCCTGCACCAAGTCCTAGTGATACAGCAGACATATTGATGGCCATAGCAGCACCACGACGTTCTATAGGAATATAACGCGTATATAGCACCATAGATAGGGAAATAATACCGCCCGCACCAGCTGCCTGCACAATACGACATAGAAGCAATGCAACAAAGCTGTCACAAAAGAATCCAATCAAGCTAGCTAGTCCTAAAGCAAAGACACCAATATTCAGCAGCCGTCTGAGAGGTATGAAGTCAGATAACCGACTGAATGTGATCGAAGAAACAGCAAACATGATGGAATATCCGGACACAATCCAGGAAGCTGTGGATGAGGAAATATTGAAATCTGAGATGATATTAGGCAGTGCCAAATTAAACATGGATGTATTCATAAGTGCCAATACAATAGCAATGCATATGGCCCCAATGGTAAAGCCTTCTCGGGCTAAAAGTGGCTGCTCGGATTGAACTGCCGAGGGATTTTTTTCTGAACTCATACGATCTCTCCTTCTGATTGTATTACTTATGTATACGTATTGTTTTGTTGTTCGTAAAATAGCGAACAATTGAAGTATATATCGTAGTATTGTAAAATACAACATGAATTTGTTTTTGGAGATAAGCTTAAAATGTAGGCTCACATCAGCTAATAATAAATATGGTATAGGAATATAATGGGGGAAATCCAATGAAATCACTACATCATCCTGATCGTAAAGACTTCATGCTACCAGCAGTTCTGCATGCACTCAGTGATCCTATTCGTCTTCATATGGTGGCACAAATGCATAGGAGTGGAGAGCAGGCTTGTAAGAATTTTGATGTTCCCATTGCGAATTCTACAAGGTCACAACACATCCGGACACTTCGGGAATCTGGAATTATTTATACTCGCTTTGAAGGAACCAAACGTTTGTTGTCACTTCGAACAGAAGACCTGAATGAACGCTTCCCTGGCTTAATAGATTCGATACTAAATGTTTATGAAAGTTAATCGAGATAGCAAAGATTTTAGAACGCGGGCTAAATATGAATGAACCAGACGCATGCAGAAGGAAGATGCCCAGCGATTCATTTACAACGCTTCAGTCATTTTTCAAGGCGGCGGCTATCCGGTTTTGCAAAAAGACTTTTTAATGGACTATGAATTATCGGATGTGATTCAGAATAGCAGTGCCGTTATACTGTATGCTAGTGCTGGCTCGTTAAACATGGCTGCCCAATGGTTAAGCTTGCACAAATACTGGCAATGATGTTGAAACAACTACGATTTATGATGGTATTGACTGATCAATTTGCCTATGAATCTCTACCTGTTCCTTTTGTCTGAAGAGATTGATGTGTATGGGGCAGAACAGGAAAGCGCTATACGTGTAAAAGTACGGCAAAATAGAAATATTGGGTCCTGTATATTTAATTTCCCACTCAAGATTCAGAAATTGGTTGAGACGCTCTAATTAGGGTGTTCAGGCTAAAGGGTAACGATAGCTCAATAAATCTAAGAAAGCAGCTGATCATGTGATCAGCTGCTTTTCTTTAACTAACGGGCTGTACAGTGTTGACGTATGGGAGCATAAGTGTGTGTTTTGGCAAACTTGTACATGAAGTCAATATTATACTTCGTACAAAATCTCACCTGTACGGGAAACATCATAGCCTTCGAAGGATTGCAGTTCCTGTCTGAACTCCGAAGATTGAAGAATGCGCAGGACCGAATCGGTCCACAGCTCATTTCCCGGTTTCTTTAACATAACCAGGTCATAGCGCTCCTGAGTCAGTGGAATGAAATCAACCTGACCGACAAGACGTGCAGCCTTTTCAATGCCAATGCCCACATCCGCTTCACCGGAACTGACTTTGGCGGCAACACCCATATGACTGGTTTCTTCCAGGTTATAACCGATCAGGCGGGAGGAAGGAATCCCGTGCAAACGCAGCTGCTCATCAAGCAGGACACGTGCCCCGGAACCTTTCTCGCGGTTGGCGAGTCGCAGATCAGGCTGATCCAGGTCTACCCAGCCTTGTAAGCCGCGCGGGTTACCGCGCTGTACATACAATCCTGCTGGTCTTGAGAGCAGGTTTACAACGACGTAGGACCAGCCAATCAAAATTTTTCGAATGTAGGGCAAATTATATTCGCCCGTATCCCCGTCGAGCAGATGAGTGCTGACCAGGTCAGACTCACCGCGGTACATGGAGATGAGTCCGTCGAGACTGCCCATAAAAGAACGCAGTGGACGAATGTCCCGCGTTTGTTTCTCCATATGGCGCATGAGAATATCCAAGCTTACATCCTGCCCGGTAATGACGACATGCCGCGATGCATGGGGGGCAGGAGACTCCCCGCGTACGATGCGGGATGCTTCGGATACCGGTCTGGCTGGGGCATTGGAATAGTCTTGTACAGGTGCAGCCAAAGATTTACTTGAATCAGCACGATCAATTATTGGCGCGGTTCCCGAGGATTGACTCGAAGCGGATAGCGGTCCGGTTGAGGACTGCAGCTGCTTGGCACGCAGCTTATATGCTTCCAGGTCGGTGGCATCAATCCTCATTTGTTTGCCGACGCGATAAGCGACAAGGTCTCCTTTTTTAATCAGGTCATACACGGTTAGTTTGGATATTTTGAGCAGCTTGGATATTTCTTCGGTTGTATAGGATTGCTCCTCTGTCATGTGTGAAGATCCTCCTTCAGGATGGCAAAAGCATATATGATTAAGTTCATCAACATCATGTGTAGTTTGCTGAAAGGTTTGAAACAGTCTCTTGTACTATACCATTAACTGCTGGAGTGCAGAAACAAGACCTTTCCATTTGATCGATCTTATGTATAATGAAATATAATTAATTATAACTAGATATAACTAAACATAACGTGTAGAAGGATCAGGGGGAGAAGAATTGAAAAAAAGAATAGGATACATACTGGGGAGCATGTCTCTAGGGATGACACTTGTATTGGCGGGTTGTGGTGCTGGTGCGGACAGTGCGGATTCATCGACAGCAGTTGAGCCGGTGTCCTCGGCACCTGCGACATCAGGAGATGTCAACCCAGCAGGGAATACCGAGCCGCAGGAAACCGTAGAATTAACCATCTCCGCGGCAGCCAGTCTGACCGATGCGATGAAAGAAATCGAAACAGGCTATGAGCTTGCCCATCCTTCTGTTGAACTCAACTTTAACTTCGGTGCATCGGGGGCACTGCAGCAGCAGATTGAACAGGGTGCACCTGCTGATATCTTTGTATCGGCGGCAACGAAGAACATGAACGCTCTGGTGGACGAGAACCTGATTGCAGCTTCTGATCAGAAAAATTTGCTGCAAAACTCCCTTGTTGCCATCGTTCCAGCAGGTAGTGAAAATGCAGTATCGAGCGAGCAGGATCTGACAGCGGATACCGTTAAAACCGTAGCTATCGGAATTCCGGAAAGTGTCCCGGCAGGAACGTATGCGAAGGAAGCACTGACGAATGCCAAGCTGTGGGATCAGCTCGAAAGCAAGCTTGTGCAGGGCAAGGATGTCAGACAGGTTCTGCAGTATGTAGAGACCGGGAACGCAGACGCGGGATTTGTGTACAAAACGGATGCACTGACCTCGGATCAGGTGGAAATTGCATTTGAGGTGGACAAGAACAGTTATACACCGGCCCATTATCCGGTAGGCATTATTGAGGGCACAAAACACCGGACAGAAGCAGAACAATTTTACGCGTATTTGCAAACCCCTGAAGTGCTGGATGTATTTGCGAAATACGGATTCTCTGTTCCGGAATGATTGGTACGGAGATCGACTGGTCAGCGTTCTGGTCACCTGTCCGCCTATCACTTCAGGTTGCTCTGTTGTCCAGCATCATTGCAGGCGTGCTCGGCATTGCGGTAGCCTGGCAGATGTCACGCCGCTCTTTTCGCACCAAAATTGTGCTGGAAACCGTGTTTATGCTGCCGCTGGTGCTTCCACCGACCGTCGTTGGCTTTCTGCTGCTCGTTTTGCTGGGCCGCAAAAGTCTGCTGGGACAATGGATTGAAGCCATCTTCTCGGCGCCGGTCATCTTCTCCTGGTGGGCGGCGGTGATTGCCTCAGTGGTTGTAGCCTTCCCGCTCATTTATCAGACCATGAAGTCCGGTTTCAGCGGTATTGATAAGGATCTGGAGGATGCGGGCAGGTCGATCGGGGCGAATGAATGGCAGGTGTTTCGCTACATTTCGCTGCCGCTTGCAGGACGAGCATTGATGACTGCTTTTATACTGGGATTTGCTCGTGCACTGGGGGAATTCGGGGCCACACTGATGATCGCTGGAAATATTCCTGGCAAAACCCAAACCGTACCTACAGCCATCTATGTTGCAGTGGATTCCGGTAATCAGACCATGGCATGGGCATGGACCGTTTCCATTATTATCATCTCATTTGTCATGCTGCTTCTAACGAGGCAGCCAAACCAGGAAAAGGCTTGAAGGGCGCAAGGCAGATACAGTAGGGATTGATGAAGACCCGCACAAGGAGTGCTCCTTGGAGCGGGTTTTATGCTGTATGCTCCAATCCGAACGTTCTGTATGTAGATAGAAAACTTCTATGCACAAAAAAACCAAAAAAATTTCCAAATTTCGTACTTTCAACCCTCGCCTAAAGCAGCCCTTTTCCTGTAAAATAGAAGTAACTGATTCCAGCCAAGCACTGAAATAAGGAGAGAGACGACAATGAATACTAAACCTGATTGCGGCGTATCGTTGCAAATCGACGATTATCTGGATCTTTTGCATTTTGCCATCCAAATTCAGGATCAGGAATGGCAGCAGTCCCTTATCCACCAGCTCAAAATATTTCAGCCGGCAGCGGAGCAGCAGCGGACACCAGAAGAGGAATTATGGACACGGCTGGATTATATCAACAGTAAGCTAACGGGGCTGTGCAACCAGCTGCATGCAGCACACACCCAGGATGAACGCGACAAATGCCAAGAACGAATTGGCCTCCTGCAATCCCAGCGGCTGGAAGTCGCACGTAAAATTAAATGGGCCAGTCGCAGATAGATAACATCACGAATCGAAGAAGCCTTTTCTCCTCCAGACCGATCGGGGAGGGGCTTTTTTTGGTATATGGATTTCATAGGCAATGTCCGGATAGAGAAGTTCTATAACATTATCAGGATGTCCTATTAGGCTTCGTATTGCCTCAGGATAACCCAGGGTGATATTCTTTGATCAACCTAATTCCGACTATACAAGTAAGAATGGTTAGTTAAGAATTAGAGAAATGGGAGTTTACATTAGATTGGCTGTGTAACACAGCCTGTGGAGGAGATCGGGAATGGCTAAAAAATGGGGGATTCATCAATTTCGGACAGCGCTGCTATTCGTCACTATGCTCGCGGTGCTGGCAGGATGCAGCACAGGCAATGCTTCAAATGAAGCGGAGACCACATCTGCGTCCGGTCAAGATACAGTGAAGAAGATTATCGTAGGTACAGGTACGCAATTTCCGAATGTGTGCTTCATTGATGAGAATGGCAAATTGACTGGATACGATGTGGAATTGATTCGTGAGATTGATAAACGGCTGCCTGAGTATGAGTTTGAGTTCAGCACCATGGAGTTCAAAAACCTGCTGCTCAGCCTGGAGACGAAAAAGATTGATCTAATCGCTCACCAGATGGAAGTGAATGAAGAGAGACAGGCGAAGTTCCTGTTTAATGATGAAGCTTATAATATTTTCCCCAACAAAGTAGTCGTGAGTCAGAAAAACCAGGATGTGAATTCCATTGACGATCTGAAAGGGAAAAAACTGATTGTGGGTGCAACGAGCAATGCGGCTGTGCTGGCTGAGAAGTGGAATGCGGACAATGGCAACAGCATTGATATCGTATACTCGGGAGCCGGTGAAGACACGATTACCCAGATCAAATCAGGTCGGGTGGATGCAACAATTAGTACGCAATTCGCCATTGACTATCAGAATAAGGCTGTGGATGCCCAATTAAAAACGGTGGGAGAAGCTTTATCGAATTCCAAAGTATATTTCATCCTCAACAAGGACGAGCAGGAACTCAAAGCCAAAGTGGATGAAGCTCTCAAATCAATCAAGGAAGACGGAACATTAAGCAAGCTGAGCACAGAGTGGCTTGGCGCGGATTATACGGTTGAAGAGTAGCGTGAGAAAGGTGTGCAAGCCGTAATGGGAAAAGCATTCGATATATCCTTGGTTCTGGATTTCATCCCGGAACTGCTAAGGTATCTGCATATAACTCTGATCGTGCTGGGCGGGTCCATTGTGCTTGGTCTGGTAGGCGGTGTGCTGCTGGCAGTTCCTAGACTCTACCGAATTCCGGTACTGAGTCAGCTCGCCACCCTGTATGTATCTTTCATGCGCGGCACACCAATTCTCATCAAGCTGTTTCTGGTCTATTACGGCCTGCCCGAATTGCTTAAGCCAATTGGCATTGACCTGTCCAGAACCGATCCGCTGGTATTTGTCATCGTGACCTATGCACTTAGCGATGCTGCATCCTTTGCGGAGATCTTCCGCGGAGCCGTTCGCAGTGTTGACAAGGGCCAGACCGAAGCGGCTTATGCAGCAGGGATGACTACGTTTCAGTCCTTTCGGCGGATTGTTGTTCCCCAAGCGCTTATTGTGGCTTTCCCCAATATGGCGAATACGCTGATCGGTTCGCTTAAGGACACGTCCCTTGCTTTTTCCATCGGTGTCATGGATATGGTGGGCAGAGGGCAGACGCTGATCTCGGCAACGTCACATGCGCTTGAAGTGTATATCAGCTTGTCGGTTGTTTATTATGTCATTGTTATTGTCCTTGAAAAAGGGTTTGCTCTTGCTGAACGCAGACTGCAGCGTCATGAACGCAAAAGCACGTTGTCTAAGCCAGCGGTCAGAGCTGAACGACTGAAACGAATAGCGGGGTGAGCATATGTCCATTGATCTCCAGTTTATTTATACGTCTTTTTTCAAAATTCTAACGGCATTGCCACTGACACTCGTGATCACGATTGTGCCGCTGATAGCAGGTTTCGGGATTGGTCTTGCCACTGCCCTGATTCGAATCTATCAGGTGCCATGGATTCACCGGGTAGCCGCCTTCTACGTTTCGTTTCTGCGCGGTACGCCGATGCTCATGCATCTATTTCTGATCTATTACGGTATACCGATGATAATTGATAATCTCTCTGAACGGTACGGATGGGCTTTTCAATCGGCTTCCATACCTATCCTGGTATTTGTATTGATTGCCTTCTCACTGACAGCCGGAGCGTATATGTCCGAGATTATCCGTTCGGGTATTCTCGCTGTGGACCGTGGACAGATGGAGGCTGCGCATGCCGTAGGCATGAGTACCTCACAGGCCTTGCGGCGCATCATTCTCCCTCAGGCCATCGGTGCTGTATTGCCCAATCTGTGCAGCATGTTTGTCGGATTTCTCCATGGATCGACGCTGGCCTTCACGGTTTCACAGATGGATATTCTCGGAAAGGCAGATGTCGTTGCATCCGTCAGTTTGAAATTTCTGGAGGCTTTCATTGCAGCGGCAGTGATCTATTGGGGCCTGACAATCATCGCCGAACGGATTACCGCTCTGCTGGAACGCCGGGTCGCCTTGTATAGCAAAGGAGGGGTTTCATGATTACACTAAGCAATATCCACAAGTCTTTTGGCAAGCAGGAAGTGCTGAAAGGCATTGATCTGACGGTAGAGCAGGGGGATGTGGTCGCCATTCTTGGACCCAGCGGGTCGGGCAAAACAACATTGCTGCGCTGTGTGAATTTCCTGGAACGTGCAGATGAAGGCAAGGTCCAGATCAGCGGATTGGGCGTAGACTGCAAACATGCGCGCAAACACGATATCGTGCAGATCAGACGGAAAACGGCCATGGTTTTTCAGCATTACAATTTGTTCAAACACAAAACGGTGCTGGATAACGTCACGGAAGGGCTAATTGTGGCACAGAAGATGTCCAAGGCAGATGCCCGTGCACGTGCCCTGCGTGTTCTTGAACAAGTAGGGCTTTCTGCCAAAATCAATGAGTATCCAAGCATGCTGTCTGGCGGACAGCAGCAGCGGGTCGGCATTGCCCGCGCACTGGCTCTGAATCCAGAGGTCATCCTGTTCGATGAACCGACTTCTGCCCTGGATCCAGAGCTGGTTGGAGAGGTATTATCGGTCATTCGTTCGATTGCCCAGGAGGGCATCACCATGATCGTTGTTACCCATGAAATGGGTTTTGCCCGTGAAGTGGCGAATCGGGTTATCTTCATGGATGGGGGGCATGTCGTGGAGCAAGGAACACCTGAGGAAATCTTTTTACGGCCCAAGCAGGAACGAACCCGCCAATTCCTGAGCCGATACTCCTCTGATTGGAGTTATGTCATTTGACGATATAGGCGCAAGCTGGAGTAACTGACGATCCCGGCCCGGCATATGCTGTAGCAGGCAAATGCTGATAGGCCGGGTTTTTCTATGGGTGAAGCAGGCCGTGACGGTAAGGAGGAGGACTATGCAGAGCAAAGTTGATGAAATACTCACACATATTGCACACTCACACCAGCAGCTTGCACGAGTATTGGATGCCAAACGTCAAGTCGCTGTGCGGATGTCTGAAATTATTAATCATTTGCCGGATATCGAACCGGAGCTGGATGGCGTAGAGGGTCTGCTGGATAGCTCTGGACAAATCAACAAAAGCATCATCTCCTATTTGGGGGGCCTTGCGGATCTGGAAGAAGCTGTTGCCGAAACGCTGACCCAGGTCATGCGGGAGATGGCAGGTCAAGAGGAAGAATAAGCCCGGAAGGCGGGTGAGAGAACATGAGCAGAGAACAAAGTCTCATACTGATGCTGGATGCTGCAGCCAAGATGCAATGGAACATTGCACTGATTTTGGAAGCCAAGGCGATTGAAGCTGAGAAAGTTCGGAATTGGGCGCTGAATCACCTGAACGGTGAAGCATTTCTAACGCACGGTGATCAGGTGGCAGAACCGCTGAAAATGCATGATCAACTGGTTGAAATGCTGGAAGGATTAACCCGGATGGAAACAGGGCTTTGCAACAACTTGAAAGCTGTCATGGTCGATAACAGTGCTGAAGAAGGCGGGATGGACGGAGGCATGTTTGGCGGCATGGATCTTGGAGACATGGGAAAATGAGTCTGCTGCAGCGTGAGCAGGAAGTTAAACTGGCTCTCATTGAATCCATTGCACACAGCCAGCAGGCCCTGGCACGCATTCTGGACAGTGTAGCCAGCGTAACCGCTCATTCGGAAGTATCTGCCCGCAATCTTGCCGAGAACATTCGTCTGCTGAGCAGGTATCAGGAAGAAATGTCCCGTATGGTTACGGGGATCAGGTTAGCACGAATTCAGCAAGGGGAGCCCGGCTTGCCGTGGCTCAAAGAACCTGAATATGCGGTACGTATCGTTCGGGATATACAGGAGGAATGTTGATATGTTGAGAAAGAAAAAGTTGAAGCTTAGAACGAAAAGAGCTTTGCTTACACGTGGTGCCCGTCTGCGCAAAGTCCGTAAGCTGCGTGCCATCAAAGGCAAACGTGTACTGCACAAACGCACGCTTAAAGGACGTAGTGCGTGGCTCAAAAAAAAGAAACGTTCGGTACGGCGGCACCGGAGTCCGAATCCCGTACAACCAGTCGTCCCGGCTACCCCTACCGATCCGAACCCGGACAACGCGTACAGTCAGGGTTACAACGAGGCGTACAACGAGGGATTCAACGCGGGTTTCGCCAAGGGTTTCGAAGACGGACATCAGCTGGCGTACAAGGCACAATAACCGAATAGACCTGATTAGCGGCAGACGGATCGCTGCAGGTCCAGCACATATGATCACCCGGGGGGGATTTATCCCTCCGGGTGATTTGCATGGCCGCAGAAGCGGACATGCCCGTACAGGCCAATGTGGAGGGCAGACGCCAATTTTGTGCCTTGCAGGACACCCGTCCATGATGCATCTGACCCCGGGGCATATCCTTTAGAGGGAAGACCAATCTCGGGGAGAGACGGATACGGAATCTCCTGAAAGGAAGACAGGGTGAAGGATGTGGCAAAAAAACGACACCGATCGCTTCCGGAAGCGAAGATAGCTTACCGCAGCGGATATGCTGAAGGCTGCAGATTCGGCGGCTGTCAGGCCATGATGGAGCGAGTTCAGATGTTTGAGCCGACCATGCGGGATATGAAAGTACTGTACATTCCGCAAGGATTTGATGCCATCGATGAAGGTGTCATCTTAGCACTGCAGCAGTCTGTGCGTGAATGTGTTGTCGGGTCGCCGGCAACCATGCTGCAGGATGCAAGTCAGCACAGGCCGGATGTCGTGTTGGTCATGAACGGATTGCACGTTTTTCCTGCGGATCACCTGGAACAGGTAGACGGGATACGGGCTCTCGGTATTCGGACAGCAGTATGGTTTGTAGATGATCCGTATTTCACCGAAGATACGGCGACCATCTGCAGGCATTACGATGTGGTGTTCACGCATGAAGAAGCTGCGGTTCCATTTTACGGAGGGAACGGAGCGAGGAGAGTCATCTATATGCCACTCGCGGTTAATCCCGGCATGTTCCAGCCTCGTCGCATCGAGCCTCAGCACCAATACGATATTTGTTTTATCGGCACAGGCTTCTGGAACCGGATCGCCTTGTTCGATGAGCTGGCCCCTTTTCTGGCGACCAAAAAGGTATTCATTGCCGGCGGTCAGTGGCAACGGCTGACACGGTCGGATGTACTCGGCCCTTTTATCCATGAGGGATGGATCGATCCAAGCTCAACTGTTAATTATTACAACGGCGCCAAGATTGTCATTAATGTTCACCGGACCTGCGAGAATGGCGAGGACAATCGCAATACGCATCATCTGCAAGGGCGATCCATTAATCCAAGAACGTATGAAATCAGTGCCTGCGGCACAATGCAGATTACGGATGCACGCGGTGACTTGCCCCGCTTTTACCAGCCGGGTTACGACATTGAGACGTTTACGACAGCAGCCGAACTGGAGAGCAAAATCAAATATTACCTGAAACATGAGCAAGAACGGCAGGCCATGGCTTGGCGTGGGCTGTTGACCACGTTGAACCAGCATACGTTTGCCCGCCGAATCGCCCAGCTGCTGGAACATGTGTAGAACAGTAAGCCCGCAATACAGCGAATGTTATTTCAAACAGAAGGAGTGGCGGTATGTCTATCAAACACCGTAAAAAGAGGAATTTTCATACGCCAGTACTCAGCCTGGCTGAACAGGCACGCAAAAACGGGCAGCATGCCGGTTATGATGCAGGCAAGGAAGAAGGCTACCTGCGCGGGCGTGCCAACTATATTGTCAATTGCGCACAGGAACCGCTGCCTTTCCGGCAGATCCACGTCCTGTACGTCTCTTCGGGTAAAGGATTCCCCTATTCACCGCTGGATGAGGCGATTATGGCCACCCTGCAAGGCATGGTTGCTCAGGTGACACTGACTGATCCCCGGCAGCCGGTTTCTGAAATTGCGCTGCAAAATCGCCCCGATTTGGTTCTTGTCCTGGATGGCATGGACATTCCGCTCGAGCATATTGATGCGATTCGCCAGGCAGGTATCCCCACAGCAATCTGGCTGACGGATGATCCGTACTACACGGATATGACGATGGAACGTGTCCACCATTTCGATCATATCTTCACACTGGAATTGAACTGTGTAGAACTATACCGTCAGAGCGGCTGTGCATCAGTACACTACCTGCCGTTTGCGGCATTCACCAATCATTACTTCCCGATCACGACGCCATCACCCTTGCACCGGGACGTCAGTTTTATCGGATCGGCCTACTGGAACCGGGTCTACTTCTTCAATCCAATCATGGCACAGATCATGTCACACAATACCGTGTTTAATGGCATCTGGTGGGACCGTCTGCCTGGCTATGAAGCCTATGGCGAGAAGATTGAGCACGGACGCTGGATGAGTCCGCAGGAAACCAATGATGTATATAACGGGACTAAAATTGTGATTAACCTGCACCGTTCCCACGAAGACGATTCCGTCAATAACAACCATCTCAAAATACCACCAGCTTCACCGAATCCAAGAACATTTGAAATCTCGGCTTCCGCAACACTGCAGCTGACCGATGCGCGTGACGACCTGGCACGGTTCTATAAACCGGGCGTGGAGATCGAAACGTATTCTTCTCCCCAAGAGCTGCTCGATAAGGTTGAATACTATCTTACTCACGAGAAAGAGCGCCGTGAAATCGCCCTCCGCGGATTGGAACGGACGCTCAAGGAACACACGTATGGCAGAAGAATTAATGAAATGCTGACGATCATATTCCCTTAATTTCCGGTCGGGAGGAGGTGTGCACAGACCTGCATGCGATATGCATGCAGTGGTCCGTGCAGCCATGGCGACTAAACCGAAACTCATGTTGTTTTCCCATGTATGCAATACCCGGAGTATTACAGGGGCGGAGAAGCTGCTGCTCCATTTTATGCGGGAAATGGGCTCCATCTTCGACTGTGTGCTTGTTGCCCCGCAGGAAGGCAAGCTCGCCGGACTTGCGCGGAGATTCGGCATCCAGGTCAAAATATGCTCTCTGCCGCTGCTTCACGGTGTTTACACACCCTACCAGGGCATTGCCAATGATGCAGAACAGCTTCGCTACACACCAGCTTATCAGGACGCGGTTTCCCTCATCAGGGAAACTTCTCCTGCGCTGGTATTGACGAATACCTGTGTGAACGTGCTGCCTGCCGTTGCAGCCAAATCGCTGCAGATTCCGGTCATCTGGAAGATTACGGAGATTATTCAGATCAATGCTCATACAGACGAGGCCGTGCAGATGATAGACCGGTATTCGGACTGGATTATCGGCATATCTGAGACGGCTGCTGCCCCGTTTAAACATGCGGGCATGAGCGGGAAGCTGTCGGTTCTTCCACCAACCTGGGACCCGGCACTGCCTGCCCCGGACCGCTGGCTTCATTTGCGTGAACGCAAGCGCAAGGAGCTCGGTTTCAGGAACTCGCATGTCTGTATCGGCTATATCTCTTCTTTTATATATGATGCCAAAGGGCTGAGACCTTTTATTGACATGGCTCTGCAGCTCTGCGAAACCCACTCGAAAGCCAGGTACTGGATCATTGGTGCGCCAGCAGACAAAAAGTACTATGACGAATGTGTAGCAAGGGTGAAGAAATCAGGATATGCACGCAGATTTACCTTTACGACATTTGAAGAGAATGTATCTCTTGCCTATACAGCGATGGATATGGTGGTTATCCCGAGCATGGTCAAGGAAGGCTTTGGCATGACTGCGCTGGAGGGTGTGTATTTTGCCAAACCGGTTATTGCTTTTGCCCAGGGCGGCCTGTCGGAGCTGCTGGAAGGGGTGGGCAGCGGCCAATTTCTAGCTCCTCCGGGAGACAGCAATGCACTTGCCGTTTTGGCGACGACCCTGCTGAACGACACGGAGATGGCGTCCGATATTGCCTGGCGAGGCCGGGCAGAAGCGGAACGATTGTACGGAATTGAAACCTACAGAGCTGGCATGCATACGATGGTGACACAGTGGTTGCTGCGGTACCCTGGCTGGTTCCCTTACATTCAGGCACCGAATGGCCCGGTGTATACCTGGGGAGAAGGCGGATTGCGTACCGTACTCGCTTTGGACCCCGGGGCAGTCAGAGCACTTCTGTTCCCGCTGTCGGTTATTCAGGCATTGCCAATCTCCCCACTTCCGCCGATTGCCGTAGGCCATCCTGTCCCCGCTGATGTGGTTGAAAAGCGTCCGCCGAGCAGGGTCAGCAAACGGAAAACGGGGGCAAAAAAGCGAACCCGGAAGGCAGCTCAGCAAAAAAGAAAGCATCTGTACAGGGCGAAACCAACGGCTCGCAAGCGCACGACTGCCAGGTCAAGGCGCCGGGCGCGTCGGAAAGGTTCCAATACACGATGAAGGCGGGATAACGATGAAGATCATGACGGTGCTGGGCACGAGACCAGAGATTATCCGGCTCAGCCTGATCATTTCCAAGCTGGACCAGTACGCGTCCAAGCATATTCTTGTGCACACAGGACAGAACTTCACGGAAAGTCTCAGCGGTCAGTTTTTCAAGGAGATGGGCCTGCGGGCGCCAGACTACGTCCTTCAGGACGAAGCTGCCTCTTTGGGCCGTCAGCTATCCTCCATGTTTACTCAAATGGAAGATCTGCTGCTTCAGGAAAAGCCGGACAAAGTGCTGCTGCTGGGTGATACCAACAGCGCACTCTGTGCCGTGCTGGCTGAGCGCATGGGGATTCCGGTCGTCCATATGGAGGCAGGCAATCGATGCTTCGATCTGGATGTACCTGAAGAGAAAAATCGAAAAGTCATAGATGCCATATCGACCATTAATATGCCGTATACCGAACAAAGCAAGAAGCACCTCGTTAATGAAGGTGTGCCCAGTCGGCGAATTGTGCTCACGGGCAATCCGATCTATGAAGTCATGCGTCATTATGACGCCCAGGTGAACGCCAGCAAAATACTGAAAAAGCTCAAGCTCAAGTCCGGGCAGTACTTTTTGGTAACCGCCCACCGGGCAGAAAATGTAGATCATCCGCCTCATCTGCTGGAGATCATGAAAGGACTGAACCAGGTAGCGGAGGAACACGGCCTGCGGGTGATCTGCAGCATCCATCCCCGAACGGCCATCCGTATCGCAGAACATTTGCAGCTGGAGATGAATCCGCTTGTGGAATTCCACGAACCGTTCGGATTTTTTGATTTCGTCATGTTGGAACGTCATGCACGCTGTGCACTGACGGACAGCGGTACCGTTCAGGAAGAATGCTGCATCATGGGTGTACCCACAGTCACCATGCGGCGCACAACCGAACGTCCGGAGACGGTGGACTGCGGCAGCAACGTAGTCTCCGGTCTGGATGCAGCCCGCATTGCGGGATGTGTGAAGGTCATGACGGAGATGGCAAGTGACTGGGAATGCCCGCAAGGTTACAAGGCAACAGATGTATCCGGTAAAGTGGTCAAATTTCTGCTTGGAGGGAAACTACATGTTTGAAAATAAACGTATACTCGTGACAGGCGGTACTGGATCATGGGGGTATGAACTCGTGGCCCAACTGCTGCCCCAAAATCCAAAGGAAATTATCGTTTACTCCCGTAATGAATCAAGCCAGGTGGCCATGAGCCGCGAGTTCGAGGATCCTCGTCTTCACTTCCGAATTGGGGATATTCGTGACAAGGAAGCATTAACGGCGGCTTGCCAGCAAGTGGACTATGTATTCCATCTGGCGGCGCTCAAACATGTGCCGGTATGTGAAGATCAGCCTTATGAAGCACTTAAAACCAACGTGATTGGTACCCAGAACGTGATTGAGGCTGCCATCGAAAACCATGTTGAAAAGGTCATTTATATCTCGACTGACAAGGCGGCTAACCCATCCAATTTCTATGGCATGACCAAGGCGATCGGCGAGAAATTAATCGTATATGCGAATTTGCTGCACAGCAATACCCGATTTGTGACTGTACGGGGCGGCAATGTGCTTGGCACCAACGGCAGCGTGGTGCATCTCTTCAAGAACCAGATTCGTCAGAAAGGTCAAGTATCCATCACGGATATGAATATGACCCGTTTCTTCCTCACACTGAAGGATGCCATCACGTTGCTGTTCAAGGCTTCCGTGGAGAGTGTAGGCGGTGAGATTTTTGTCATGACGATGCCTACGTGCAAAATTGTGGACCTTGCAGAAGTGCTGATAGAGGATTCCGGCGTAGAGAACGTGGCCATTGTGGAACGTGGTACCCGGCCTGGTGAGAAAATTCATGAAATTCTGATGAGTGAATTCGAGAGCATGACAACGGTTGTTTACGACGAACAATATCTGGTCATTCTCCCTACACTCGGCATACCGGGATTGCGTGAGCATTACACGAACTGCCCTCCGGTTTCCTTTAGCAGCTTCAGTTCAGAACATCAGTTGATGACGAAAGAGGAGATTCGCGACATTCTGAAACGCGGAGGATTCCTGTCATGAAGCTCCTGATACTTGGGGGAAACGGAATGGCCGGCCATGTTATGGTCGACTATTTCCGCCGTCAAGGTCTGCACAGTGTCTTCTACACCACGCGGGATGTGTCTGACCCGAACGGTCTGCTGCTGGATGTAAATGACAGCTATATGGTGGATCGTCTGGTGGAGGCTGTGCACCCGGACGTTATCGTTAATGCTGTTGGTGTGCTGAACAGCTTCGCAGATGAAGATAAAATTACCGCTTATCACATTAACGGCTTCCTTCCGCATCGTTTGCGGAGGGTGGCCGACACCATTGGTGCCCGACTCATTCATATCAGCACGGACTGTGTCTTCAGCGGGGACCGTGGTTCCTATACGGAGAATGATGTTACGGATGGGACATCATCCTACGCGATTACCAAGGCACTGGGTGAGGTTCATGATCCAGGGCACCTTACGATCCGCACCTCCATAATTGGGCCGGAAATCCGGAAGGGCGGCATCGGACTGATGCATTGGTTTATGTCACGCACAGGTGAAGTGGGTGGATATACGCGTGTGTTCTGGAACGGTGTAACTACACTGGAGCTGGCAAAATGGGTGGATCATTATCTGGCGTCACCTGTCAGCGGCCTGATTCATCTGGCGCATCCTGAACCGGTTAGCAAGCACGATCTGCTGCTTCTTTTCCAGCAGACCTGGAATAAGCAAGATGTGAATATTGTGCCTGATGACAGTCTTGTGCAGGATCGCACCCTCGTTTCCACACGCGAGGATGTGAAGACAGACCTTCCGGATTATTCTACGATGCTGAAGGAGCTGGCATTATGGATGGAGCAGAGCTAACGGGCAAGAAGGTGTTGATTACAGGTGCCTCCGGTTTTACCGGACGGCATGCTGTAGCATATTTTAAGAGCATCGGTGCTAAGGTTGCCGCCGTGGTCCGGCGAGCAGGCGTGCATTCGTTTGGTGAAGGCGTAGCTGTGCATGTGTGTGATCTTAATGATAAACAGCAGGTGCGTCAACTGATTGATGAGGTGCAGCCGGATTACGCGCTGCATCTCGCAGGGAAAAACTCAGTCCCTGACTCTTGGTCAGACCCGCTGCTTGTACTGGAAACGAATGTGATGGCTGTCCTGTATTTACTGGATGCTCTTCGAAGCTGTCCATCAGCACGGACAGTTATCGTGGGATCCCGGTTGAAATACACCGTCGAACCAGGCCGAAAACCAGAGCCTCCTCATCCTTACAGTCTCAGCAAGGCGCTGGAAGAAATGGTGTCATTGTCATGGATGTCCCTGTTTGGGCAGCAGATCATGCTGGCTGAGCCGGGGAATTTGATCGGGGCCGGTCCTTCTACAGGGATCTGTTCGCTGCTCGCACGGCATGTGGTTGCCTGTGAGCAAGAGGGCAAACGCGAAGCTTTCCGTCTATCCGGGCGGGATAATACACGGGATTTCCTGGATGTACGGGATGCGGTCAGAGCCTATGCCACACTTCTTGTGCATGGAACTACGGGAACTGTCTATCCGGTGGTTTCCGGGACGGAGCGCAGTCTGGGCGAAATCGCAGATACCTTGCTCTCCATGTCAGAAGCAGAAGTGCCTGTCCGCTGGGACGGAGCCTCTTCAGGACCGGATGGGGCTGGCAAGGAGGAGGAACTATCGCTGCTGCGTAAACTGGGATGGCAGCCTCAGATTCCATTTGCCCAATCCCTTCAGGATATTCTGAGCGATGTTCGGAAGCAAGGGGGAGGGGCCAAATGAATCCAAAAGTATCCGTGGTCATTCCATTCTACAATTGCCCTTATGTGCAGCAGGCGATTCAAAGCGCGATAAACCAGACGTATACCAACGTGGAGATCATTGTGGTGGACGACGGCTCGACAAGGTATGCGGAGCTTCTCCAGCCTTACCTGCCTCATATCTATGTGCTTGGCAAAAGCAACGGCGGCACAGCCTCGGCTCTTAATCACGGCATTCGTCATGCTTCGGGTGATTATGTGGTCTGGCTAAGCTCGGATGATCTTCTCTATCCGGATAAAATACGTTACCAGGTCGAGTTCATGCAGCGGGAAAATGTGCTTGCCTCACATACCAACTTTCATTACATCAATGAACATTCGGCGGTTACCAAGCTGCATGGTGGAGCAGAACCGATGGCTGACGTTGAATGGCTGCGCCGTTTTGTGGGTGGCAATCCTGTCAATGGTTGTACCGTCATGATTCGCAAGGATCTGTTCGGAGCTGTAGGCCTCTTCGATGAGCTGCTTCCATATACGCATGATCTGGATCTCTGGCTGCGTATCCTGCTGAATGGATATCGTTTTCCATACCTGAATGAACCCCTTACGGCATATCGCTGGCACGGCGGGATGGGGTCGGTGCGTCATGCGGAGACGATTGGCAGGGAAGCCTCCATGGTCTGGTCCAGATATCGTGAACCTTTGCTGCAGCGAATTGCTGCCATGGGTGGTTGAACCTTATGAAGGGATTGAGGGGTTATGGGAGCAAGTCGCCATAATACCCTCTTTCTATGTATCCGCTCATGAGTAATTCTTAATCTTTCCCTCACAGATGCCCGCGAACCGGAGACAGTTCCATCATATGATAAGGGTAGGAGTTTTATAGAGACAGGCGAGGAAAGGGGAGGCCCGAATGGAACCCAAAGTTTCAATTGTCATCCCGTTTTACAACTGTGCTTATATTGAGCAGGCTGTTCACAGTGCTCTGAACCAGACATATCCTCATATCGAGGTTATCGTGGTGGATGACGGCTCTACGAAGCACGTGGAGAAGCTGAAACCATTTATGGATCGTATCACCTATGTTCGAAAGGAGAATGGGGGGACGGCTACAGCTCTGAATGAAGGGATCAAGCGTTCGTCGGGGGACTATTTCGTCTGGCTCAGCTCGGATGACGTAATGCTGCTGGACCGTGTGGAAAAACAGCTGAAATTTATGCTGAAAGTTAAGGCATCGTTCTGTCATGGAGCCTACCACTATGTGAATGAAAACAGTGAATGGATGGATACGGTGCGGCCGGAAGTAGGCAGCCGTCTCGAAATGCTGCAGGTGCTGCTCGAAGGCTGTCCCATTAACGGCTGTACCGTGATGCTGGAGATGGATGCATTTCGGAAGTTCGGCATGTTTGACACCGAGTTCCGCTATACCCATGACTATGAGATGTGGCTGAGATTATTTCCGGTCTATGAGCTTTTTTATTTCAACGAGCCTTTGATGTGTTACCGGGTTCATGATTCAATGGGAACCAAAAAACACTTTGAGGCCTTAAAAGCCGAGATGGAAATGGTTCAGGCCAAACATCGGCCCATTTTGCTGAATTTGCTTCAGATCGGCGGTTATTGGCAGTAATTATGGGTACAATCCGACGTTTGAAAGATAAAAAGCACGTAAAGAGAGGGCAATTCTTCTGGTTCTCCTGAGTTGTGGACCAGTGGGATGCTCTCTTTTTTGCTTTTTCATGATTCAGATCGTCTTTCAATGGAAATAACCCTCTTGCAGCAAGAGGGTCAGCATCCCCAATATGATTAATCATTAGAGCACATAATAGCCATTGCCTCCGGATCAGGCAGGGTATACTCCTTGGGGAGTGTTTCTACCAAGGCATTCATAATCTCGTAACTCACTTCAATGTGGGGGGTAGAGACAGGGACGGAAAACCAGCCATTATATAAATCACTCGGTACGAGCAGGGTCATATCGGGTGCCCTCCTTTTTGAATTGCTTCCTGATACACCTGTAGTGTGCGCATACCCATTTCCTCCAGAGAGCGGTGCTTCTCTGCCCAAGCCTTAGCCTGTGCGCCAACCCGCAGACGAGTGGCGTCATCCTGCAGCAGGGCGTTCAATAGTGCGCTCAGGGAATCCACATCCTGCGGGGGAACGACCCAACCGGTATGTGCAGGCTCCACCATCTCTGGCATACCTGCCGTACCGCTTACGATGACGGGGAGTCCGGCAAGCTGGGCTTCCGTAACCGAGAAGGGCTGCGTGTCCTGCAGGCTGGGCTGTACATAAATATCGGCACGGCGCAGGAACGAAGGGATGTTGTCCAATTTGCCCCAAAATACGATATCTCCTCCAACACCAAGATCTTTAGCCTGGGAACGCAGGTCTTCCATCAGATTGCCTTCTCCCGCAATCCAGCAGACCCAATCGGAACGTACTTGTTTCAGGCTGGCCAAAGCCTTGATCAGAACATGAACCCCTTTGATAAACTCCAGTCTGCCTGTGAAGGCAATGACTTTTTTGCCTGACGGCGGGCGCTGACGGAACTTGACCGCGGCCTGAGCGCGGTAGGCAGGAAGGTCGACTGCATAAGGAATAAGGCGGAACTTCTCTTCAGGAACCTGCAGTGATGTCAGTGTACTCTTGATCCAGCGGCTGGAGACCAGAATCAGCTCGGACTGTGCGGCGCTGCGCTGCTCCAATGAGAGGAAATAGCGTCCGCGTCTGGACTGCAAATACGCTGGAAGAGTGAGCTGCGGATTGGAATTCTGCTCATCATAAAAGGCTTCTCGTGCAAGTGCACCGTGATAGCTGGTTATCAGGGGGGTGTTATTCTTCAGAATCCGTTTCATCGCCACCGCTGCAACGGGATCCTGTGCGTGAATGATATCGTACTGATCTACACCCAGACAGGCAGCAGCCATTTCAAATGCATATCGGTTCAGTTCGTAGTACGCCAAAAGAGAGTCGGCTGTGAATTGCGGCAGAGCGGTTGGATTGAGCTTGGCTTGCAGCATAGGCCATACGTTTTCTTTGGAAAAGGTCCGATTCAGGTTACGGATGTAAACCTCATTTTTCGCGCCGTTTGTTCCCATAATATCGACTTCGACGCCAAGTGCCATCAACCTGTCAGCGAGCTGTTTTACATAGGTCCAGATACCTCCCATATGTGTAAGCTCCCAGTAGGTAACGAGCAGAACTTTCATAAGTACCTCCTTGTCACGGCCTGCACAGGCGGTTCTGCTATCCTTGTATTCTATGAAATAATCTGTGCCAAAGGCCGGGCAAGGCGGTACATCTGTCAAAAATGGGTGAATACAACTGGCATAGGATAGGAGAAAGCATAAACTACATACAGGTGTACAGAGCAGAAGGAGGCGCTAGCTGTGGGTGCATATGTAATGGAAGTTCATGAGGGCATGCTTCAAACTGCTGTTCCGATTAAGTACGTAGATGTGGAGGTCGCATTTGTAGGGAACGACGGGGCGGATGTATATGTGGGCGGGATCAGCCCAACCAATGGAGAATTATATCGGCATATCTTTCATATTGGAGCTGAGTCAACCGGTAGCAGCCGTAACCACATCATTCATAACCTGGACGTTTCATCCTCCATGTGGGAACTGCGAATTATCAGCAATAAGAGCAGGCCCTATCATCTGGAGATTAGGGTGTATTGCAGAAGTGCTTGTGGACAGACATTGGGTGTGCTCTCTGAACACCAGATGATTAAGCTGGCAGATTAGTTAGGCAAAACGCATGATGGAAAACTAGCCAAATCGGCGGAGCAGGAGAGAGCCTGTTCCCTTTTTTTGTGTTTGCTTATAGTGAATTTTACATAAGAAAATAGCTTGACAGCAAAGGTATTTTCATTAGAATAAAACCATGGTTAAAACAAAAGTTTAAAACGATGGTTTAAAACAAATGTTTGAATCTGTCATGATTATAAGGCTGTACGTGAGGGTAAATTCCTCCAAGCCGGAAAAGAGAGTGGTCAATGAAACAACAAACAGCAGTTAACCAGAATCCGGAGGAGTTCTCGATCAAAACGATTATTTTTCCGCTCTTAGCCATCATCGTTGGTATGATTATGGTCATTCTGGACAGTACGGTCGTGAACGTCGCCATTCCGAATCTGGTACAGTACTTCGAGACGGATTTGAAGACAATCCAATGGACCGTAACGGGTTATACCTTGGCTTTATCTGCAGTTATCCCATTAGCCGGATGGCTCACGGATCGTTTCGGTGCCAAAAGAGTCTTTCTGTTCACAATAGCGATGTTTACCCTCGGATCGGTATTATGCTCGATTGCACAGTCTCCTGAGCAATTGATTGTATATCGGATTATCCAGGGACTTGGCGGAGGAATGGTGGCTCCTATTGGGATGGCTATGGTTTTTCGTCTGGCTCCACCCGAAAGAAGGGGCTCCATCATGGGCATGCTCGGGATTCCAATGCTGCTGGCTCCTGCGCTAGGACCGGTATTGTCCGGCTGGTTTATTCAGTCCCTCAGCTGGCACTGGATCTTTCTGATCAATCTGCCAATAGGTATTGCTGCTTTTATTCTATGTATCAAATTTCTGCCTGATACGGACCGTGGAAGAACACCCGCGCTTGACCTGCTTGGCATGATTCTCGCACCGATCGCATTCTCTATGCTCGCCTATGGTGTAAGTGAGGGAGGCACAAGCTGGACCTCCACTTCAACACTGACAGGTGTAATCGTTGGAGGAGTAGCGTTGATCCTGTTCATCATTGTGGAGCTGCGTCACCAAAATCCATTGCTGGAACTGCGGGTCTTCAAATCTTCTGATTTCACACGAGGCATTATTTTGGCGTGGGTTTCACAAATCGCTTTGTTTGGGGCCATGATTTTGATTCCGCTCTACCTGCAGCAGATCAAAGGCTACACAGCTTTGGAAACAGGGTTAATCCTACTACCACAAGCCTTGGCATCCGGTGTAGGCATGCCGCTTGGTGGCCGTTTGTTTGATAGAATCGGGGCGAGACCCCTCGCATTCGTGGGTCTGGGTATCATCTCGGGGGCACTCTTTATCCTGTCTTCCATTACATCCGAGACGGGTCTGGGTCTAATTATTCTTAGTCTCGTGATGATGGGACTCGGTATGGGTCTATCCATGATGCCGCTGAATACGCATGTGCTAAACGCTGCTCCGCGCAAATTGGTTGGTCGGGTCACACCGCTTACCGCTGCTGCGCAACAAGTCGTTGTATCTTTTGCGGTTGCTGGTTTGACCGGGTTCCTGACTTCCCGAATTGCGATCAATACAAGTGGTACGGACGTTGCATCTGTCATTAAGGGTCTCGTGTCTGGTTTCAACGACACGTTTTTCCTGGCCGCGTGTATTGCATTGTTCGGTTGTTTACTGAGTCTTATCCTCCGTAAACCAAAACGAATGCAGGTAGAAACGCTCCAGAGCGGGGATGAACCTGATCCAGCCATGATGATGGGGCACTAATGGAGCATCCTATTGAATGGATAGGTGCTTAATCTCTTTAATCCGAGGCAGTTCAGATATGTTCTGAACTGCCTTTTTGCATTGCTCATGAGAAGATGCTCAGGGCGGTCATCATTTCCCGGAAGGAAATAGCGTACCGATCCGGAGAGAAAGAGGCTGTCATATGCTCTCTGCCCTGTTCACGGATATATTTACGCAACTTTTGGTTACGCATGAGTTCGACCGCTTCATCTACTGCTGCATTTACATTGCCCAGAGGATAGAATTTGCCTGTCTTGTTATGGGTTATGAACGAACGTACACCATCCGAATCGGTGCTGAGTACCGGGCAGCCGCAGCTGATGGCTTCGGCAACCGCATAACCAAACCCTTCAAGAAGGGATGTCGAGAGCATGATTCCTCCAGAAGCTGCAATCATGGAATAGAACGTAGGCATCTGCGAGTGAGGAACATTGACAAAGATGCCGATGCGGTCCTCCAAACCATATTCAGCCAGCATATGACGGAACATCACTTCGTCTTCGGGATTGGCCAAGCTGGGATCATGAAACAGCCATAGTCTGGCTTTGGGAATTTTTTTGATGATTTGGCTGGATATGCTCAAGTATTCTCGCCAGTTTTTGTTGTGTTCCAGCCGCCCGACCCAAGCCAGAACGGGGTAGGGTGGAGTGTCTACGGGAACTGGAGCAAACGTATCGGTGTCCAGCATATTGGGGATAACAAACCGGTGCAGCCAAGGGCAGATATGAATAAACATATCCAGCAAGTGATCGGTAGGAGGCAGAACAGCAGCGTCACAATGTGCCTGGAGGTAAGGAATTGCCATCTGGATCGTTTCCAGTGCCTGATCTCTCGTTCCGAGACCCTGGGCTTCAAATATAATTCGTCCTGTATAGCCGAGTCCTCTCAATCTACCAGGCATGGAAATATCCGAAGTCACAATAATGGCGTCATAACGCTGGCTGTGAATCAAAAAACGTATTTCTTCATCATTGGACGCGGTGAAGACCGGAGTGCCGGTGCTGTTCTGCAAACCCGATCCTGTATAAAGGTACAATAGATGCGCTTCAATGCCATGACGTTGCAGAACTGCTGTCCGCAATCGGTTCAAGGTATCCACGCCACCGCTTGGTACAAAAAACGTGAATAATACTTTCACACGGTTCACCCTCTGACTTTTGTGCAGGATCTCATACTCCTGAGCATTTTGCATAAATCCAATAAGCGACTTCCAATCCTCAATATATAGATCGAAATGGTCCTATTCGTCTATAATATTGTCCCTTGGAGCGAGTGAAATCGAATGATGCAAAATGCTGACTCCTGTACTGTATGGTACGTTTCCCCAATGCACAGGGTGTGGGTGAAACCCAAGTTGTTCACATTTTGGACATATATTTTTAATCTTTCTTTTAAGTGTCATTAAGCTGGATTTAGGATAGACCCCGTAAGATACAAGGAACTTCCCGTGTAGACCATCTGGATTGCTTGATGGCACACGGGTATTTTAACGGGAAAGGATGAATGATGTGCTCGAAGTGAAACAGGTCAGCAAAGTGTATGATGGACGGCGCGGCGTGCATCAACTGGATTTCACAATGGAGCGCGGTGAGATTGTTGGTTTTCTGGGGCCCAATGGTGCCGGTAAAACGACAACGATGCGCATGATCACCGGTTACCTGCAACCCACCGCCGGTTCGATTGTGGTTGATGGACAATCTGTGCATGATCAGGGCAGAGCTGTTCGTTCCAAAATCGGTTATCTTCCGGAAACACCGCCGCTATATCCGGACATGACGGTTCAGTCCTATTTGAAATTCGTCGCGAACCTGAGGGATGTTCCGGCACGCGAGATTAAACTGCGGGTCAGTGAGATGGTCAGCAGGCTGGGGCTTCAGGAACGGGAAAAACAACTGGTGCGTGGACTATCCAAAGGTTATAAACAGCGTCTGGGACTGGCGGGAGCCATTATCCACAAGCCTGATCTGCTCGTCCTTGATGAACCTACATCGGGGCTGGACCCGAATCAGATTATGGAGATTCGTGATCTGATCCGGGAACTCGGCGAAAATCATACGGTGCTGCTCAGTACGCATATTTTGCCTGAAGTGAGCACGCTATGTAACCGGATGTTGATTATTAACCAGGGACAGCTCGTACTCGACGGTTCACCACAACACTTTGGTTCTTCGATGGGTGATCAGTTTAAGGTGTCCATTGAAGTTAAGGCAACCGAGCAGCAGCTACATAACTTGCTCACACCTTGGGAGAAGGTGCGGAGTGAAGTCATACAACCAACGGATGGAAATCGCGGTACGGAGCAGCAGGACACGGTTAAAATGCTGCTTACCGGAGAATCATCCGAAGATTTCCGGGAAGAGCTGTTTTATCTTTTATCTGGAGCGGGTCTGCCCATCCTGGAAATGAAGAAGGAAAATCTCAGTCTGGAGCAGATCTTCCTGAAGCTGACTACAACGGAACTAGACAATGAGTCATCTGATAAAGGTACACCTGACCTGGTTAGTGAAGACTCTGCGGATTCGCCAACAGAGGAGGAATCCAAATGAGACGAATGATGGCTATTTGCAATAAGGAACTTCAGGCGTATTTTTTGTCACCCACATCCTATTTCGCCTTCGCGGTCTATGTGCTGATGACAAGTTTATTGTTTTACTCCAGTTTCGTGTATTACCAGCCCAGTATTGTGGATTATCGCCTTGTGCTCGGTGATACCTTATCCATGCTGCTGTTTGTGGTGCCTTTATTAACCATGAGACTGGTTGCTGAGGAATTCAGGCAGGGTACAGATGAGCTGCTGCTGACCTCCCCGGCACGGGTAACGGAAGTTATATTTGGTAAGTATCTGGCCTCTCTGGCCATTCTGATCGTGCTTATTCTGTGCAGTCTGGTCTATCCGTTCATCATGTCGTTCTTTGGAACGTTGGATGTGACTTCGGTTTGGCTGTCGGCGCTGGGACTCTTCTTCCTGGGCGGCAGTATGATGGCGATCGGATTGTTTGCTTCTACATTATCTCAGCATCAGATGGTGTCTGCGGTGGCCGGGTTTATTATTTTGCTCGTATTGTGGATGCTTGATTCATTCGCAGGCAATACCGGTTCTGCGCTGCAGAACTGGCTTGATCCCTTTGCGCTGACGAACCGTTTTGACAGCTTCACGAAGGGTGTGCTCAGTGGACCGGATATCTTGTATTATGTGACGTTATCGGGCGTATTTCTGCTACTGAGCATTCAAATCGTGGAACGGAAGCGGTGGAGGTGAGAAGATGAAAAAATGGTTAAGTCATACGAATAGTACGGTGCTGTCTGTAGCGGTCATCGGCATTTTTATTTTACTTACGCTGTTTCTGAATTCACTTGGCGGATTCCAGCTGGATCTGACGGCAAACAAACAATACACCTTATCGGACCAGTCACTGACCGCGATCAAAAATGTAAAGAATGATGTGAGCATTAAGGTATTAACGGTGGAGAACGCCAACAATACCGTCTTGAATCGCGAAGTGACGGACATGGTTCAAGAGTATACCAAGCGAAACAGCAAGCTGAAGATGGAACAGTATAATCTGACACAGGAACCAACGCTGGCCTCCAAATACGGCATCACAGGCAGTTCCATCGTCCTGGAGCAGGGGGATCAATATAAAGTGATTGATATCGCCAGTCTGTTTACAGCAGTCGGGGATGGCAGTGATGGGTCAGGGTCATACCAGTTCACGGGGGAGGAAAAATTAACGCAGGCTCTGATGAATCTGTCTTCCACCGAAAAGAAGAAAATGGTATTCCTGACAGGGCATGAGGAACTTGGTCTGGATCAGTTGACCACACTTCGTTCGTCCCTGGAGCAAAACAACATTACAACAGAAGAACTGCAGCTCAATCAGGCCGGAGTGGTTCCCGAAGATGCGGACGTACTCGCGATTATTGGCCCGCAGCGTGATCTCAGTGATGCTGAATTAAAAGCCATTCGAACCTATCTGAGCAATGGTGGCAAACTGATGCTGTCCCTTGGTTTTGTGGAAAAGAATATGAAATCCAGTTGGAAAAATATCGACAAGCTCATGTCCGATTATGGAGTGGTTGATGAGCATGCCGTGATGGTGGACAACCAGCAGGCCAGCACGATGGGGCCGCTATGGGTCGTCCCGGAATACGGTACACATGCAATAACGGACAAACTGGCTGACAGCAAGCTGTACCCGATGTTATCCCTGTCCATTGCCCTGACAAGCAAGGAACAGGAGAAATATGCACTGTCGCCTCTCATTCAATCTTCGGATGATAGTTACGGCGAGACGAATATTGAAGGCTTGCTGCAAAACGAAACAGCGAATGATCCGGATCAGGATATCCAGGGACCTGTCGAGCTAGGATATGCAGCAGATACAACCGAAGGCAAACCAAAAGCCGTGATCCTTGGATCTTCCATCTTCATGCAGGATTCGGAAATCGGGAATGGCGGCAACCGTGACTTCATTTTGAATACCATCAATTATTTAAGTGAAAAAGAGGACGGGTTAACCATTCGCCCGCGGGTGCAGGCTGGTTATGAAGTGGCTTACCTGAATGGTGAGCAGGCCAGAACGATTTTCTTCGTTGCGATTGTGGGTTTCCCGCTTATCTTTGTTATCATAGGTGTATTCTTATGGTGGAGGCGCAGACGCGTATGAAGAAATGGATTCCGACGATTCTGGTCGTGTTGGTACTGATTGTGGGCTGGATTTATGCGGCCAATCAGAATTATTTTCGCGAAGAAGAAGCGGTGAAGGTCCAGCTGCTTGGCATTCAGTCTGATGATATCCAGTCCATCACCATTCATGACCCGAGTACAGTTAAGACGGAAGGCGAGGCTTCTTCCTCTGTATCTGCTCAATTGGAGCTGAAAGACGGTGTGTGGAGCATGGTGGAACCCAAAGGGTATCCGCTTAACGGTTACACGATCAGCAGCTGGCTTGACGCGCTAAGTGGAGCAGAACAGGAATTGGTTGTGGAAGAGACGCCGACGGATCTGGAGAAGTATGGACTGGGTTCGACTGCTTCCCGTCTGGATATCAAAACCAAGGACAGCCGTGACATCACATTAAAGATCGGCGGACAGCTTCCGGCAGATGACGCCCGTTATGTGCAGGTGAATTCCGGGCCCATTGTTGCTGTGCAGTCTGAGTCGATCAGCAATATGGAGCTGACAAGGCATGATCTGCTCGATACGACACCGTTTAATCTCGATGATACGAATGTGGCTTCTCTGGATTGGGAAGGAGAAGCAGCGACATGGGTATTGAAGTCGGCATCGGAAGACGGTGCGTCCGAGCGGACATGGACGCTAAATGGTGAGACGGTTGAATCCACGGATGCTGTATCTCTCATCGGCAAGATTAAAAATCTCTCCACTGCGGACGACGTTCGCAAAGCTTCCGAGCTCAAGCATGCTGTGCCACGATTCACACTTTCTGTTGAGCAGAAGGTAAATGGAGAGAATGTAACCGACGTCTACCGGGGGCTTACCGTTGCATCGGAACCCGGTATCATCTACGTGATTACACCCGATGGTCAGTGGGCATATTCCCTTCAGGCAGATGCCTTGCAGGATGCGGAGAAATTTCCTGATACGGTGAAAGCAGCTGACGTATCGACGGATGCAGGAAGTGGAAGTGAAGATTCAACCTCATCCGCTGAGTAGTCTTGGAAATGTGAATATAACTGGTTTAGGTAAACCCAACCCATATGCTATTTTTGGAAAGAAGCGGTGTCGCACATAACGTGCTGGCGCCGCTCTTTTGTTGTGCAGGACAGGTTCCATATCCTTTCAGCATATCGGGTCCACCAGAAGCGCATCCTATCCTTGTGACCTAAACCATACACATTGGAGGATGAGACATGCCAGCAGCCAAAAAGGCGAAAGCAATCAGCTTATCATTGTCTACTGCAATTTTTGTAATGGCCGGACTGACAGGGTGTGGTGATGGCCGGGATAACAACAATATGCAAACCAATAATGCGGGTCAGGAAGTTCGAGGGCTCAACCGTTATGGTGTGGAGACCAATGGAATGGATGGCATTCGTGCCAAGAGTTATCGCATGCACAATGTCACTGACCTGAAATCCAGTGATGAACTGGCAAAACGCATTACCGAAATGAAAGAGATCAAGTCGGCCAATGTACTGTTAACCGATCGCAATGCATATGTTGCTGTCCGTTTGACAGATGGTCATGCCGGCAAGATGGATAGCCAGGCGAATGGTAACGGTAACGGTGGTCGCAACAGCACAATGAATGGTAACCTGCGTAATCGTGCGAGCGGAACCATGCGCAGCGAGAGCATGAATCAGGATCTGGGTGGTATGCGTGTGCATGCAGGCGACGGAACGATGTCTCCGTACACGACGAGCGGTATTGCGCCAGGGTTGAACACCGGTTCCGCTACAGACCGCAGCCATATGGGGAATGACCGCAGCATTTACGGAACGATGGGTACCGGAACCTTCGGCATGATGCGTGGGCTCACGAACACGGGCAGAGAACGTACGATGAGTGATGGTCATTACGGAATGCAAAGCGAAGGGCAAGGCGTAGGACAACGTCAGGACAGCTCGGACGATAATACTTCTGAAGAGATCAAAGGGAAAGTTGCTGCAAAAATCAAGCAATTTGCTCCAAACGTGGAGAATGTCTATGTATCGGCAAACCCGGATTTCGTTGATCATGTGCAGACATATGCCGACGATATTCGTAACGGCAAGCCGGTTAGCGGCATGATCGACACATTCCAGTCCATGGTTGAGCGCATCTTCCCGACGAATGCCATGGATCAGCGTCGTGATGGAATCCTCGGCGATGGCATGATGAACCGCAACAATAATAATAATGATGGCATTATGAATCCTAATCGTCGGTAGAAACAGCTAAACAAATATGCCTTTGCGCGGATGGGTACATCAGTGGCAAAGGCATATTTTTTTATCGCAACATCTAAGAAAAAGCAGAACTACATAACGGTGTGTATCTTCCATTACCAAGGATCAACAAATGACTGCCCATTTTTTTCATAAAACTGAACCATCGCCCTTGACCTGACATAAGATGAGTTGACTGTATCCCCTTAACCTTGTTACACCAACACAACCCGAGCAAGGAGGGGTGAACATTGAAGGGTATCGATCATAAAAGCAAATTTTTGTTGACCCACCGTGAACGCGAAGTATTCGAATTGCTGGTTCAGGACAAAACGACGCGTGACATCGCAGGGCAGTTATTCATCAGCGAGAAAACGGTGCGTAACCATATTTCGAATGTGATGCAGAAACTCAATGTTAAGGGTCGTTCGCAAGCAGTTGTAGAGCTGATTAAGCTCGGAGAACTGAAGATCTGACGCGAATAACAGTTAGGAAGTTGAAGCAGCATGAAAGCCTTTCTCTATTCTTTAAATGATGAAGAATGGGGCAAGGCTTTTTTGCTTTTTAGCCGAGGAAAGCAAGCATAAAGTAACAAGTCAAAGTCAGTGAGAACAGTTGCTCCTAATGTTAAAATCAACCATAATAAGCTTATAGATCATGATTACATAAGAAATGAGAGGAAAGAAAAATGAATCACTTCTTAAAGGAATTTGAGGACAAGTTTAGAGCCGGCTTTCTTCCCGATCTGGAGCAAACACTGCAAGAGATGCAGCATGAAAAGGTATATGCTTGCGCGTTTGGAACAGACAGTGACTGGATTACCCTGTTTATGGCGGCAAATACGGAGGAATCGCTAGCGAGGCATATTGCCAGGATGAAAAAAGAAGGACTGTGTGACAGTGAGCAGGACGAAATCTACTATCGATGGGGCTGCTCCGAATATCAGTATGGCGAAGATACACATTTTAATCATATTAGCCGATTGTTGTATGCAACGGAAGATGTTCAGCATTATAAGGATGAGATGATTAATATTATTGCCAAGGTTGTGAGTGAAACACCGAATGAAGTTTTTGCCCGGTACGGACAATCCAAAGCAGACATTACGTTCTTCATGTCGATGACCGATGATGATGAGGCTGAAGAACTGGAGAATCAATCGGTTATATTGATGACAGAAAGTAGCCTGGCCAGTGAGTTTTTGAAGCGGTATGATGGTCTGGAGTAGTTTGTTGATTGGAGACAAGATAGCCTTGCCACACAATGTATAAGATGAGTTAACGGAATGGAATGAAGTATATTTGAGTTCATTTCAAAGTCTTTCCCTGTTCTTCATCGGATTAGGGAGAGGCTTTTTTTGTTATATCCTGAAAAGAAATGAACTCCCTACATAACGCTGTTTTCTCGAATAAACAATCTCCATGAGCTCTTCGAAAAAGGCTGATAAAAGAGCTGCTCCAACGCCTCGTACCGGGCCTCATCCAGATGTAGATAGAGCGCCTTTTTGGCGATTTTGGCAGCTGGTTGCGAAGCAGACTTCCGACTTCCCGCTTTTCGCCTGACCGGAATATGAAACTGCAACAAATCCTCCAGGCGGTCCCAGCCTTCCCAGCTCATTCTTCCGCCACGTTTCCAGTCGACTGCATACAGGGCATAATAGTCCCGACCACCGCTTTGCTTGACAGCAATAACCCAGAAGGAAGGGATTATCTTTTGTTGTTGTCGTTGATTCACTTGAGGGTGCTCCTTCGTTGATCCATAGACTGCATTCTCTTTACTATAAGCCTTATGTCTTGTCTGCTTCAAGAAGCGTTGATGTAAACTTTCATTTTGAACATGGAGTAAATTCCCTTGATTTGCAGATGGAGCTTGATTAAAATGAAATTATAAAAATTATTTTCTTTATTTCTTTTAAAAATATAAAAATTATTTTCAGAGGAGAAGACTTATGGCAGCCATCATACATGCGTTACAGCAAGAGCTGGATGGACTTCCATCGCAGGAACGGCGGATTGCAGAGGTTATTTTGCAATCTCCGTCGGATATCCCCGGCTGGACGATTAATTATCTTGCTGAACAAAGCGGAACCAGTCCGGCAACGGTCACCCGCTTCTGTAAGTCCTTTCACTTCAAGGGTTTCCCGGATTTCAAAATGAAGCTGGCCGCAGAGCTGTCTCATTCGACGGACAAAACGGCTTATCAGGATATCGTGGCAGGCAATCCGTTGTCCAAAATTGTGGAGGCCATCGAAGCCAACCACCTTGCCTCCATTGCGGATACCACCCGGCTGCTGGATTTGGGCAGATTGGAGCATGCAGTTCAGCTATTATGCCATGCTCGTCGCATTGACCTGTACGGTGTTGCGACCTCATCCATCGTGACACAGGATTTCTATCAGAAACTCGTGCGAATTGGCAAAAGCTGTACGGCCTTTTCGGATTCACATATGCAGATTACGTCAGCTTCCTCGCTAAGTGAAGGAGATGTGGCCATGGCCGTGTCCTACTCGGGGGAAACGCCAGAGACCATCGATGCCCTGCATTGCGCCAAACAGGCGGGAGCTGCAACAATCTCACTTACTTCCTACGGTAACAACAAGCTGGCCGGCGTATCCGATATTCCTTTATTTACGTCTTCACTGGAAGAGGGCATGAGACGGGGAGATATGGCTTCCCGGATTGCGCTGCTGCATGTCATTGATATTTTGTTTACAGGCATGATGAGTGCCGATTTTGACCGCTTTATCCCCAAACTGGAACAATCGTATCACAATGTGCAGTCCTATCGAGTTCAAAAACATGGAGGTGCGTGAGATGAATATACGTATTTTTGAAAATGAAGAAGACCTTAATGCTACAGGTGCTGGCCTGATTGCCAGCTTGCTGCAAACGAAACCACGGGCTGTGCTCGGACTCGCAACGGGAAGTTCTCCGGTGGGCATTTATAAACAGCTCATTAGCTTGTATCAGAAGGGTCTGGTGAGCTTCGCGCAGGCTTCTTCCTTCAATCTGGATGAGTATGTCGGGCTTCCGGTGGAGCATCAGGAGAGCTATCGCAGCTTCATGAATGAGCAGCTCTTTCATCATATTGATATCGATCTGGCGAAAACGCATGTACCAAACGGGCAAGCAGCCGACCTGGACCAGGAATGTGCCATGTATGAACAGCGGCTGGATGACCTGGGACCTGTAGATCTTCAGCTGCTGGGTATCGGACATAATGGACACATTGGCTTTAACGAACCGGGGAATGAGTTGACCGGACGCACGCATGTGGTGGATCTGAAAGAAGAGACTCGCAAGGCCAATGCCCGTTTTTTTGCAAGTATCGATGAAGTCCCGGCTCAGGCCATAACGATGGGTGTAGGTACGATTCTGAAAGCCAAACAAATTTTGCTGATCGCCCGCGGTGAGGAAAAGGCCGAAATCATTCGCGAAGCCTTCATGGGGCCGATTACAACCCAGTGTCCTGCGTCCTTGCTGCAATGCCATCCGAATGTGGTTGTCCTGCTGGATCGTGCTGCCGGGAGGTTGGTAAAATGAACGGAAATGACATAGCCCAATCCAAAAAAGAGAACGGCAGCCCCATTTATCTTCTTCGCGGTAAAATGGTACTGCCTGAAGGTCTGGCGCAGGATGGCCTGCTCGCCTGGACCGAAGGGAAAATCATATATGCCGGGTCACCGGAAGGTCTGCCGGCATCTATTCGTAATCAGGCGGTCTCCGTGCCTGTACCCGCTGGGGGCGTTATCGTCCCCGGGTTTATTGATATCCATGTCCACGGTGGCTATGGAGAGGATTTCATGGATGCGAGCCAAGAAGTGTTGGACAAGATTACTTTATTTCACAGTACGCAGGGTACGACTGCCATGCTTGCAACATCCATGACTGCTCCGAAGGACAGACTGGATCGGGTGCTCGCTGAAGTGGACCGTTATCGTTCCAAGCCCATGCCATACGCCCAGCTTGAGGGGGTGCATCTGGAAGGACCGTTTTTCAGTCCAAAATGGCCTGGTGCGCAGAATCCGGAACATATTGTACTGCCCAATGTATCCTGGCTCGCAGAATGGGAAAAAGAGTATCCCGGCCTGATTCGCCAGGTCACGCTGGCGCCGGAACGGGAAGGGGCACTTGAAGTCATTGCATGGCTGCGTCAGCAGCGGATTACAGCAGCGCTCGGTCACACGGATGCGACCTACGAAGAGGTGGAGCGAGCGGTTGAAGCCGGGCTGCATCACGCCGTACATACCTACAATGCAATGACTCCGCTGCATCATCGTAATCCCGGAGCTGCGGGAGCCGTGCTGAGTGATCCAAGAATCAGTGCTGAAGTGATTGCTGATGGCATTCATGTGCACCCTGCGGCGATCTCCATCCTTGCCCAGCTGAAGCAGTCTGACGATCAGCTCGTGCTGATCACAGATGCCATGTCCGCTGCCGGGTTGGAAGACGGGGAATACAAAATCGGCGACCTGCCCGTGATTGTGAAGGAGAGCGTAGCCAGATTGAAGGACGGCGGTGCCCTCGCTGGAAGTACACTGACGATGATTCGTGGCTTCCGCTATTTGGTACAGGACGTGGGCATGAGCCTGAACGCTGGATCTCGCGCAGCCAGTCTCACCCCGGCACGCCTGCTCGGAATCGACCATCGCACCGGTTCCCTGGCTGCAGGGAAACAGGCAGATATCGTTTTGCTTAACCAGAAATTGGGTATTGAGGGTGTATGGATTAAAGGCAGAGCGATTGACGGTTAGGCAGCAAGGTGAAAGGTTTTGGTCAATGAATGATTCGAAAATTTAGAAAGATGGATATCGTGCTAATTGTTGCCGTTGTTGCTGCATTAATAGTTAGCATCGGGTACTGGATCAAAGCTAACAAATCGATTAATAAAGCAGATGTAGAGGCATTTATTCAGGATCAAAATCTGGATCAGGTCCTCATACATCAGGTCGATAAGTCCCTATACTATATCTTCGGTGAGGACGTCATTTATGCGTTCAAAGACAAACAGCACTTTTCCAAATCGGGATATGATCACAAGGATGACGTGGTGTTTGGTGGGCTAACCAAGGGGGCTATGGGACTTGTAATTAACGATCCGGAGATTATGAAGCAGGCCAACTTGTATACACTTACGATAGACGGGACGACCCGCAAGTATAATTATGGTGGTGAGAAGTATGTGGTCATCGCCGATGAACGCATATGGAATCCTTCTCCGCAATTTCAGTTGAGCTTTTATGATGCAGAGGGTACAGAACTTTATCATCAGGAGTAAGATCAGAAGCATGACGGTTTTCCGCTGGAGAGGCAATCGGGTGAGTAATGTGTTAAAATAGTCTCAAAAAAAGACGGGATCTGCGGATCACGCATAACGGAGGCGTGAAACATGGAACGTAACGCTATGCTCGAGTTCGATCCATTCCTCACAGAGCTGGCGGAAAAACTGCACGTGCACGGATATTATGCCTTTTATGGTGAGCATTACAATGAAGCCGATATGGAGCAGTACCGCAGACACCTGTTTAACTCATTCCGCAATATCGTATGGGTAGAGCTGGATGCACGCAAAAAATATATGATTGTCGATCATCGTGGACGAAACACCGTCATGAAATTGATCGATGGCATGCTGAATACCCGTAGAACACTGCGGGCCAATCAGGCGATGGCGGGGACGGATACGTCCAATGTTCAGCAGGAGATTACCCATCTGACGCAGATGGTGCACAAGCTAAGATTTACGACGTTTAGAACATAAGTGATGTAAACCAAGAGAGACTTCCCTAAGGGGAGTCTCTTTTCCTGTATTCCACCACTTCTAACGAATCCATACCACCTTATCGCAAGGCTCCGTACAGAATGCCAAAGATAACGAACTCCAGTCATCTTAATGCAACGTTTACCTATTCGAGATACGTCCACAGCCAGGAATAACACGTCTCTGATTCGTTAAACCAACCATTTCATAGTAATCAGCCTAATAACGCTCGCTCAGTTCGTTAAATGGTCCAGGTGTCAGATTAAACATTAACTTCTAACCTCGCGCTACTAATTCAACGACAAAAAGAGTGTCCCGTCATAAAACAAACGGGACACTCTTCTTTTTAAATTGCACTTTACCTCTATCCACATGTAAAGGTAGCCTCAATCGTAAAATAAGTTTGGGCAATTGCTGCAAAAGTAGTGAAGGGAACGAAATCGACTCAAATAAAAGCGACAGCCGTTAGGGCCATCGCTTTTATTTGTTATTCCTCTATCTATACTTAAGTTGGATAACTATTTACACGATTAACGGAGCGGGGAGAAAAAAGCTGAAGAAGCGGAGCGTTTGTGTTTATCACCGGGATTTCTCCCTTTAACAAAGGGAATCAAAGAAATCCGGGGATAACAGCGATCGGAAGCTTATTCTCCCAGCGTAGTGTCCTCGTGTAACGAGTTTTTTAACTTTACAAGCTCTTCAAAAATTGTACAATCGTCAACAACCCTTTATCAAAGTTCTCCAGGTTGAAGTGTTCATTTGGTGCGTGCAGGTTCTCGTCCGGCAAACCAAAGCCCATCATCACGGCAGGAACGCCGAGAACACGGGAGAGCTTCTCAACGATCGGGATGGAACCGCCATCTTTGGTAAACAGGGCACGAACGCCATACACCTGCTCGTAAGCGTCAGCCGCTTTTTGAAGGATCGGATCGGTCGGATCGGTATTGAACGCAAAGGCTTTCTCAATTTGTTTCACATGCAGCGTGGCACCTGGCTGTACGTGTGCACGCAGGTGTGCTTCAATGCGATCCAGCACCTGTTGCGGGTCTTGGTCGGCAACTAGGCGGCAGGTAATTTTGGCATGAGCCTCTTTTGGGATGACGGTTTTGGTACCTTCACCCTGGAAGCCTCCCCATACACCGTTAAGCTCCAGTGTTGGGCGTGCGCCAACACGTTCCACGAACGAGTAGCCTTCCTCGCCATACAATTGCTCCAGTCCAAGATCCTGGCGAAGCTGCTCTTCATTGAAGCCTTGCTTCACGAACTCTTCTCTCATTTCCGGAGAGAGGGGGAGAACGCCATCATAGAAACCATCCACGCTTACGCGGCCTTGCTCATCATGCAGTGAAGCGAGCAGGGATACGAGCGCATGCAGTGCGTTCGGTACACCACCGCCGAAGGAGCCGGAGTGCAGGTCGGTGTTAGCTGTGTTCAGATCCACTTCAAGCGAGCAAAGGCCGCGCAGACCTGTGGAGATCGCCGGTTTTCCTTTTTCGAGCAGGGAAGTATCGGAGATCAATACCATGTCTGCACGAAGCTTGTCCGTATTGTCATTCAGGTAGATCGGCAGGTTCGGGCTGGAGATTTCCTCTTCGCCTTCGATGCAGAACTTCACGTTAACCGGAAGTTCCTTGTTTTCAGCCAGCAGGGCTTCTACGGCTTTGATATGTAAGAAGATCTGTCCTTTGTCATCTGTCGCTCCACGTGCGAACAGTTTTCCGTCCCGAACAGTAGGTTCGAAGGGAGGCGTTTCCCATAGGTTAAGCGGATCGACAGGTTGTACATCATAGTGTCCATAGATCAGTGCTGTTGGTTTGCCAGGAGCATGCAGGTGGTCTGCATAGACAATCGGATGTCCAGCGGTTTGAATAACCTCTACATTTTCCATGCCTGCACGTGTCAGTGCATCTGCCGCCCATTGTGCAGCACGGTTAATATCCTCTTTATGAGCCGAAATGGCCGAAATGCTGGGAATGGACAGCCATTCATTCAGTTCTGCCAGATGTTTTTCTCTATTCTCTTGAAAATAAGTCTGTTCTTTCATTAAAAAAGCCTCCTTCATGTTTTGCTTTATCCTATTGTAATCCATTTTGGCATCTTAATAAAACATTGGTTAAAAAATGATCGGCTGTGTACCGTTCCATTCCGCCGGAAATTGTGAGTATAATACAGGAAACGGATTTCATCCATATTTTCTCAGCAGGGGAGTTGGGGAAGTTCCCATGATAGTCAGACCACATGCAAGCAGGCAGGTGAATGATGATGGAAACGACTAAAAGAGAGAGAGCGCCAGGTCGATTGGTGCGTTTACCGAGGTTTACTCCTGGACGCCATAAAGGACGTTTTTACCGGAATAGCCTGATGATTATTTTGCTCATTGCCAGCATCCCCGGATTGATTACAGGTATCGTGATGTACCAGCTGGTGGTTGGCAGAATGGAAAATGAATTCAATCGCATGCATCAAAGCCAGATCGAGAATCGGGCACGCAATGTGGACGACCAGCTGGCTTACCTGGAGATGACCCTGTCGCATTGGGCCTTTGAACCAAGGTTTGGCAATGCACTGCGAACCCTGGACTTTGTCTATTATTTTAATGAAACGCAGGAGATCGTTACCACATTATATGTACTGGAAGGGTCACATCCCCTGATTAAGTCTGCACAGCTGTATTTGCAGGAACCGAAGCCGATCCTGTTTAACCGGGAGTATAACGAATTATTAGATGATGCGAAAATAAAAGCCTATGACCGCTACCTAGCCATGGGCAATCATGTGTACTGGACAGACTGGGTATCAAATGCAAGCATTGAACCAGCAGCTGCCATGAATAGCAGCCTGCTGCATACCGATGCAGGCAACGCGCTGGTTCTGGTACATAAAATCCCGGGCGAACATAATAACCCGTTTGGTGCACTCATCATTACTCTGGACAACGAGAAAGTCGCCAGTTTATTGAAAACGCTTACTCCTTATGACGAAGGCCTAACCTTTCTTATGGATCAGGAAGGCAATACGCTGGTCACCGGTAATCCGGGAGGGGGTCAGCAGAATTCCACCTTTGAACAGCAGCTTAAGGAAGAGGTTGCACAGCATGCTGACAGCGCGTCTTTTTTGTTCAAATATGAAGATCAGACCTACTCCGTATCCTACGGCTCCTTAAGCCGAATTGATTCCGACTGGACCTACGTCTCCGCTGCACCGCTGACATCTGTGACATCACCGGTGAAGCTGGTATCCAAAATTATTGTCATTGCGAGCGCAGGTAGCCTGCTGCTGGGGCTCATGTTATCCTGGCTTGCTTCCCGGCGGATTTACTCCCCTGTGGCGAGAATGCTTCATCTTCTGACACCAGGCAAACATGAGGCTCATGCCAATCCGAGGCTGGACGAATTCCAGCTGCTGGAACAGCAGTGGAATGAGCTGACTTCCCGGAGCCTTACCGCACATCGTCAATTGCAGGAGCAGCTGCCGCATTTGCGTGACAGCTTTGTATTGCAGCTGGTTCAAGGACACTTATATGCCTACAACGAGGAAGACCTCCAGAAGCGCATGAAGAATCTCGGATTCGAAGTGGAGGGCCAGCAGTTTTTGCTGCTGCAAATGTATTTTACGGGTTATGCCCGGCTGCAGGGACGATTTGGAAGCCAGGATACCGGCCTGGTGACCTTTGCAGCTGTAAACATCATTGAAGAGGTGGCCAAAAGCTATTTTAACCAAGTCAGTATGATGAACTTTCATGACCTCTCTTCAGCCATGCTTGTCATTGCACCGAAGAATGAACAGCTCAAGCCGCAGGCATTGCTCTGGGGTCAGGAACTGGTAGAGGTTATCGGGAAGACGCTAAAAATGAATGTCACGGTCATGATTAGTCACTCCGCTGATTCCTTGCATGAGCTGCCCGGCATCTTTGTTGAGATGGAACAGGCGGTTGCTTATCGCAGCATAGAGGAAGGGAGTCAGATACTCGATCTGGAAGATGAGCAGTGTTTCCGCAGAGCGGAAGAAGCAGCTTATCCGCTGGGCTTGGAACGTGAGATGATTCAGGCAATCAGGCTCGGTAAGCAGGAGGAAGCGGATCGGGTGCTGGAACAATTTATGGGCGAAATCGCCCGGACGGGCAGTACCGAGTTTCAGGTACAGCAGATGATGCTGCAGCTGCTCGGAAGTGTTCAGCATATGATGCTGCAGACGGGGGTAACACCTTATAAGCTGTTCGGAGGCAGCAATATGTACGAACGATTGTCTGCAATTCGCGAACCTGCACAGATGAAGCAGTGGATGATGAGTAAAGTACTGGTGCCATATATACAGGAAATCGAGATGAGATCGCAGGAGCCGTTGAAACAGGTGGTGGAACGGACGATGCTGTATATGGATGAGCATTATCGTAACGAAATCTCACTGGAAGGCTGCGCAGATGCAGAACAGATGACTCCCTATGCCCTTAGCAAAGCCTTCAAGCAAGTATCGGGCATGAACTTTATTGATTATTTGACAAAGGTCCGAATGGAGGCGGCCAAACAGCTGCTGCGTGAGACAACGATGAAAATTAATGACATCGCAGCTGCTGTTGGCTATCAGCACAGTTATTTTAATCGCATCTTCAAAAAACAGGAGGGGGTAACGCCAAGCCAGTATCGGGATCAGTGGTTTGGTAAATGACCTGTGTACCACCTTGCTGTCTCACCGGGATCCGAACCATCGGATTCCGGTTTTTCTTGTTGAGAAGAATGCAAACAAAGAAGGATAAGGCTGCAAAAATGTGCAATGGAGTACAATGCAAAATGTCCAAATAGAAGCGAAAGTGGCGTCATAGCGGGCTTTGTGGCCTCGCCCAGTATGTAAGCAAAAAATGAAGGTTACCGGAAAAGGGGGCTCTGTATAGTCTGAATTACAAGCTCAATTGATAACGCTTACATAAATGAGGGAGGGGAGAGATTATGAACGGGAAGACCAAATGGAATGGAAGTACCACAGCGGCAGCCCAGGCGGAAATGGCCACCATGCCGATGAAGCGGGAGTCCAACTGGAAGAGGCAGATCAAGCGCAACAAATGGCTGTACGTGCTTGTGCTTCCCGGATTTCTGTACTTTGTTATCTTTAAATATTTGCCCATGTGGGGAATCGTCATTGCCTTTCAGGACTATCAGCCTTTTCTCGGTATCAAGGACAGTGAATGGGTGGGCATGGAGAACTTTACGACCTTTTTCTCCAATCCAGACTTTTTCCGGTTATTGCGTAACACGCTGGTCCTTGCCATATATGATCTCATATTCTTTTTCCCGGCACCGATCATTATTGCCCTTTTATTAAATGAAATTAGGGTGGCGTTCTTCAAAAGAACGATTCAAACGCTGGTGTATGTACCCCATTTCGTGTCCATGGTGATTATCGCCAGTATCACTTACGTCTTCCTGACCCCTCAAGGCGGGGTGCTGTACGACCTGATTGCCTGGATAACGGGAAAGCCAATTGATGTATTATCCAGTCCGGGTTCAATTCGTCCACTGATTATCATTCAGATGATGTGGAAGGAGATGGGCTGGGGAACAATCATCTTCCTGGCCGCACTCGCAGGCGTGGACACCGAGCAGTATGAAGCCTCTATTGTGGATGGTGCGGGACGATTACGACGCATGTGGCACATTACGCTGCCGGCGATTCGCACAACCATTGTCATTTTGCTAATCCTTAGACTGGGGAACTTTTTGGATACGGGATTCGAACAGATTTATCTGATGACCAATTCGCTTAACCGCGACGTGGCCGATGTATTTGATACCTATGTCTATACGGTAGGGATTACGCAAGGGGCATTCAGCTACAGTACTGCGGTAGGATTATTCAAATCGGTCGTGGGTATCATCCTAGTGCTCGGCAGCAATAAACTTGCCAAAAAATTTGGCCATCCGGGGATTTATTAAGCAGGCATTCTGCATGAATTCATAAGGAGGAAAGCCCATGAACAGCCGTCTCTACAACAGCCCTGCCGGCAAAGTATTTGATATTTTCAATTACATCATGCTGGGTATCCTGGGCATACTGACTGTCCTTCCTTTCCTGTATATTATAGGAAATTCGTTCGCGACCGAAGCCGAGATTACGGAACGAAGTTTCTTTCTCATTCCGAAAGTCTTCTCCTTCAGCGCGTATGAGTATATTTTTTCTTCGTCTACCATCTTCCGCAGCATTGGCGTCTCCGTATTTGTGACGGTAGCAGGCACGCTGGTCAATCTGTTCTTCACGCTGACGATGGCTTATCCGCTATCCAGAAGCGACTTCTGGGGACGCAACGTCATGATGAACATGGTGATCTTCTCCATGCTGTTCGGCGGAGGAATGATCCCGACGTATCTTGTCATCCGTGGACTGGGATTGCTCGATTCTTACTGGGCCCTTATGCTTCCTGGCGCAATCAGCGCTTTTAATTTAATCGTTGTCAAAAACTTTTTTCAGCAAATGCCGCCCGGGCTGGAGGAAGCGGCCCGTATCGACGGCTGCTCGGATCTCGGGGTACTCTGGCGAATTGTCCTGCCATTATCCAAACCGGTGATTGCCACGTTTGCGTTATTTTATGCCGTAGGGCATTGGAATAACTTCTTCTCGGCACTCCTGTACATTTCCGACAGTGGCAAATGGCCGCTGCAGGTGATGCTGAGGCAGATTGTTCTGCTCTCGCAGGCAAGCGTTGGGGATATGGCCAATATGGATCCCAATTTCGTACAGCCACCGGAACAGTCCATTAAAATGGCCGTCATCGTGGTAGGTACCATTCCGATTTTGCTCGTGTATCCGTTTTTGCAAAAGCATTTTGCCAAAGGTGTCATGTTAGGCTCAATCAAAGGCTAAAAGCCAAGGGGGAGAACGTATGGGACAAAAAGCAGGAATCAAAAAAACAGCACTTGTACTTTCGGCAGCATTGTTACTGAGCACGGCTCTGGGAGCTTGCTCCACGGACAAAACCAACGATACGGGCGAAGCGGCTGCAGGTGGAACTGATCAGATTACCATCATGCTTCCGAACTTTGAAGCCGAAAATCCGCCTGAAAACAGCCCGGTCATCCAGAAGCTTGAGGAATTAACCAAAGTGGATGTGAATCTGCAGTGGGTGCCGAGCAGCTCCTATGAGGACAAATTCAACATTACTCTGGCCTCCGGCAAGCTGCCCGACGTGATGGTCGTGCTTGGCAAATCCCCAAGCTTCATTAACGCTGCACGTACCGGGGCTTTCTGGGAGCTGGGGCCTTATCTGAAAGACTACCCGAATTTGAGCCAGATGAATGAAATTATTACGAACAATGCCTCCATTGACGGCAAAACCTACGGCATCTACCGGGGAAGACCGCTGGGACGTAACGGGATAACGATCCGGAAGGATTGGCTGGAAAATCTGGGTCTGGAAGCACCCAAAAATCTGGACGATCTTTATAATGTGCTAAAAGCATTCACTACAGATGATCCGGATGGCAACGGCAAGGATGATACGTACGGTTTGGTAGCGAGCAAATTTAACGGGCCATGGGACAATATGCAGATCTGGTTTGGTGCGCCCAACAAATGGGGCGATGATGGCAGCGGTAATTTGATTCCGGCACACGAAACACCCGAGTATATGGAAGCACTGAAGTTTTTCCGTCAGATCTACAGTGAAGGTTTGGTGAACAAGGACTTTGCCGTGATGGATGCGACCAAGCTGCCTGATCCGTTTGTCAACGGGCAGGCGGGTGCCATGATCGATGTAGCGGATAACGCACAGCGGATGGATCAGAAAATTCTGGAGAAGGACCCATCGGCCACAGGGCGGGTGGATGTGCTTCAGGCGGTGGAAGGGCCCAAAGGGCTGCGTGACATGCCTACCTCAGGCTACTCCGGTATGATTGCCGTCTCCAAAAGTGGTGTGAAAACGGAAGAAGATCTGAAAAAGGTGCTCGCATTCCTGGATCAATTGAACGAGCCGGAGCTCCAGGCTTTGCTGTCCAATGGTCTGGAAGGTAAACAATATGAGAAAAAAGGGGAATATGTTGTTCCAACCACCGACAAGCTTGCACTGCGAGATCTGCAGGGTCTGAACCAAATTTTGATGTTCCTTCCGGAAGACCGCGCCTTCCGGGTTGAGCCGACGCCGGTGCGTGAGAAGGTAGCAGAGGTACAAAAGGCCAACGAGGAGATCGTTGTTCCGAATCCGGGTGAACCCTTGATCTCTGATGTTTATGCACAGAAAGGGCCCCAGCTGGATAACATCATCAACGATGCCCGTATCAAATTCATTGTGGGACAGATTGATGAGAAGGGATTCCAGGACGCAATCGCACTGTGGAAGAGCAGCGGCGGTGATGAGTACGTGAAGGAAGTCAACGAATTGTACGCTGCATTGAAGTAGTCAAAATCCAGAGCCCGGCAGCCGTACGTAAGTACAACAGAAGCTGTCGGGCATTTCCATCTATATCAATTTTTTAAAACATTTTGTATTTACAGGCTCCCTAACCGCTTTTTTTAAGGTATAATCTTAGCCAAACAAACGTACATGAACATAAATGAACCGTAATGGAAGAAGAAAAGACTCTTTTTAACAGGGAGGAAAGCGACATGTGGAACGGGGAGGCATTTGCGAATCCCGCCGCGCAGTACCGGATTCATCCGTTCTGGTTTTGGAATGGGGATATGGAGGAAGAGCAGATCCAACGGCAAGTGAAAGAAATGTCAGCACAAGGTGTGGGCGGTTTTTTCATTTGTCCGCGTCAGGGGCTGCAGATCCCCTATCTGTCGGATGCTTGGTTTGATAAGGTTCGGATTGCGGTGGAAGCAGCCGAGACCTGCGGCATGGAAGTCTGGCTGTATGACGAATACCCTTATCCTAGCGGCATGGCAGGCGGTGAGGTCACCCTGGATTTCCCTGAAGCCAAGCAGCGCCAGCTCGTGCATCAGCGGTTACATGTGCAGGGCGGAGAAGCTGTGAACCATGAGTTACCGTGGGGGCGAATTTTGGTCGCCAAAGCCATACCAAAAGACGCAGAGGGTAGACGGTTATGGGATAAGTCTATCGATCTGCGGCACCACATCGGTAATATCCAGACCGATCAGGTATATCAGGAGACGGGTCTCACGTCGTATAATCGCAAGCGATTTTTTACATATCGGACGGCTTTCCGCCTGGTTTGGGACCCCCCGGCAGGGAATTGGGATGTAATCCTGTTTCAGGAAGTGGAGATGGATGATTTCAAATATTACGGCCATTTTGTTGACCCGTGCCACAGGGAAGCGATGAGCCGTTTTATTGAACTTACCCATGACCGATATGCGGCGGCTGTTGGAACACATTTTGACAGCGTTATCAAAGGCATGTTTTCGGATGAAATTGCACCGCTCGGACGTATTCCCTGGTCTCCTCAGCTGCCTGCATATTTCCGTGAACGCTGCGGATACAGTCTCGTTGATTCGCTTCCTGCCCTGTTATACGGTGATGTTCCGGACTCGGCCCGTATTCGGTATGACTATTATCAATCGCTGCATCTGCTTCTCAGGGAGTCATACCATCAGCAGGTGCATGACTGGTGCGAGGATGCGGGAATCCAGTATGCCGCAGAGGTTCCTGGCGTACGGATGACGACTCAGTTGTTCAGCCATATGCCCGGGGGAGACTCCGCACATGAGAAGATCGGACGCCCCTTATCCTGGATTCTGGAACGGTACGGCAAGAGAATGCGTGATAATCCGAAGATGGTGAGCTCCCTGGCGAGACAGCTGGGACGCAGCCGCAATTTGATCGAGTGTTTTCATAGTGTGGGCTGGTCGATGACGCTTCAGGATGCGAAATGGATGATTGACCGGATGGCAGCCATGGGCACGAATTTCTATAATTTCCACGCTTTTTTCTATACAATTGGCGGGTTAACGAAGCATGATGCACCGCCATCCCAGTTTCTGCAAAATCCATACTGGAAGCATTTCCGCAAGCTTGGAGATTACACGGGACGAATAAGTTATCTCATGAGCACGGGGACAGCCGATATTCGGATTGCTGTTCTTGATCCGACGACCACTTTCTGGAGCCTGATGGGAAATCCGCTGCATGGGTTTGAATACAGCGGTGAGGATGAAGCCGAACGGGCGAGACTGGAGCGGCTTACGAATGATTGGATGCGAATTGGTGTACATCTGCTAGAGAACAGACGTGACTATGACCATCTGGACCCTGAGCTGCTGGCCGAAGCCGAACTTGCGGATGGAACGATTCGGATTGGTGCTGCCAGATACGAAGTACTTATCCTTCCGCCGATGCTAAACCTGGAGGCAGATGCCTGGAAGCAGGTTAGACGTTTTGCTGAGCAAGGAGGAACCGTCATATCAGTCGGACTGCCTCCGTACATCTCGATTCAGGAAGGAAGTCCAGAAGGCAATGAAGCAGCAGACTTCTTCGGTGCAGGGGATCAACCCGAGGAAGAGTATTGGGGTCATGCCGGGGATTTCAGACAAGGCAGCTGTGAATTAATGTGGCAGCAAGGGGAGGGAGAAGCCTACTTCCTTCCGGTTGGTGCAGGTCAGGGGGATGATTCAACGCTTGAATTAATCTCGCTGCTGCTGGACCAGGTGCTGCCAGAGCCTATCTGTTGGATTATGGAGGAAGAGAGTGCCTCCTTGTTAATGCAGACCCGTCAATTATCGGATGGTGAATATATGGTGTTCCTGTCCAATCAGGAGGGTAGGCAATTAAAGGGACAATTGAAGGTTGTTGCCAAGCAGTTATGGAGCAGTACGGATGTCTCATCGGATAAACGTGTGCTGGCAGAGCGGCTTAATCTGGAGACAGGAGAACGGGAAGTCTTGCCGCTGACCAGCAGCGGGGGCGAATGGTGTATTTCACTCGGGTTTGCCGGGTATGAAGCACACGCTGTGCGGCTGACTCTGCAAGCAAAATCTTCTGAGGATATACCGGGTAACATCGCTCAGACCGAAGTGGCTGCACCATTCAAGCCTGATGCTGCACATATGCCATCTGCGCCCCTTATTTTACCTGTAGAAGGGCCATGGCGACTGGAGACCATTCAGCCCAATACCCTTCGGATTGGACAGTTCCATCTTACGGCAACGAATGACAATGGCGTGATCTTGGAAAACAAGCATGCAGGCGTTAAGCCTTTTATCGATCAAGCGGCTGAATTGTCAGGACATCATCACTTGCCTGTTCAGTTTAATCAGGTATTTGGCACGCCCAAGAAAGCGGCAATTGCCTATCCGATTCAATGCCGGTACACCACAGCTTTTGAACTGGGAACGGCTTTGCCGGAGTGCAGCCTATTTATGGATCAGGCAGCCATTGCAGGGGCATGGATCATGGAGATCAACGGCAAAACAATTGGGCCTGATCAATTCGAGTCCGTGGAGATCACAGATTATACCAACATTAGCTGTGATATCAATGAGTGGCTGCGCACAGGCTTGAATGAAATAACGATTACGGTACAGGTCACGAAGGATGAGGAAGGAATCCTCGATCCACTGTATCTGCAGGGACGGTTTGGCGTGGAGTTTCATCACGAAGGGATGGTCTCCTTGGTCCGTGAGCTGGATACGGCCATTCGGATCACGCCTGAGCCACAGCCCCTGTACCCGTATTATGCAGGAGAGATGAGCTATAAACGCAGCTTCTGGCTGGATCAGCCTGATGCGGATGCCGAATCCTTTGAACTCGAATTCAGTGAATGGCTTGTGCAGGATGTGGCGGAGGTTCTGGTCAACGGTCATAGCCTTGGCGTGCGCTGCTGGTCTCCGTATCGCTGGAGTGGAGATACTTCATGGCTCCGTTCAGGAGACAACGAGATCGAAGTACGCATCACCAATACGTTGATTGGTCTGCTCGAAGGTACCTATTTTGATTCGGATAGCCATAGTTTGCAAGAGGCTGGTATTGGATTAGTTGAAGAATAAATTTGGAAATGTGGAGGAGACGCATATGAGTACAACCCATTCAGAACAGGAAAAAATGGCTGCCGTCTGGGTCGCGGATCAGGGAGACGGGACGTATCGCAACCCCATATTGCATGCCGATTATTCTGACCCTGACGTCATTCGTGTCGGCGATGATTTTTATATGACTGCTTCAAGTTTCTCGCACATACCCGGGCTGCCCATTTTGCATTCGAAGGATCTGGTGAACTGGAAGCTGGTGCAGTACGCCATTCAGCGGCTGGATCTGGAAGGGTATGATGTACCGCTTCATGGCAAGGGCGTATGGGCACCAAGCATCCGGTATCATGACGGGAAGTACTGGATTTTCTTCAGCACGCCGGATGATGGCATCTTCATGACAACAGCCGATCACCCCGAGGGCGAATGGTCGCCTCTTCATCTGGTCCATGAGGTGAAGGGCTGGATTGATCCTTGCCCGTTATGGGATGAAGATGGTCAAGCCTATTTGGTTCACGCCTTTGCTAAGAGCCGCGCTGGCATAAAAAGCAAGATTAAGGTGTGCCGCATGGCTCCGGATGGAAGCAGGCTCCTGGATGAAGGGCTGATTGTTTTTGACGGTACAGCTCATCACCCTACGATTGAGGGGCCGAAGTTTTATAAGCGGGACGGGTACTACTACATCTTTGCCCCTGCCGGGGGTGTGAAGCCTGGATGGCAGACCGTTTTGCGTTCCAAGCAGGTGTTTGGTCCCTATGAGGATCGGATCGTGATGCATCAGGGAGCTTCCAATGTTAATGGTCCTCATCAGGGGGGATACGTGGAACTGGAATCAGGAGAGTCATGGTTCATTCATTTTCAGGATCGGGATGCATATGGCCGAATCGTTCATCTTCAGCCCATGAAGTGGAACGAGGACGGATGGCCTGTCATTGGCGTAGATCGTGAAGGAAATGGAACAGGTGAGCCTGTGGATGCGTACACCAAACCCGATGTGGGTGCTGCCTACCCGATTGTTGTGCCTGATGTTTCAGATGATTTCCAAAATGAACGCATAGGAGTTCAGTGGCAGTGGCAGGCCAACTCCCGTCCCGAATGGGCAGAGGTTGTTCCGGACAAGGGACTTGTATTACATATGCATCCTTACCCGGAAGGCATACAATCCTTATTTGGCGTTCCGCAGCTGCTTATGCAGAAGCTTCCTGCCTCCGCCTTTGAAGCAACAACCAAGCTGACCTTTTTGCCGAAGCAGGAGGGTGACCGCGCGGGACTCATTGTATTTGGTGATGATTATGCTTGCCTGAGTCTCTATCAGACTGACACTGGAGCGGTCAGGTTGTCCCTGCTCCGCGGAGCCAAACAGCCAGACAACCATTTGCATGCGGATGAATCGGAAGAAGCCGGAATGGATTGGAGTGAGCATGGTTCACCGGAAACCGGTTGGACCATTCATCTCCGCTTTTCGCTGGAGGAACCTGCTCGCTGCCAGTTTAGCTGGAGTAAGAACGGAAAAGACTTCCAGCCCATTGGTGCACCGTTTACGGCGACAACTGCACTTTGGGTTGGTGCGAAGATGGGGGTATTTGCTCTAAACACGCAATCTGCGAATCGTGGAGGCCAAGGCGTTTTTCGATATTTTAAGGTGAACGAAACGGTGGAAGAACAGGGTAAGGAGGAGGTCCAAGATGGGACATCGCATTCAGTTTGATCGGTATCCTGGCGGTGTGATGAAGGCATTGACGCTCAGTTATGACGACGGTGTGGTTCACGACCGCAGGCTGGTGGAGATTTTTAATCGCTATGGGCTGCGAGGAACATTCAATCTGAACTCAGGGACGCTCGGGAAACCGGGGCGAATTGAGCCGGAGGAAGTCGCTGAACTGTATGCCGGGCATGAAGTGGCTGTGCATACGGTTACTCATCCTACATTGCCTTATGTACCGGATGAGCTATTGAACGAAGAAATTATGGAGGATCGCCGTGCACTGGAGCAGCTTGTTGGTTATCCAGTGAGGGGAATGGCCTATCCCAATGGAGGGTTTGATCGTGCACTGAGTACCAAACTGGAGTGGTTAGGCTTGGACTATGCCCGGACGGTTGAATCCCACGGCAGATATACGCTGCCTGAACGCCCGCTAGAATGGCACCCGACCTGTCATCATAAAAATGACCTGGCAGCGCATGCCGAGCGTTTTATCCAGCATTCCAAAACGGGTACACCGCTCCTGCTCTATGTTTGGGGACACAGTTATGAATTCAATGATAACGACAATTGGGAGATCATTGAGCAGTTTGGCGAGCAGATTGGTGGAAGAGACGATATCTGGTATGCGACGAATTTCGAGATCATTGCCTATTGGAAAGCGGTCAAACGACTCGAATGTTCAGCAGACCGATCCATTATCCATAATCCGTCGGCCATATCCGTCTGGTTCACGGCAGATCAGCAGGTCATTGAAGTGCGTGCAGGGGAGACATTGCGTTTAACCGAACGAATCAAGGTATAGGGAAGGGGCTGATGATCATTCGTTATTTTCATGCAAACGAGTCGATTGCAGGTAAGGTGCATCATTCAATTCCGGATATTCTGACGACGGTGGCCCAGCGTTATATCGGCGATCATCCCAAACATTCTTTTCTGTTCCGGGCCTACCACCGTGGAGGTTTCCGCAGACTGGGGGATTACCGTTACGATCTGAACCTGGACGACAAGTGGCCGGAAGCGAGTGCAGGGCAGTACGTATACGTATGGGGAAAATTATGGAGCCAGCAGGAGACTACGCTGAACACTGGCCTGAACTGCTACAGTCCAGTAACGATCTATGTCAACGGGGTAGAGACCTTCAAATCCGAGCTGCTGCAGGAGTTATTTCCCGAGCGAAGAACCCAGATTCCAATTCACGTAAAGGTTGGCTGGAATGACGTCTTGCTTTGTTTTGTCAAAACCGAGGTTGGATTCGGCGGCATTTATGGTACCGCTTCCTTCAAGAACTTCCCGCTTCATTTCCTCACTCCGGGAGTGGATCGGCAAGGTCAGGAAGGCTGGCTGTATTCCAAGCCTCTTGATGTACCTGTAACTTCGATTCCCCATGACGGAATGACGGAAGAAGAAACAGGGCTTTCCTGGTACCCACGAAGAGAATGGACAGAAGAAGAACGGAAGGCCGGCTCTTTCGCGAGGATCTTTGGTACAGAGCAACCGGGTGTTGCCTACGCGTGGACCAAGCTGGATGTAACATTGTCGGGATCATCTCCTGTAGTATTGCAAGGTCAGCATGAAGGTGCCCTTCATTTGTACCTGGACGGTAAGGAAGTATATACCTCAGACAAAAGTGGACCTTATCGCGTGGAACTGCCGCGCCGCTATGGATTATCCGATCTCGTGGCACGAGGGGAAACCAAGGCCGGGGAGGGCCATTGGGGGTTCACGCTGGAATCGCCCGGGCTCTCGGGTTCAGCTGGCTGGAGATTAAGCTCTCCGCATCCGGTTGCTGGCAGTTCTGACGTATGGTTGTATACCGGGAAATTTACTCCGGGTTCTGTACCTTCACCCACAGATATTGTCGTGACCGATACTGTGTTTGATGATGGATCGAAAGGTGTTTACTGGCAGGTAGATCAGCCGGATACAAGCGTTCGCCCATATCTCGAAAATACACATTACGGAAAATGGAACTATCCATTAGGGGTTACGCTGCTTGGACTTCTGCGTATCGGACAGGAGCTGAAACGTGACGATTACATCCAGTATGTTCGGGAGCATATTGGCCTGAGTACTTCATTCGACCGTTATGGTCTATGGGATCGGGAAACCTACGGTGCAGCGGGAATTAACAACCAGTTGTCTGCGATCGACAGTCTGGATGATTGTGGTTCGTTCGGATCAACGCTGCTGGCTGCGATGGAACTGGGTGACATTCGCGGGGGCCGAGATACGGCAGATCGGATTGCCCGTTACATTACGGATAAGCAGGAACGACTGGAGGATGGAGCCTTTTATCGTGTTCGCGGAAGCGGAGAGATGCGTCACGAAACGATGTGGTGTGATGATCTGTACATGAGTACACCATTCCTGATGCGTTATGGACAACTGACGGGCAATACGGCGTATTGGGATGATGCCATTAACCAGTTCCTGTTGTTCCGTCAGTATCTCTATATTCCTGAGCAGCAGATCATGTCGCATGTGTATGATTTTGTACGTGGACGGGCAACAGGCATCCCGTGGGGGCGTGGAAACGGTTGGGTTCTCTTCTCCCTGACCGAGCTATTAAGCATTCTGCCTCCGGATCATGCAAGGCGTTCGGAATTGCTGAGTTTCTACCGTGATCTGTGTCAGGGATATTTGGCGCTGCAAGGGGAAAATGGTCTGTGGCATCAGGTGCTGAACCGTCCGGACTCCTATGAGGAAACCTCATGCACGTCGATGTTCATCTACGCTTATGCCCGTGGAATTCGCGAGGGATGGCTTGAGACACCTGCGCCATATCTGGAAGCTGTCCGCAAAGGATGGGAAGGCATGACAAGGCTGTCCATTGACTACAAAGGCAATATATATGGTGTATGCCGTGGGTCGGGTTATTCCTTTACCGCGCTCTATTATCGTGACGATCTGGGCTGGATTCTGAACGATACTCACGGGATCGGAATTGTACTCCTGGCAGGAATTGAAGCGCATAAAATGAACCTGCAGCTGAGCGAGATGGACGTTACTGAAGAAGAGGGTACGATGCAGAAGGCTTGAGGAGTTAACATAAGCTTCAGAGTGGATGGAGGCTATTTTAGGGATTTCCTAAAATAGTCTTTTTCTTTCTCAACTATTAAACATTCAGCTATGTGAATTTTTGAAACGAATAGAGGGGATTTGATTATAAGCTCACAGAATATATGTAGAAATACTTACAGTACCCTGGACTAAGGTGCTTGAAGGGTAGAAGGAGGGATTTTTATAGAACTAAAGAAGAAGATGAGTGCTTTAATTCAAGAGTTGAACTTTGAAAAGGTTATTGTAAATGGTAGCACATTGTTATTTCACTCTGGTATCTATTACAAAATAACCCTCGTTAAAGGACTGAACTCTTATGTCCTGGAATTCGCAACTAGTTACGATGAGGCGGTAAAGAATATGTTTGAGGATGGTGACGTCTATCCTATTTCATTAGGTGAAGATCAACTAATCAATGAGTTACGTCATGATTTATTAAAATATTATATAAACATGTGGTTTACTGCGTAATTATATTTTGTGAAAGTTCCAAAGCGGCTGGGGCTCAATATAAAGAGAATGGTTCCAGAGAGCACATATCATTAATTTGGAGGGGATCCGCATGTCTATTTCATCCTCTATAGAGATAGCTTTATCAAAGCCAGTCGCGAGAATGATCATTCTCCAAAAACTCGAAGAATTCGGCTGGTCATATAACGATCATGGAAAAGTAACCTTTCTGCCGGTTGGGGACGTAGATGACTTTGATTGGCAGCATGAATGTATTCCTTTAGAAGAACTGTTTAAGATATTAGCCGAAAAGGATAATCAAAAAGAGTTAATTGGAGTGGTTATGACTTGGAGAGATACAAATATAGGGGGGACATTTTTAGTTAGAGAGAATGGTACCATAATTATAAGTCCTGATATCAATCGAAGAATCCTTAATGTAGAGAGTTGCAACAGAATCACGGATATAAACTGGTATATGACTAAACTAGTACCTGTATTTGGTTCATTACTTGAGTCCATTTCTTACGAAGAACATGTTTAGAGATCAGGGGGATCAAAATATGGCTAGATTTCAGTGTAAATGTGGCGTAACGCTCTCTAACTCAAAAGCCCCAAATGATGTTGAGTTGACAGTATACACAGATAAGGAATGGGACGACATTATTAATCAAGGTGACTTCATTGATCCTATTTATATACCATTCCCTCGGTATGATGTGTGGAGATGTAATAGTTGTGAAAGGATTTATGTTTTTGATGGAAATACAGTAGTTAAAACCTATATTTTAGAACAGTAATCTAAAATAGTTTCACCTCCAATCTATATGTCACTGTATATAATGGTCGTGCCCAGATTTTTTAAAATAGCTCCAGCTGCTCAGGCCCATCCTCTTCCTCGTCAGGTGTGCGATCAGGGAATGGTCGGATCGGCATATCCAGCAGCTCCATCATCATTTGTGCATTGGCTGCTGCATCGCCACCTGAATTGTTATTGAAAATCACATAGACATCCTTACTCTGCTCGTGCAGCTGTTCCAGATATCCTTTCCATTCCATCAATTCTTCCTTGTTGTACCGGTACAAATAGCGGGTCTCCCGCCAGTTGGGTGCACCGTTCTGGTGCCAACCAGACACATTGCGTCCGTGCATCCGCACGAGCGTCATCTCCGAATCCGTCGCCTGCGGTACAATTGGAATGGAGCCTGAGCCCGCTTGCGGCTCGTCACAGACACTGTGAATCCAGCCTTGTTCCCGCAGAAAAGCAAGTGTCCGCTCACGCATGCCATCCTCGTACCAACTGCGATGGCGAAACTCAAGCGCACACGGAATGCCTTCCATTCGTAATCTCACCTCACGCAGCTCGTTAACATTATCACGATTGCAGTCAAACCACGGCGGATATTGGAACAGGGCCGCCTGCATTTTGCCGGCTTCCATTACCGGCTCCAACGACTCCCGAAAAGCCTTGTACATGTCTGAGGTACTGGTGAAATAAGGTTTGCCCCTTAGATGCCCGGTCATCCCCTGATATGCTTTGACGATAAACGAAAAGTCATCCGGTGTCTCAGCTGCCCAGCGTGCCATCCGGTCCCGAGGCTGTACAGCATAGAAGGAACTGTCGACCTCTACGGTTGAAAAGTACTGTCCATATAAATGAAGCTTGTCCTTGGCTTTGGTACGATCAGGATACAGATCATCATGATCTCCCCATCCTGTGAGTCCAATATGAATCATAAATAACACCTCCTGCTGTTCTGTCTCTAAAGCTTATATATAGTTAACCGGTTTGCGGGCACGTGACTATGTTTAACATTATATAGGGCGAATTCAGGTCGTTCAATGAACGGAAGCCGCTGGAAATCTTTGAGTTTGAAGAATAAAGAAGATACAATTACTACAAGCTTAGGTATGATCAGCCCTATATCAAGTACGTTACAGAGAGAACAGGGCCATTGACCATGTGGAGGGCGATACGAATGACGGAATGGTATGAAGATAGCTTTGGAGAAGACTACCTTCTCGTATACAAGCACAGGGATGTGCAGGGAGCATATGAAGAAGTACATAAAATGATCAATTGGTTAAAACTGGAGCCGCAGGCACGGGTCCTTGATCTATGCTGCGGTATGGGACGGCATTCCTTGGCTCTGGCAGACGCAGGCTTCCGGGTCACCGGAATTGACCTGTCGGATGTGCTTCTGCGTGAAGCGCGCCAGATGGACACCGAGAATCGGGTGGAATGGATTCATGCCGACATGCGTAATCTGCCGCTCCAAGGTGGATTTGATGCGGTAGTCAACCTGTTTACATCGTTCGGTTATTTTCGTGAGGATGGTGAGCAGCTCAAAGTGCTTCAGGGCATCCGTCATATGCTGAAGCCTGGCGGCAGCTACATTATTGATTTTATGAACACGGCTTACGTAACCCGTCATTTGGTTCCGCATTCCAAACGAGAGACGGAAGGGCATCGTATTGAGGAGTTCCGCCAGATCAAGGACGGATTTGTGCAGAAGGAAATTCATATTACCGATTCAGGGTCCAGTCAGAAACCCCGGATTCATGAGGAACGTGTCAAGCTATACACCCGTGAACAATTGAGTGACATGCTGCAGGAGGCGGGGCTTGTGGTAGATCAGGTTCATGGAGGTTATGACGAAGAGGAATATGAGGAGCAGGATTCCCCGCGCATGATTTTTGTTGGTCATCGGCCTGTGGAGTAAGACCAGCAGGGAGGAGAAGAAAATGAAACGAACGGAAGCAATCAGCATGCCAGAGGGCATGCATCGGCTTCAGATCACGATGTCTTTCCCGCTGCGATGGGTGAACAGTTATGTACTCTTTGAAGCCGATGGAAGGATAACCGTAGTTGATCCAGGCCCGCGCAACCAGGGAACAGAACAGGAATGGCAGGAAGCTCTAACCAATCTGGGATTGTCTTTTCAGGACATTTGCCAAATAGTATTGACCCACCATCATCCTGATCATCTTGGCTTGTCAGGCTGGATGCAGCAGAAGTCGGGCGCGCCTGTACGCATGTCTGCCAGGGCACGTCAAGAGGCAGATTACATGTGGGGCCCGAGTGCAACCATTGATGTGGTAATGCCTGAATATTATCGCCAACATGGAATGCCGGATGAGAAGACCATACAGATCCGTGAACATATGAAGGGATTTATCTCTCAGATCACCCCCTTGCCGGAAGTGACGTTCATTGAAGATGGGGACTGGCTGGATATGGGCGGCAAAAGGTGGATAGCCATCGAGACAGGTGGACATGCCCCAGGGCATCTATCCTTTTATGCACCAGAATCCAGAGAGATATTGTGCGGTGATGCCATACTGCCACAGATTTCGCCCAATATCAGCTTGCAGCCGGGAAGTGATGACCAGCCATTGTTATCTTATCTTCAGGGGCTGCAGCGTCTAGGGAGTTTGGCTGTCGAGAAGGCATATCCGGGGCATCGAAATCCATTCAGCCAATTTACGGAACGAACCTCTCATCTGCTAGCCCACCATGAGGAGCGGCTTCAGAAGATGGCTGAGCATATTGCTCAGCGCCCGTCGAACGGGTATGACGTTTGTGTTTCCTTGTTTGGTGATCGATTGGGCACACATCAGCTGCGCTTTGCCATGAGTGAAACGCTCGCTCATCTTCAGGAGTTGATTCGGCGGGGGCAAATTACGCAGGAACAGAGTGCGGATGGATCATTTTTTTTCAGAAAAGCATAACGGAGTTCGTTCGAAAATAGGAAAGCAAAAGCAATTATTCATAAGGCTAAGGCTCTGTAATGGGAGAACATTTCCCGTTCAGGGCCTATTTTGTGTATATGGAATCGGAGGAAATGGAAAGCTTTAGTCTTTCTTAACGGTTCATTCATCTGCTTTTAATCCAGGACCCCTAAGATAAGTGCATGAACTTCGCTAGAGAAAGTAGGGAAGAGCGATGAACAGAAAGAAACGAAATCAATGGAGAAAATGGCAAGCCTCAGCGATGGCAACTTTAACGGTGGCTGCACTCTTTCAATATGTAAGATCCTCTGATGCCTTTGATGTTGCATATGCAGCAGCAAATGGAATAGATACCAATAGTTTACCTGCAAGTCAGTCGAATCCCCGGGACGATGTGATGGATGAATGGACAGGCAGATTTGTCCCAAATCAGGAAGAGAAACAGCACGAACGGAGCAGATCCTATAGCCGGGATTTCAGTCAGTCTGATCGGGTATCTGACTCCGGAACCGGCAGTGGCAGTTACCAGTCACGCACAGGTGCATCATGAGCCCCGCTGCAGAGACTACGTGTCCTTTTAAGTTCAGATTTCGTGCCATGAATACGGATGTGGAGGTTCAGCTGGTAACTGCCGGACATGAGGGAGCTGAGCATGCAGCAGCACTTGTAAAAAACTGGTTTGAAACACAAGAACAGCGCTTCAGTCGGTTTATATTCAATAGTGAATTGAATCGTCTGAATCGTTCTGTGGGATGGATCCCAGTTTCCGCTGCCATGGATGAGGTATTGAGTTTGGCATACGGATATATAGGTCAGACGGAAGGGATTTTTCAACCGGGCATTTCAAAAGCTCTTCGGCAACAGGGATATGATGTCAGCTTCGAACAGATCGGGCAGCAGGAGCGAGGCATGACGCAGTCCCTGCAGCATACCTCAACCACGGTTGCTGCACTAATTTCGGAAGAGGAGCACGATTATACCTGTCCAGGATGGATGCACAGAGAGGGCAGCCGGATGGTACGTCTGGATCCCGGTATTGAACTGGATTTGGGCGGCATTGTGAAAGGCTGGGCAACGGAACGCATTGCCGATTGGCTGCAGCGCACGCTTCACATTCCTGCAGGCATGATTAATGCGGGAGGAGATATTCAGATGTGGGGTACACCTGCGTCTTCTGCATGGACTGTTTATATAAAGGACCCTTTGCTGGATAAACGCAATTTGATAGGAAGCATTCAGTTAGACTCTGGGGCAGTTGCGACTTCAGGAATTGCACGCAGACAGTGGCGGCAGGCTGATGGAAGCCTGTCCCATCATTTGATTGATCCGCGGACAATGAAGCCGGCTGATACGGATGTGGTACAATGCACCGCTGTAGGCCAGCATGTCTCGCAATGCGAGATTATCGCGAAGACCGTCTGTATCCTGGGAAGTGCTGAAGCGATGGGCTGGTTGAACAGGCATTATGACAGGCATGATGTTTTATGGATAACCCGGGAAGGCAAGCTCTGGTTCAGAGGGGATATGGACGCACTGGAAAAGCGGTGGCCAGGCTTTGAACCGGATCACTGCTTCAGCCTTATTTAAAGATGAGTATCCTGCATCCAGTTTTTTTATATTGACGCAAAGTGATGAAACGATAAGTCTATCAGATATGGGGGAGCCGGCTATGGCACAATGGATTGTTGATCATGTACCGACGTGGAATATTATTCGTATTAGCGGGATAGCCGCTTATCTGCTGCTCTTTGCAGGTGTCTTTCTGGGAATTGCCCAAGGGATGCCTACCGCCAAAGGCAAACCCAGAGCCACCATGTACCAGTGGCATACCCGGACGACCTGGCTTGCCTTTGGACTTGGTATCCTGCATGCACTAACCCTGTATATCGACCATTACAGTCCGTTTACCTGGAGTGAACTGCTTATTCCATTTAGTGCCTCAGTACATCCGGTTGGCAGTGGGCTTGGGACATTATCCTTTTACGCTTTGCTGATTGTGCTGCTCTCCAGTGATCTGCGTAATAAACTGGGCCGCAAATGGTGGTTTGCGTTCCACATGCTGTCTTATCCTGCTTTTATCGGTTTGCTGATGCATGGCATGATTACAGGTTCTGACTCGGGGAATGTACTGATGCGTTTAATGTACGTCTTTACCGGCTTGTCCATCCTTGGCATTACGGTGCTGCGGGGGCTTCTGCGTGAACGCAAAGGACCGCAAATCACGATTGGACCCAATCGTTCACAGTCACAGCCAACCATGGAACGGAACTGGGGCGAAGCATACGGACTTGTTGGAGCGGGAAGACAGGAAGGGTTAAAATAGATGTGATAACATCTGGTGTATATACGAAAAAGAAGCGGCCCAAGGGGCCGCTTTTTTCCATGAGCTCGTCCTGAATAGACATGTCTCATTTCCATATGACAAATGGGGGTTAAACGACATCATCACTGACCGGTTTCTCACCTAACGCTTCTTCCAGCTCCGACTGTTTGCGGTGCGCGATTCGGCTGCTTGCTGCCGAGGCTATGGCCCCGACAATATCATCCAGAAACGTATGTACAGGTCCCAGACTTTTATCGTTCAGCCGTTCAAGTACACCAGGCTTAAGCTTGTCTACATAACCGTAATTTGTGAACCCGATGCTGCCATATACATTGACGATGGAAAAGGCAAGAATCTCATCCACGCCGTACAGCCCTTCATCATTTTCGATCATCTCCTGCAGAGGCGAAATGAGTTGACCCTGCTCTGCGAGCAGATCCAGCTGAATGCCTGTCAGAACGGCGTTCTGCACTTCCCGCTTGCGAAGAACCTTCTCCACGTTATCGATACATTCTTCCATCGTAAGATCTGGATAGTACTTTTTCTGCAATAACATGACCAGTTCTGCGATCTCTGGGATCGTGACGCCCCGCTTGTGCAGCCACTCCCTTGTAGCGTCCGCGACTTTGCGGCTGTTCAGGCTGTAAGGGATTTTTTCTTGTTCTGGATGTTCCATGGGCGATTCCTCCTCTGAAGTTAGCAATGTCCCTACACTTGATTCCTAATACGTATTAACCCGTTTTGTGTTTCTTTCTTTCAATATTGTTTTTGCTTGGTGTATCAGGGCTTGTTTAAAAAGTAGTTATTTTTTGGACGAAGGCTCGTATACATGGTAGTACAAACTGTAAAAATGATGAGGGGGAACGTGATCATGAGTAAGATCCGATATATGCGTACAGCATCAGCAGCAGCGCTGCTGAGCATTCCGATGGTGTTGTCCGGCTGCGGCATGTTTAATGCACAGTCATCCGAGGCTATCGATCCACCGCCGCCCATTCAGGAGGCAGCCATGATTCAGGCTGCCGAGGGCAACGGGACACTCGCAACCCTTCCGCTCACAACAGTCTATTTGCAGGATCAGCAAGGATTGCTCGCTCCGGTATCACTGACGCTTCCGGCAGGTTCGGACGTTAGTAGTCCGAAGACTGCCCTGGATACACTAGTTACAGGTGGTGCTTATGCAGGTATGCTGCCTGAAGGATTCCAAGGTGTTCTTCCACAGGGCACGGTAGTACAGAATGTAACGGTTCATCCGGACGACAAGCTTGCAGTCGTGGAGTTCTCAGGTAACTTTGCCAAATACGACGCCAAGGATGAGCGCAAAATGTTGGAAGCCGTCACGTGGACGCTGACAGGTACACCGGATGTGGAGAACGTGCAGATTTGGGTGGATGGCAAAAAGCTGACGCAAATGCCGGTGAACAGCACGCCGCTGCCTGAACCGCTGAATCGGGCGGTAGGTATCAATCTTGATTTGGGAGACACGTTCACCACCAACAGCAGTCCAGTCACTGTGTATTTCTCAGCTGCTTCGCCTGCGGGCATTCAATATTATGTTCCTGTTACGCGCCTGGTCACACCAGGTACGGACCGGGTGCAAGCCGCACTCAATGAGCTGATTAAGGGGCCAGCCAAGGGTGGTGAACTGGAAGAGGTCATGACAGGCGGCACCGAACTGCAATCCGTCAAAACGGCAGAGGATGGAACTGTTACGGTCGCACTCAAAGACGATATGTTCGTCGAAGGAGACGCCGTGCCAAGCGAGCTGCTGCAATCGGTCGTATTGACAACGACAGAAAATACAGCGAGCAAGGATGCCAAGGTTCAAATCGAGTGGAACGGCCAAAAAACTGTCATGGGTGACGATAACCGGGATTATAGTTCGCCGGTCTCCAAGCCCGAGTATATCAATGAAATTCCGATCTAGGACTGGGACAAAATTGGGGACGGGTAACAGAGTCTTTGGCGGATAGATGCTTTTAACAGAACTCTTTGGTAAAATAAAAAGGATTAGTAAAGTGTGACTCAGTTCAACAATTACAGGATGCTTAAGTCGTAGGAGGCAGAAATGATGAGATCAAACGGACGAACCAGCGAACAGCTGCGGCCGATGAATTTAACAATTAACACAAATAAATACGCCGAAGGTTCTGTACTGATTGAAGTCGGGGATACCAAGGTTATCTGTACCGCAACGGTGGAGGAACGCGTTCCTCCTTTCATGAAAGGACAAGGCAAGGGATGGGTTACCGCAGAATATTCCATGCTTCCTCGTGCAACACATACTCGGAATCAGCGTGAAGCGAACCGCGGGAAGCTGACTGGACGTACGATGGAAATCCAGCGTCTGATCGGCCGTGCACTTCGCTCTGTGGTGAATCTGCAGGCGCTTGGCGAGCGGACCATTACCCTGGACTGTGACGTCATTCAAGCGGACGGAGGGACTCGTACAACGTCCATTACCGGCTCGTTTGTTGCGCTGGCACTGGCTGTGAACAAAATTGCCCAGCAGCACCGCCTGCAAACCTTCCCCATCACGGATTTCATTGCAGCTGTGAGTGTAGGTGTAGTCGGAGAACAGCCTGTTCTGGATCTGAATTATGATGAGGATTCCAAGGCAAAAGTAGACATGAACCTCGTCATGACAGGTGGCGGAAAATATGTAGAGCTGCAAGGAACAGGTGAAGAGGCCCCATTTGACCGCCGTGAGCTGAATGCCATGCTGGAACTGGGTGAGCAGGGAATTCTGGAGATGATTGAGCGGCAAAAAGAAGTGCTTGGACCAATTGCGCTCAAGATCGGCGCTAGTGGATTAGGAGAAGCCTAAGATGCATCTGGACAGCCCAATCATCATTGTTGCAACCCGGAATCAGGGTAAAGTAAGAGAGTTTGCCCATGCATTTGCACCTCTTGGCAAAGAGGTCAAAAGCATGTTCGATTACCCCGAACTTCCGGATGTCGTGGAGGACGGGGTAACCTTTGCCGAGAATGCATGGAAGAAAGCAAAAGCGGTAGGAGATGCTCTTGGTCTTCCTGTGCTGGCCGATGATTCAGGACTTTGTGTGGACCTACTGGATGGGGAGCCGGGTGTGTATTCGGCAAGATATGCTGGCGAAGGAGCAACGGATGCCCTGAATAATGCCAAGCTGCTTGCAGCGCTGGAATCCATCAAATCCGGTGAGGATACGCAGCAGCCGCTGCTCAGTCCGGCACGCTTTGTATGTGCCCTGGTTTTGTATGACCCGGCAACAGGGGACAAGTTTGAAGCGGAGGGTACAGCAGAAGGCTGGATTACGAGTGAGGCTGCCGGTGGTGGCGGCTTCGGGTACGATCCTCTGTTCTATGTACCTGAATACGAGATGACGATGGCCGAGCTTACGTTGGAACAAAAGCAGGCCATCAGTCATCGTGGTCATGCACTGCGAGCACTTGTATCCCGGCTTGAAGGCTGAATCCTGGTTAACAGGAGCCTTATGAATCAGGTATAACAACCTGAACAAATAAGAAGGCGTTAATAGAAGGAGTATCATTCCCGAGAATTGTGGAATGGACTCCGGCTAATAACGCCTTTTTTGATATTATCCAGACGGTCACAGAATCGAAGTGTATAGATCCAAGGTATACATTGGTGACCTTAATTTATATCCATCCATATACCTAACCGGAATCCCCCTTTCGAAACAATCCGAAAGAACATGTGTTCTCTTTCCTGGTTAATGAAGTATAGCCGTTTCGCGTTTGAGAATCATCTTGGGACTGGAGTTGGAAGAAGTTGCAAGCCCCGTGCAGGATGGGGTAACATTCAAATTAACGAATCAAGAATGAATTCAATCGGAGGGATTAACCAATGCAGGAAGTGAAGCTTACGGTATCTTTTGATGACTATGAGAATGGTATCCGTATGGAGAATTTGATCAGGGAATTGGCTGCCAAACCCGAAGCGGGTTCACTGGAAAGTCTGGTTATTGGAGACTGGGGACAAGCTTACGAGAGTTCTCCGGACGAATTCATGAAGGTTCTTATTGAATTGGCGCCAAGTTTTCCGTCATTAAAAAAGCTGTTCATTGGAGATATGGGCTTTGAAGAGTGTGAAGTTTCCTGGATTATTCAGACTGATCTGACCCCACTTTTGAAGGCTTTTCCAGAACTGAAGTCCTTTACGGTGAAAGGCAGTAGCGGATTAAGTCTCGAACCCTTGCAGCATGCCAAGCTTGAAGAGCTGGTCATTATCTGTGGTGGACTGCCTCAGGAGGTGCTCGCTTCCATTACCAATGCTCATTTGCCTGAGCTGCGCAAGCTCGAATTGTACCTGGGTGTAGATGATTATGGTTTTGACGGTTCACTTGAAGATGTGCTTCCGCTGCTGGAACAGGGACGATTCCCCAAGCTAGTGTACCTTGGCCTAAAAGACAGTGATATTCAAGATGACATCGCCAAAGCCGTGGCACAGGCTCCCATTGTAGATCAACTGGAAGTACTGGACCTTTCCCAAGGTACATTGTCGGATGAAGGGGCTGAGGCTCTGCTTGCCAGCGACAAGATTAAGAAGTTGAAGCATCTCGATCTCAGCTACCACTACATGACAGACGAAATGCTCATTCGCTGGAAACGTTCAGGCTTATCCGTTGATGTCAGCGATCAGCAGCAGAGTGATGAAGATGACTGGCGTTATCCGTCATTAACGGAATAAGAGATGTCAGGGGTTAGAGCGAACCAGACAGATCAGAGACTACAAATCCAGAGCAATGAGCGGCACATAGAACGGCCGTTTTGGTTGATCGGAAACCCGGATAATCGCAGAACCAAAGGCCTGCAGCAGGCAAGGCTGCAATGTGGCATGAGCCCTGCTGAAGTGATCCCCTATGCCGACGTGCTCAAGACCTGGAGACAGGGTGGATCCTTGGCTGACGTGGTCAATCCAGGTTTACAACGCAAACTTACATCGGAAGTGGCACCCCTGATTCGAATTGATGCACCTGGAGAGCAATGGGATGTGGAGCGTGAATTGTTATCTCTTGGGGCGAAGGATGGCGATCCCAGCACTGAACCACTGAGCAGAGAGTCGTTTACAGCAGAGGAGGCGCTTGAGCTGCGGCAGGATTGGGGGCGCATCTATGCCCCTGCTCAGTGGTTTAATGGCTGGAAAGGCTGTCTGAAGCGAATTGGAAGGGAAGCGGGTGAATTGTGGCCTTCTGCCAGATTCCTGAACGAACCAGAAGATATTGCTACCATGTTTGACAAAAGGAAGTGCCAACAGCATTTATCGGCTCATAGAGTTGATGTTCCTCCCGTTCTCCAGTCTCTTGAGCGAATCCTGGGTTATTCGGAACTGCGCGCGGCCATGCAGGCTTCAGGCATGTACCGGGTATTTGTTAAGCTTGCCTGTGGATCGGCGGCATCTGGTGTTGTTGCTTATCAGATTAACCCGCGAACGGGTGCCGAGATTGCTGTTACCACTGTGGGGATGGCAGTGGTTAAGGGCAGGCCGGTTTTCTACAACGAAGGCCGCATGCAGAGGTATACCCGCAGTGAGGAAATTAAGACTCTGCTGGACTGGTTATGTACAGAAGGGGCTCAAATTGAACGGTGGATGACCAAGGCCTCATATGGCTCGCGTGTATTTGATATTCGTCAGCTTGTAGCTGGAGGTCATGCAGGTCATGCCATTGTAAGGCTGAGCCAGACGCCTATAACAAATTTGCATTTACGCAACGAGCGGATGCTGCCAGAGGAAGCAGGGTTGGACGACTACAGGCTGGGTCTGGTCCAAACCGCTGCTCAAACAGCAATGGCAGCATTTCCGAAATCATGGTCTGCCGGCATTGATGTCATGCTCAGCGGCGGGGATAACCCGCGTGCCTATGTTCTGGATGTGAATCCGTTCGGTGATCTGCTGTACCACGTACAGTACAACGGACTTGGAACATATGAGTGGGAGATGGATATTCTGCGAAAGGAGCCTTACGAACATGCCTGATATGAACACCATTGTTGGCTCCCATGATCTGTTAATGATTACCCTTGATACGTTAAGATATGACGTAGCGAAGCAGGAGGAAGCGAATTGTCCCAATCTGTGCGGATCGGGTCCCTGGGAGAAACGCCATACCCCAGGAAGTTTTACATATGCAGCACATCATGCCTTCTTTGGTGGCTTCATGCCTACGCCCGCCAATACGGACAAGGCCTCGCATGTCCGGCTGTTTCATTCCCGTAATACGGGATTGAAGACTCATCCGCATACCTGGCTGTTTGATACACCGGATATCGTATCCGGTTTGGCGGAGGAAGGATACCGCACAATCTGTATAGGCGGAGTCATATTTTTTACGAAAAAAAATCCGCTGGCCAAAGTGCTGCCTGGTTACTTTCAGCAGAGTTATTGGCGAATGACCTTTGGCGTTACCAATCCTCGCTCGACAGAACATCAGGTCCAGCACGCATTGAAGCTGCTTGAACAGATACCACAGGATGAGAAAGTATTTCTATTTTTGAATGTGTCGGCCATTCATGGTCCCAATCGCTATTTTGTGGAAGGGGCAAGGGAGGACTCTGTTGAGACTCAACGGGCTGCCCTTCGGTATGTGGATCAGGCGCTGGGGCCGTTGTTTGATGCCATGCGAGAGCGTTCGCGGCCAACGTTCTGTCTTGCATTTTCGGATCATGGAACAGCTTATGGCGAAGATGGGTATCAGGGACACAGATTGGCGCATGAGGTTGTCTGGAATGTACCTTATCGTGAATTTGTTTTATAGCGTGCATTGCAACCATTTTATTGTAAGTGAAAACAACCGGAGACAGGAGGCAACCGATGGATCATCCGTCTGAGTTTACAACAACAGGTCATTCCGCAGCGTCCGGATCCAATACGACCACAGGTCTTAGGGAAATACTGACTTTACCTTATCGCTCTTATCTATACTCTTATCCGCATAAGACGGCATACCGGGAATTGGACCCCCCGCTGCCCTTGGGGCCGCTCTGGGAACGTGAAAATACAGACACGTATTTTTTATATATGCATATTCCGTTCTGCGCTGCCCGCTGCGGATTCTGCAATCTGTTCACTTTGCCTGACCGGCGTGACGATACACATGAACGTTATGTGGATGCACTGGAACGCCAGGCAAAGCAATGGGCTCCCCTGACCTCACGCAGACCGTATTCGAGGTTTGCCATTGGTGGCGGAACGCCAACCTTATTGAATGAGGTTCAGTTAAACCGTTTGTTTGACATTGCGGAAAATGTGATGGGACTTGATCCCGCCCATGCTTCCATCTCAATAGAAACCTCGCCTGACACCGTGACTGAAGGGAAGCTTGCGTTACTGAAGGAACGCATCGTGGACCGTGTCAGTATGGGGATTCAGAGCTTTATTGAAGCGGAGGCTGCAGCAATTTATCGCCCGCAGAAACCACAGGAAGTAGAGCGCGCACTGGAGAAGCTTACGCGGTACGACTTTCCTTTGCTGAACCTGGATTTGATCTATGGTCTTCCCGGCCAAACGGTGGAGTCATGGCTGTATTCGCTTGAACGTGTCCTGTCTTATGAGCCGGGAGAGATTTTCATTTATCCGCTGTATACCCGCGAGAATACAATCGTGAAGCCAGAGGATATTCAGCGTCAAGGGCCGGATATTCGCATGGAGCTGTACACTGCGGCAAGAGAAACATTAAAAAGCAGGGGATATGTTCAGTATTCCATGCGCAGGTTTGCAAAAGAGTCATCCTCACATGCAAACAAAGAGCTGCTGCCGTACAGCTGTCAGGAGGAAGGCATGGTTGGCCTTGGATGCGGTGCCCGTTCCTATACCAGCGAAGTACATTATGCATCAAAATACGGAGTGAGCTATAAGGCTACCCAGAGCATCATCGCCGATTATGTAGCTACCGAGCGATATGATGTTGCTGATTATGGCATTGTGCTGAGCAGGGAAGAGCAGAAACGCAGATTTATTTTAAAAGCACTGCTGCATCGGGAAGGTCTGACTTTGGATGATTATTTCCAGCGGTTCGGAACTGAAGTTATGACGGATTACCCCTGGCTCTCAGAACTGCTGACAGAGGGAATGGCTGTGATTGAGCAGGAGAATGGACAGCAGGTGCTGCGTTTAACCGAAGAAGGTCTGGGATATTCCGATGCTATTGGAGATTGGTTAATATCTGCCGAGATTCGCGAGCAAATGGAAGGGTTTGTGTTCTCATGAGAGCAACCTTGTATTATCGTGGGAAGCTGTCGTCCTGTAATTATGATTGTCCCTATTGTCCGTTTAGCAAAACTGTGGATTCCAAGGAGACGCTGGAAACAGACGAACAACAATTACGTCAGTTCGTGGATTGGGTGAAGGCTCAGGAAGAGGCTGGACACCAATTGTCCATTTTCTTCAATCCATATGGCGAGGCGCTGGTACGGCGTTGGTACAGGGAAGCCATGATTGAGCTGTCACATATGCGTCACGTCCATAAGATTGCTGTGCAGACCAACCTTTCCGCGAAGCTGGATTGGGCCCGTGAATTGAATTCCGGGACAGCTGCGTTCTGGGCAACCTATCATCCTCGTGAGACCAAGAAATCTTCTTTTATTAAACAATGCCTTACTTTGCGTGAAATGGGTCTCGAATTCAGCGTGGGCACGGTGGGACTCCGCAGTGCATTTCCTGCCATTCAGTCCATGAGAGAGGTGCTGCCGGACGATATCTACATGTGGATCAATGCCTTTAAGGATAAGCCTAATTATTACGAACCTGAAGAGGTTGCCTATTTGCGGTCGATCGATCCGCTGTTTGAGGGGAACTTACGGGATTATGATAGTTATGGCAAAGGCTGTGCGGCCGGCTCGGAGGTATTTTATGTGCAGGGTTCGGGACATGTAAAAAGGTGTTATAAGGATCGCCGGATTATTGGCCATTTGTACCGTGACGGGTTGGAAAAGCTGTCTGCGGATCGGCCCTGCAGGATGAAAAAGTGCGGCTGTTATATTGGATACGTTCATATGACGGACTCTCCATTCAAGGAGATTTATGGCCGTGGCTTGCTTGAACGAAACCCGGAATCCGTTGTGATGACTCGATGATCTACTAATAGTAAGCTGGAGATCATGAAGACTTCTGATTAATGCTTATGGCTATACTAAGACGCGACAATAAATTAGAGGGGTGCCCAGGTGAATGCATAAATGCTGTTCACCTGGCACCCCTCTTTTGAAACTACATTCTGTTAACGAATGGCAACCTTATATGTGCGCAACCAGGAATTAATCTGTGTCAAGTAAGCAAACAGCTGTGGACCGGACATCAGCTGCCCAAACCAGGGCAGATTAGACGAAGCATCAGGTGAAGATGCGAGCTTGCGAATCTGGGCCTTGTCAATTAAAGGCAGAATCGGCGAAGATGCATCATCAAGGATATCCAGCACCTGCTGCTTAACGGCCGCCAAATATTCTGGATTATGTGTTTTGGGATAAGGACTCTTTTTACGATATAAAACATCGTCAGGCAATACACCCTCTAACGCTTTTCTCAGGATTCCCTTCTCGCGGCCGCCCGTTATTTTCATTTCCCAGGGAATGTTAAATACATATTGAATCAGGCGATGATCACAGTAAGGAACTCGAACTTCGAGCCCTGCCCCCATACTCATCCGGTCCTTCCGATCAAGCAGGGTAGGCATAAAGCGGGTGATGTTCAAATAGGACATGACACGCATTTGTGCTGCCTTTCCGGTCTCCCCATCCAGCATAGGAACCTCAGCCACAGCATCCGAATATCGGTCTGCAAGATAGTCCAGTGGTCTGATCCACTCCCGAATGTCTGCAGATAACAAAGCTGCCCGCATGTCAGGTGCTACCGACCAAGGGAACGTTCCCGAATTCAGCATCTCGTCCCGATGGAACCAGGGATACCCTCCAAACACCTCATCGGCTGCCTCTCCCGAGATGGCGACGGTTGCCCCTTTCTTGATTTCCTTACAGAACAAATAGAGAGAAGAATCTACATCGGCCATCCCGGGCAAATCCCGAACTAACATGGCCTGATTCAAGGCATGAACCAACTCTCCGTTCTCAATCTCAATCCAGTGATGATCTGTCTTCAGTTCATCCACCATACGCTGGATCCAGGGGCCATCTGCACCAGGCTGGAAGGAGTGCGCCTGAAAGTGCTTGGCATTATCCACGTAGTCGACAGAATACGTACTGACTTGACCTTGACCCGTTCGGTTGTAATAGTCTACGGCCAGTGCAGACAGGGCACTGGAATCAAGGCCTCCTGACAGAAGGGAACAGACTGGAACATCGGAAGCGAGCTGACGCTCAAGCGTATCCTGCAGCAGACGCCGTACCTCGGCGGCAGTCTCATCCAGATCATGCTCGTGAGGCTGGCTTTCCAGCTTCCAATATGCGTAGGTTCGGATTCCATTCCGGTTGAAGATGAGCGCATGTGCTGGTTTAAGTTCATTCAACGAGGAATAGACACCGTGTCCAGGCGTCCTGGCTGGACCTACGATAAATACTTCTGCCAGGCCCTCGGGGCCAACTGCAGCTTCAACATCCGGGTGAAGCAAAAGGGATTTGGGTTCGGAGCCGAATACGAGAGCGTCTTTTGCATTGCTGTAAAACAATGGTTTGACGCCAAGGCGGTCACGTGCCATGAAGACCTGTTCGCGTCCTCCATCCCAGATGGCAAAAGCAAAAATGCCATTAAAACGGTCTACACATGCCGGTCCCCATTCGATATAAGAGGCGAGCAAAACTTCCGTATCACATTGCGTACGGAAATGGTGCCCCCGTTGAAGCAGCTCTTTTTTCAATTCGGGTGCATTGTATAGTTCTCCGTTATACACGACGGTATAGGAGGTGTCTCCCTGTATCGCATGCATGGGCTGAGCCCCGTTCTCCGGGTCCATTACGCTGAGCCGGCGATGTCCAAATGCACAAGGATTGGAGATCCATGTACCTGAAGCGTCGGGCCCCCGGTTCGACAAACTGTCCGTCATTCGGAGCAGCAGTTCCGATTCCTGGGTCAAATCCCGATTCCACTGTATGAAGCCGGTTATACCGCACATGGTTGTTCATCCTTTCTTAGTCGATTCGTTGATCCTGTAGAGTGTTGCATGGCATGTAGCCAGCGAATGTTGTCTTTTTCGTCAGAAGTCGTAACAAATATATGCCGAAAGCAGGCATAAAATGTCTGTCCTCTTCGGAAACTATATCTAGGAACAACGGCCTCAGCATGCCTGTGAAGGAGAGAATGGACTGTGGACAAAACAACCTATTATGTTTCTGTGGGTGGACGTTCCGTTTTGCAGGATCAGCACGCAGCTGCTTATGAATGGGTTATTCAGGCGACACCTCAGGAAGTAGACCATTTAATGGGACTCCTCAACCTGATGCAGGAAAAAGAGGAAGAGGCCTTTCCAGGAATGGTATTCCCATGGCCGGATACACCTGAAGAATCGGTGAATCGGGCATATGAAGCTGCTATACAGCAGGTTTATCAAGAGATTTATCGTATGGGAACACCGGAGACAAGACGAGAGATCGAACAAAGTACATGAAACGATAAGGAGCGATAACAATGTATGCAATTCAGGATGCCAAGATCCGTAGATTAACCGAGGTGGATGGATTGTCTTGTGCAGAAGTGGAGGTACAACCAGCGAACGCGGGAGATCCTTCTTTATTAGTATATGTAGCAGCAACTCAGCCTGGAAGCACATTGGAAGTAGTAAGGATTGTACGCAACCATTCGGATGCTGTTCTGGATTGGTACAACAACAATATGCACACTGCCTTTGAGGATGCAACGGAGACAGCGTTTCAGAACAGCGAAGGTATAACCGCTGGAGAAGATAAAGCCCGGTTCCAAAGTGAATTGTTTGCGTTTGGGCTGCTCGGTCCAACCCTTCAACGTTACCTAGTTGGTCAGGCGTAATCATCTTCCAGCATGGATAATGGAGCTAACCCGGAGCATACTACAACCAAGTTCCGGGGAGGTGATAGCAATGGCTTCCAAGTTCAAGAAAAACAAAGGAAACCTTTACGCGCATCATACCGAGTTTGCCGGGGAAGTGCTCGCCGTTAACAGCAAGCGTCCTACGCTTAGAAATCCATGGCGTAAGGGAAACAAGTAACCGGAATGAAGAACCCGCCTTTCCCTTTGGAAACGGCGGGTTTCTGCATGTAATCTGATGGTGAAGACGGTGGGAGGTCAGGCATACTCACGAAGGACTTGAATTCCTTTGACGATATTGTAAATAAAGCTTAATCCATAAATCACAAAGAACAGAATGACATACCCGATGGCACCACCGATGCTCTGGGAGGTAACGAAGAAATAAAAGAGGGGGATGGCAGCGAGAAACGGGAAAACGTGTGAAAACAAGGCCCGTTTGGCATGTCCCTCAATATAATTATCCCGCGCAACAATCCAAATGATAATCGGGAACAGAAAAGGAGCGAAGAAAATACTGAAATAGGATAAGGCGGACAAAAGCTGTCTCATAACAATTCTCTCCTTCTTTGAATGAATTCTGGTGTAAAGGTATGTATGCAAAAGATTACCCAGCCACGCTGACAATGAATAGTCTATGTTCCACATGGGGGATATACCCTGCCATCAACAATATTGCCTGCGAATCCAGATCATATTCGATCGGTTGAGCAGCGTATGAAATTATACGTAAATGAATGTAACTGGATGCAACTTATTAATTTTTTTATAAAAGTATTGAAAAATATAGAAAACCGAGTATAATAGAAATCGCGCCAAAAATTTTATTTATACATACTTGTCTCAGTAGCTCAGCAGGATAGAGCAACGGCCTTCTAAGCCGTCGGTCGGGGGTTCGAATCCCTCCTGGGACGTTAAAAAGAAGCTTCCTTCGGGAAGCTTTTTTTACGTTCAGGGGATGAGAACCCCAGTGGTTCGTCGGAGCATAAGCATCGGGAGGATTACTTCGCAGTCTCGACTGCAAGGAGAGTATCCCTCCTGGGCCGGAATCATATAGGTTTTACCTATTAATGAGATAGAAATTATATATTTAAATAATAAGTTCGGGTATGCCACAATAAACTTATCATTATGAAAGCGACGGTGGTGCAGATGAAATCAATTAATCAATGGCAGGCAGAGGAATATGATCACAAATTGGCCTTTGTATCGGGATACGGAAAAAGTTTAATTTCATGGCTTCAACCTCAAAAGGGAGAACGGATTCTCGATTTAGGCTGTGGGACAGGTGATTTGACACACGAAATCGCCATGTCACAAGCAGAGGTGGTTGGCATGGATGCCTCTCCGGAGATGATACAGCGTGCCAGAGAGAAGTTCCCAGAAATCACATTCGTGGAAGGGGACGGACACCGATTCGAGGCGAGCAAATCCTATGATGCAATCTTCTCCAATGCGGCATTACACTGGATGAAGTCTCCTGAACTTGTCGTAGAAAGCATGTGGAATGCACTAAAGCCTGGCGGACGCCTGGTCGTGGAGTTTGGTGGAAAGGGTAACGTTCAGACCATAGTAACTGCACTGGAGGCAGTGCTTGAACAAAAAACAGGAATTCATGCTGCAGATCGCAATCCCTGGTACTTTCCAACAATCGGTGAGTACAGCTCCCTCCTGGAAGAGAAGGGATTCCTGGTTCGGCAGGCCTATCATTACGATCGTCCTACCCAGCTTCAAGATGGGGAGAAGGGTATTGAGGGGTGGTTAGCTCATTTTGGAGGGGACTATTTTGCGGGTCTAAGCAAGGAACAAATGGAGGGAATTTGTCTTGAAACGAGTAAAATAGTAGTACCCAAGCTTTGGAAAGAAGATGCCGTCTATGCGGATTATAAGCGTTTGCGAGTGGAGGCTGTAAAACCTGATAAGTAAAATAAATGTATTATTTTCTATGTTAAATGAAATTTAAAGGGTCATCACTCTTTAATTTGGAGGATCATGATTCTCATGCTTCTATGAGGATTGTGGTCTTTTTTCCTATGAACTCGTTCAAAATTTCAATATCTTCATCGACAAATAAATACATTTTCGTTATTTTCCTCTTACTCAAGAACCATATAAGTAATTTTTATATCATATCTGTAATTATTTAGAAGGGAAATGTGATGATTTAGTAGAATAATTTACCATGGGTCAAACTCCTTGTGGAAGGGATGGTGACATTATACAAGTATTGCAGTACTTGTTCGGACAAGACCCCAGGGATTGGTGAGGTATTCATATTAAGAAGGAGGGGCATCGCCTTGAATAAACGATTGATATCCATATTATTAAGTGTCCTTATGATTTTTTCCATCATCATGCCTGCGGCTGGAGCCGCTCCAGCAGAAGTACAGCTTGACAGGAATTTGCCTACCAAGGCTGAAGCCGAGCAGTGGAGAGAGATTCTCGACCAGCGGGAAGAGAAACTTGCTGCAGAGCCTTATTTGGATCAGAGGCTGGAAGGTCTAGGTGGAGAGAAAACAAGAGTCATCGTTGAACTCTCAAACAAACCCGTAGCTGTAGCGCAAGGCGAATCAACCCTCTCAGGAAAGTCATTTACCTCCTCTATGGAAACAAATGCTGTGACGAAGGTCGAACAACAACAACAGTCATTTGTACATAGCCTCACTCAGAATAAAATCAATCACGAAGTATTGGAAAAGTACGCATACGCCCTGAATGGTGTAGCCATTGAAGTGAATGGAAGCCAAATGGGACAGTTGCTTCGCATACCAGGTGTGGTCAGTGTGTATCCTGACCTTGAAATCGCGTTAACGCCAGAGAATGATGAAGTTAATCCCTATATGAAGGATACAGCTCCTTTTATCGGGGCCCCGGAAGTATGGGATTTGGGATACAAAGGAAATGGTATCAAAGTCGGCGTTATTGATACAGGGATCGACTACGAGCACCCTAATCTGACCGAAGGTTATAAGGGTGGATGGGATTTTGTGGATAACGATGAAGATCCTTATGAAGCAACAAGAGAAGAGTGGAAGGTGTCAGGACAGCCCGAGTTTAACGAAAGAGGAAGTTCCTATTATACATCCCACGGAACTCACGTAGCAGGAACGATTGCCGCTCGTGAAGCTGGGGATTATGGAGTTATTGGTATTGCTCCTGAAGCTGAAATCTATGCTTACCGTGTATTAGGGCCTTATGGCAGCGGACAAACAGCTTGGGTATTAGGTGGAATTGATCGCTCGGTGAAAGATGGGATGGACATCATCAACCTCTCACTGGGGAATACAGCAAATGATCCGAGCTACATTACTTCAGTTGCCCTCAATAATGCCATGCTGTCAGGTGTAACTGCAGTGGTAGCAAGTGGTAATGAAGGTCCGAACCGTTATACATTAGGTTCTCCGGGAGCATCGGCTATGGCAATCACGGTCGGTAACTCTACGGGACCTAGCCAGACGATTACAGCCAATACGCATTTTTGGATTGGTGAGGAAGGCGAAGGTACATTGCCTGAAGAGTTGCCTGTACCTGAAGTAGAACAAGCGCCAGAACTGGGAATAGCACCAGGAGCTGAAGCTCCAGAAAATCCAGAGCAAGACATTCCTGCTGGAACACCAGATGAAGAAGAGCCAACCGTTGAAAAGCCTGAATCATCAGGCGAAGATGCGTTACCACAACTAGAGCAAGCAGAGACTACTTTGGAAACAACACAAGATACAACTATTCCTAGTACGGAAGAAGAGGCACCTGCTGAAGAGGAGGAAGCTGCAGCTCCAACGGAAACGGACACCCATCCACTAACCGTTACAGAGTCAGTCTATCGTCTGGACGTGATGGGCTGGAATCTGGCGGAGGATCCAGAAACGGTATTGAATGGACAATACGATTTGGTGTACGCCGGCCTGGGCAAACCAACTGATTTTGAAGGAAAAGATATGAATGGCAAGGTTGCTTTCATCCAGCGCGGTGAGCTGGCATTCGTTGATAAGATTGCCAATGCCAAAGCGGCTGGGGCGATTGCCGTTATTGTTTACAATAATATTCCTGGGCCAATTGGCGTTAGTTTGGGGGATGATTTTGAATTTATCCCTACTCTGAGCATGAGCAAGGAAGATGGAGAAGCGATCAAGGCTCAGCTCGATGCTGGTCAAGGCGTTGAAGTCAGCTTCAGTGATTTCGTCAAAGATACGACAGAGGGAGATGAGGTATATTCATCGAGCTCCCGAGGACCGGCCAAGGTAACCCTGGACATTAAACCCGACATCGTTGCACCGGGAACAAGTATCTTGTCTACAATTCCTGCATATGGAAAAGATGAGCCGGAAGCGGAGTACGGGCAAGCCTATGGACGCAAAACGGGTACAAGTATGGCTACTCCGCATGTAGCGGGGCTGATTGCATTGTTGATTGAAAAACACCCGGATTGGACACCTTTCGACATCAAAGTTGCACTTATGAACAATGCCAAGGTACTAAATACAGAGAACTTTGATGTATTCGATCAAGGTGCTGGCCGTATACAGGCAGTAGAGACGATTGATCCCGACACTTTCGTTAAAGTCATGGACGTCACGAAATATACTGAAAACGGCGAGGCAGTAGAAAAAGAAAACATTACAGGAAGTGTCAATTTCGGCAACTTCCTAAGTACAGACGAAAAAACGGTCAGCAAAACGCTCAAAGTACAATCACTAAAAGGGACAGGCGGGGAATATTCTGTATCCGTTAATCCTACTCGTACCATTAATGGTGTCTCAGTTTCCGTGGATAAGACGTCCTTTGAATTGAACGGAGAAGAAGAGGTAACGGTGACGATTACGGTTCCAAAAGGCGTGACGACTGTTGGAGAAGCCCAAGGGTATCTTCAGTTCAGTCATGGAGCGAAAACGTACAGCTTACCGTACGTGGCTCACTTCAATGTTACAGAGGCTGGCGTTAAATACATTGAAACGAAGTATGGTAATGAGACAAATCCATTCCATTATCCGTTAAAAGCTGACGGCACACTGGATACGTTAAATGTAGCGATGGAGTTCCACAATCCCATGAACTTTGCACTTATAGAAATTTTTGATGGTCTGAACCCGGATGGTGGTTTTTATCAGGATGGGTACATTGGAAGTATATTTGGAGATTACTACGACTTCAATGCCAATGCCCGATATAACCTGGCTTGGACCGGAAATTACTTGGATTACGCTACAGAAGAAGCAACGAAAATACCAGATGGTTTGTACACCGTTGATATCACAGCTTTAGGTACAGACGGCAAAAAGTATATTGAAGATACCCCTCCATTCTTGGTGAAAACAGAAGCACCGGTGGTAACCGCTCCAGAGAAGCTGGAATTTAAAAACGAAGAGTCTGCAGTTATTAACGGAAAAGTAGAAGATTTGTACTTCGTTGTCGCTCCTGCGCTCCAAGAAGGGTGGAACATTGAGTTTGACCCTGCAGCATCCCTCGAAGCATCGTATGTTGTGAAAAAAGAGGGTGATTCGATCGTTAAAGAGGGTGAGTTTGAAATACAACAGGATGGTAGCTTTGGGCTTGCTTTAGAGGACATTGAATCCGGCGAATATGTCGTTGAACTGACGGTGAAGGACCAACAGGGGCTTTCGGGTACAGCCAACACATTGTTGAGCTTGGAATCTACGGAGCATGAACCGGAGACTCCGGCAACCAAAGCACCTGGCACGCCTGTACTTTCTCACAATAACGGACATGCTAATGGTCTGCTCGAAGGCTCCTATACCGTGAGCATGAACTTATGGTGGGGCGAAAATGCGACCAGCTATAAACTTTATGAAGACGGAGTATTGATTGACACGCAGAAGTTGACATACAATGCGCCGATGGCACAGTTTGCTCAGACGAAGATTACAGGAAAAACAAACGGCACATATACGTATGTAGCTGAGCTAACGAATGACAAGGGAACAACACGGAGTCAAACGCTGACTGTTCGGGTTACCAATGCATCTCCTGGAAAGGCAGTGCTTTCTCAGGATAATTGGGATGGCGATGGTAATTATAAGGTCACCATGAACTTATGGTGGGGAACCAACGCCACAGAGTACCGCCTTTACGAAAATGATCAGTTAATTGATACCCAAGCACTCAATGCGGCTACACCTTATGCCCAAAGTGCGGTCAGTACGATATCTGGACGCTCTTCAGGCACGTATAAATATCGTGCAGAGTTAAGTAACTCAGCTGGTATTACAAGTACCGAAACGATTACTGTAAAGGTCAAGTAAGTCCAATTATAAGATTCATGTAAGATAGCAGATATAATAAACTATCTATACATGTTGAGTGATGTATTGTATTAGAACTTTGTTCGTTCTCTTAAGAGGCCTTTACCCAGATTTAATAGGGTGAAGGCCTCTTGTTTTGGAGTTTTTAATAAACAGTAGGTTAAATGAAGTATTTATTCTGATTGACAATATTGCATTTACTTGTGATATAAAAGACTCCCCTTATAGTGACTGGTATCTTATCCTGTCATCACAAGGAGAGCAAAATTCAAAAAGATCTGCAATCGAATCAAAATTTTATTTTGAATCACCAATCAAACGATTTTTACTGGCCATGATACCTGTAATCAGCAATACGAAGGCGAGTGCAACCTGTAAAAGCAATGGAATGGTCCAGCCATGCGTCCAATCATGAATTAGTCCGAACAACAAGGGGCCTCCCGCTGCCAGCATATACCCGAACGATTGAGCCATTCCCGATAATCCTGCCGCTTGTCTTGCGTCCGCAGTCCGAAGTACAAAGAACATCGTAACCAGACCGAATGAAGCCCCGCCACCAATACCAGCGAGAACCACTCCGATAGTAACCAGTGAGGAGATCCCGCTTAAGAGGAACGCATACCCCAAGATGAGGCAAGTACAGGTGATGGCTGTCAGAACGCGCTGATCCTTCATTCGCCCAGCCAGGATGGGGATAACGAACGTCACTGGAACGCTGACCATCTGCATCATGGACAACATCAATCCTGCAGAAGATGGGTTAAAACCCTGCGTAGACAAAATTTCGGGCAGCCAGGTAATGGTCGAGTAAAAAATCAACGACTGTAATCCCATAAAAAGCGTGATATACCAAGCGAGTGAAGATGAGATGAGTCGTACCGGTTTCTCGGTATTCCGGGATGCTACATAGACTTCTCCGCGGCGTCCGTTACGAACATGAGGCAGCCACAAGATAAGAGCCAGGATGGAGAGCACAGCCCACATTCCAAGTGAAGCATGCCAACCCATAGAGGTGAATCCTGCTGCCGGAACGCTAATTCCCGAGGCGATGGCACCCCATATGTTCATGGATACGGAATATAGGCCAGTAACCAGTCCCACTCGTAATGGAAAATCCCGTTTAATCAAACTGGGGAGCAACACGTTACTCAGTGCGATTCCACATCCCAGGATGGCTGTGCCTGCAAAAAGTGCAGGGACAGACGGCAAAAAACGCAGTGCAATACCAAACGTTACAATAATGATTGCGGTCAGCAGTGCGGCCTCCAAACCAAATCTTTTTGCCAGCTGCGGAGCAAAGGGGGAAATTGCCGCAAAAGCAAGCAGTGGTAGTGAAGTGAGCAATCCCGCCATGGTATGACTTATCCCTGTATCGGCACGAATTAAATCAACGATAGGCCCTGCCGCTGTAATGGGCGATCGCATCGTGGCTGCAATCAGGATGATGCCTGTAAGGAGAAGTCCGAGTTTCACGGACGCTGTAGAGTTATCCGCAACTGCATGATCAGGCGAATGTTGATGTAAAGAGGATGGCATAGGTAAATCTCCTGTTATTTATTTTTTTCTAATATGTATACTTTGATACATACGTATACCAACAAGCATAACATTCGGTGTCAACATTGGGCAACGAAGTGGAATGAACATATCCCCAGAACGCAAAAAAAGCTTCCCGAAGGAAGCTTTTCCTAATACGTCCCAGAAGGGATACTCTCCTTGCAGTCAAGACTGCGAAGTGGTGCTAACGAAGAAGATGCTTCGACGAACCTTTGGGGTTCTCATCCCCAGAATGCAAAAAAAGCTTCCCATAGGAAGCTTTTCTTAATGCGTCCCAGAAGGGATACTCTCCTTGCAGTCGAGACTGCGAAGTGGTGCTAACGAAGAAGATGCTCCGACGAACCTTTGGGGTTCTCATCCCCAGAATGCAAAAAAGCTTCCCGAAGGAAGCTCTTTTTTAATACGTCCCAGAAGGGATTCGAACCCCCGACCGACGGCTTAGAAGGCCGTTGCTCTATCCAGCTGAGCTACTGAGACATGAATTTTTTCAAGCAAAAATGATTTTATCATAAATAATGATGAATATCAAATATTTTATTTAAATAACTTATTCGTATATGATATTTGGCGGCAGGGAACGTTTTTTTCATTATATTTAAGGTTATGTTAGAATATCAGGAGAACTCAGAAAATAGATCGACACTCGTTTAATATACATCTATTTATGGTTGATTCCGACTGGAGATTAAGGATATAGAGGAGGTGCTCCTATCAAGGAATCCACGACCCCGGAAAACGAGCACAGTAACAATATTGTTCTGTTTCCTAAGACGCTGGACTATTACCAGATTCAATTAACTGTCATGCTTGAAAATGAGCGATATGGGGAAGCCATGAATCTGCTCCGCTTCTTGCTGCAATGTCAGGGACAGGAAGAACGTCATTATGATGAATGGCGGGCTCTGCTGGAGTGGCTTGAAGCTGCCTTCCCTCATTATGCGGAAGATTCCTCTATTGCCCCGGATGTACAAGAAGAAGAGGAAATCAGTGAGGAAGATATGGCACGTCAGCACGCCAGGTCCAAGCTGGAGCAGGATCAAGGATATGCGGATAAGCTGCTTCGAACAGTAATGGAAGAACCGCTATCCGAACAAACGATGCTTGCCTTGGAGCAGCTGGCCTATCTTGAACTTCCGGAGATCGATGAGGCACTCAGTAGCTGGTTGACCGATAAATCTCTTCATCCACTGTTGCAGTTCCGGGTGTTGCAAACCTTGCGGCGTCGCGGTACGCAGGGCTTCATCACGTTCACAAGAGGGGAAGAGCAGGTTGAAGTGGAGATTGATACGGTCCCTCTGCGTCCGGAGGATTTTCCGCTTCAGATCGTGCGCATTCTCGAGCGAGTGGCCGATCAAACGGAAGTTCACGAACCGACACTCTTTTATTTTGCACAGGAACTTTGGATCCAGTTTGTCATGGCGGTGTATGGAACACGAGATTACGATTCCATGCTGGAAGATAATGATTCCATGACAGATATATGGGCAGCAGCACTACATATGACCGTTGCAGACAGCCTGGGAGGCTCCCACGACGAAGAAGATACCCGTTCCATGTATGCTGTAACTGGAGCGATGCGCTTCCGTCTGGAGCAGGCATATCGTTCGATGAAGCAGTTTGTTTCTGCAGGTTTGGGGGGCCAATAAGGGCCGGAAACGTTTACCTCAAACCGCATCAAGGGATTCCCCTTGAAAAAGAATGTAATCTTGTTTATACTAAAATGGTTATTTTGTACGTGATCGCCTACGTGAACATGTGAATTTTGGAGGGGAAAGTATACAATGAAAGCAACTTGGGAAAAGATAGAGAAGAACCTTGGGGTTCTTGAAGTTGAAGTTGGTGCAGATCGTGTAACTGCAGCACTCGACAAAGCTTTTAATAAAGTAGTAAAACAAGCGAACGTGCCTGGATTCCGTAAAGGTAAAGTGCCACGTCCAATTTTCGAAGCTCGTTTCGGTGTAGAAAGCTTGTACCAAGAAGCAATCGACATTTTGCTTCCTGAAGCTTACACAGAAGCTATCGACCAAACGGATATTTTCCCGGTAGATCGTCCGGATGTAGATATCGAACAATTCGCTAAAGGACAAGCATTCAAGTTCAAAGCGAAAGTAACAGTGAAACCTGAAGTTACCCTGGGTGACTACAAAGGAATCGAAGTTGCTGTAGCTAAAGGCGAAGTAACAGATGCAGAAGTAACTGAAGAGCTTGAGCGTCTTCAACAACGTCACGCTGAACTCGTTGTAATTGACGAAGGTTCTGCACAAAACGGTGACGTTGCAGTTATCGACTTCGATGGTTCCGTTGATGGCGTACCATTCGAAGGTGGACAAGCTGAGCGTTATTCCTTGGAACTGGGTTCCAACACATTCATCCCAGGATTTGAAGAGCAAGTTGTGGGTCTGTCCACAGGCGACTTCAAAGACGTTGAAGTAACTTTCCCAGAGAGCTACCACGCAGCAGAACTTGCTGGCAAACAAGCGGTATTCAAAGTGAAAGTACACGAAATTAAACGCAAACAACTCCCAGAACTGGATGATGAGTTTGCAAAAGATGTCAGCGAATTTGATACTCTGGAAGAGTACAAAGCTGATCTGAAAACACAACTGGAATCCCGCAAAGCAGATGAGTTCAAAGCAGCTCAAGAAAATGCGGTAGTAGAAAAAGTAGCAGAAAATGCTGAAGTGGACATCCCTTCTGCAATGGTTGACAGCGAAGTGCAAAACATGATGCGTGATTTTGACAATCGCCTACGTAACCAAGGCATGAACCTGGAAATGTTCCTGAGCTTCTCCGGTCAAACACAAGCTGACCTGAGAGGACAAATGCAAGACGATGCTTCCAAACGTGTTCGCAACAACCTGGTTCTTGAAGCTGTAGGTAAAGCGGAAAACATCGAAGTATCTGATGAAGAAGTGAACCAAGAACTCGAAAAAATGGCTGAATCCTACAAGCGTCCTGCTGAAGAGATTCGTGGCATTCTGGAGAGCAATGGTTCCCTCGACAGCCTTCGCGATGAAGTTAAACTGCGCAAAACGATCGATGTTCTCGTTGAGAACAGCAAAGTTGTAGAGCCAGTTGAAGCTCCTGCTGAAGAAGCTGCTGCAGAATCTGACGAAAAATAAGACAAGCTGTAAGGCAACAAGCAGCTGAATAAAGGATAAGGCACGTGAATCATTGCGTGCCTTATTTTTAAATTATGGCATCCATTTTATAGATGATTCAGTAATAATATGGATGGTTATAATGTTGGGAAGGGTTATACTGTTTCAAGCTCCTATGTACTTTATGCAAATAAAATAAGGTTAAACGGCATAGGATTCCTTCGATTTGCACATACATAGAAAACATGGTTAAATATGATCAGGCTAAAAAGTAAACTAACTTATGCTTGACACTACTTGTGAAAAATGACATTGTCACAGGAACGTGTTAGAATGAATTTGGGTTTGCTTTACAGGTAGCCTATGTCTAATTACATGTAGAAAAGAGGTTGGTCTCATGAGTCTGGTGCCAATGGTTGTGGAACAAACCAATCGAGGCGAACGGTCTTACGATATATATTCGCGTTTGCTGAAGGATCGCATCATTTTTCTAACCAGTGCGATTGATGACGATGTAGCCAATCTTGTCATAGCACAGCTTTTATTTTTGGCAGCCGACGATCCTGAGAAGGATATCAGCTTGTACATTAATTCACCTGGTGGTTCTGTCACCGCAGGGATGGGTATATACGATACGATGCAGTATATCAAGCCGGATGTATCTACCATTTGCGTTGGGATGGCAGCAAGCATGGGTTCGTTGTTGTTAACGGCCGGTGCGCCTGGTAAACGATATGCGCTGACTAACAGCGAAGTGATGATTCACCAACCGCTTGGCGGCGTTCAAGGACAGGCTGCGGATATTAAAATCCACGCCGAATGGATTATCAAAACACGTCAGAAACTGAATCAAATATACGTCGATCGTACAGGTCAGCCCCTTGAGAAAATTGAGCGGGATACGGACCGTGACTTTTTCATGAGTGCGGAAGAAGCCAAAGCGTACGGCATTATTGACCAGGTGCTCAGCAGACCGATCAATTCCTAAAGGGGTGGTTTCATGTTTAAATTTAACGATGAGAAAGGGCAACTGAAATGCTCTTTTTGCGGTAAATCTCAAGAACAGGTGCGCAAGCTGGTCGCTGGACCGGGCGTTTACATTTGTGATGAATGTATCGAACTTTGCACCGAAATCGTTGAGGAAGAGCTCGGTCATGACGAAGAACTGGACCTCAAAGATATACCGAAACCAAAAGAAATCCGCGATATTCTGGATCAATACGTTATTGGGCAGGATCAAGCGAAGAAGTCTTTGTCTGTAGCGGTTTACAATCACTACAAACGGATTAATACACAAAGCAAGATTGAGGACGTTGAACTGCAAAAGAGTAACATTTTGCTACTCGGACCTACAGGTTCCGGTAAAACGTTGCTTGCACAAACGATGGCCAAAATCCTCAATGTTCCTTTTGCTATTGCTGACGCGACTTCATTGACTGAAGCCGGTTATGTCGGTGAAGACGTAGAGAACATTTTGCTCAAGCTGATTCAGGCTGCTGACTATGATGTGGAAAAAGCAGAGCGCGGTATCATTTATATCGATGAAATTGACAAAGTAGCCCGCAAATCCGAGAACCCGTCCATTACACGTGACGTATCGGGTGAAGGGGTACAACAAGCATTGCTGAAAATCCTGGAAGGAACGGTTGCTTCTGTACCACCACAAGGTGGCCGTAAGCATCCACATCAGGAATTTATCCAAATTGATACAACAAATATCCTGTTTATTTGTGGTGGTGCCTTTGATGGTCTGGAGCAAATGATCAAACGCCGGATCGGTAAAAAAGTCATTGGCTTCAATACCGTTGCGGAACAAAAAGACCTCAAACCGGGTGAGTACTTGGGTATGGTCCTGCCGGAAGACTTGCTGAAATTCGGTCTCATTCCGGAATTTGTAGGCCGTCTCCCAGTCATCTCCACGTTGGAGCCACTGGATGAAGATACACTGGTACGGATTCTTTCCGAACCAAAAAACGCCCTGACCAAGCAGTATCAAAAATTGCTTGAGCTGGACAATGTGAATCTGGTGTTTGAACCAGGTGCATTGCTCGCGATTGCAAAAGAAGCAATCAAACGTAACACAGGTGCGCGGGGATTGCGCGCCATCATTGAGGGTATCATGCTTGAAATCATGTATGAAGTACCTTCACGTGAAGATGTTACGAACTGTGTGATTACCGAAGAAGTCGTTGAGAAAAGAGTTGTGCCTGAACTTGGCCAATCGAAGGACGATAAGCAGGAAGAAAGTGCCTAACTGAAGGTAGCATTCCTGCTCAGCTCTGAAATATAGACTTGTCAGTTCTCCACTTTGGCAGAAGGCGAATTCATGTCTCTGTCAGGGTGGAGCTTTGACGTTGTGGGGAGAGAAATCACTCATGTATTTAAGACAAGATACACGTCCCGTAAAAGTAGGGAATATAACGATTGGTGGCAGTAATGAAGTCATTATCCAAAGTATGTGTACTACAAAAACGGCAGACGTTGAGGCTACCGTTGCGGAAATTCTGCGATTGGAAGAAGCAGGATGCCAAATCGTACGTGTAACCGTAAATAATGAGGAAGCTGCTGCAGCCATTAAAGAAATCAAGAAACGCATCCACATTCCGCTTGTAGCAGATATTCACTTTAACTATAAACTGGCCCTTCTTGCGATAGAGAACGGCATCGATAAAGTCCGGATTAACCCAGGCAACATCGGTAAACGTGCTAAAGTGGAAGAAGTCGTGAAAGCATGTAAGGAACGTGGTATTCCCATTCGGATCGGGGTTAACGCGGGTTCACTGGAAAACCATTTGCTTGAGAAGTACGGATATCCAACAGCTGATGCTATGGTAGAAAGTGCATTGTATCACATTGGTATTCTGGAAGAACTCGATTTCCATGATATTATCGTTTCACTGAAAGCATCGGACGTACCGATGGCGATTGAAGCGTATTCCAAGGCAGCTCAGATCATTAAATATCCGTTGCACTTGGGAATCACTGAAGCGGGTACGCTGTTCTCGGGTACAATTAAGAGCTCGGCAGGTATGGGTGCACTGCTCTCCATGGGTATTGGTTCAACCATGCGGATCTCGCTCAGCGCAGACCCGGTAGAAGAAATCAAGGTTGCACGCGATCTGCTCAAAACCTTTGGGCTCATTTCGAATGCCGCCACGTTGATTTCTTGCCCGACCTGCGGTCGTCTGGACATTGATCTCTTCTCTATTGCCAACGAGGTGGAAGAGTATATCTCCAAACTCAAAGTGCCGATTAAAGTGTCTGTACTGGGATGTGCGGTGAATGGTCCAGGTGAGGCGAAGGAAGCGGATATCGGGATTGCGGGTGCCCGCGGAGAAGGTCTCTTGTTCCGTCACGGTAAGATGATCCGTAAAGTGCCTGAGGAAATCATGGTAGAGGAATTGAAAAAGGAAATCGATAAAATCGTCGAAACCTATGAAACAACAGGAGTAATTCCTGGACGTTCGCACTGATCGTTTCATATATGCTTAACCAAGAGCCCGTCAGCAATGGCGGGCTCTTGGTGTCTTGACATCCATAAATTCTGCCAGGACCGTTTACCTGTTGGTGAAACGGCTATACTACCATGTATTAGTATGATTCCGTAGGGAACAGTCAGAAGAACAGGAGGATGTTGAGATATGGGTGATTTAGGCATGGTCTTCATGTTGATACAGTTATTTTTTGGTGTGGTGATTGGTTTGTATTTCTGGAATCTGCTTCGGGGCCAGAAAACCAATCGCAGTGCCGTCGAGCGTGAGTCTCGCAAAGAGCTGGAGAAACTGCGTAAGCTGCGCTCCATTTCACTTACGAAACCACTCGCAGAGAAGACGCGTCCAGCTAGTATCAATGATATCGTGGGGCAAAAAGACGGCTTGCGTGCTCTCAAGGCAGCCTTGTGCAGTGCGAATCCGCAGCATGTAATCATTTATGGGCCTCCCGGAGTTGGGAAGACAGCAGCGGCCAGGGTGGTCTTAGAGGAAGCCAAAAAAAATCCATCATCACCGTTTAAGCCAGATGCCAAGTTTACAGAGCTGGATGCGACAACCGCTCGTTTTGACGAACGCGGGATTGCCGATCCCTTAATCGGTTCAGTACATGATCCGATATATCAGGGAGCAGGTGCTATGGGGGTTGCGGGCATTCCTCAACCGAAACCGGGAGCCGTCACCAAAGCCCATGGGGGCATGTTGTTTATCGATGAGATCGGTGAATTGCATTCCATTCAAATGAATAAATTACTCAAAGTGCTGGAAGACCGCAAGGTCTTTTTGGAAAGTGCGTACTATAACTCGGAAGACACGCATACTCCTGCTTATATCCACGATATTTTTCAAAATGGCCTGCCGGCCGATTTCCGTCTTGTCGGAGCGACGACACGTTCGCCTCATGAACTGCCTCCAGCGCTTCGTTCGCGATGCATGGAAGTATACTTCAGACCATTATTGCCGGAAGAGATCGGGAAAATTGCTGAGGACGCGGTGCAAAAAATCGGCTTCAGTCCTTGCCCGGATGCCGTTGAAGTGGTCAAGCGATATGCCACGAACGGACGCGAGGCAGTGAATATTATTCAGCTCGCTGCCGGACTGGCACTCACTGAAAAAAGGGAGACCCTTCAGGCCTCGGATGTCGAGTGGGTAGCTGGCAGCAGCCAAATCCAGCCGCGTCCGGATCGCAAGGTGCCTCAGCAGCCACAGGTTGGTTTTGTTAATGGCTTAGCCGTATATGGTCCCAATATGGGCACCATACTTGAGATCGAAGTGTCTGCCGTGCCTGTGCTCAAAGATCAGGGCCGAATCAATATTACGGGCGTGGTGGATGAGGAAGAGATTGGAGGCGGTTCGCGTACACTCCGGAGAAAAAGCATGGCCAAAGGTTCGGTTGAGAATGTGATAACCGTGTTAAAAGCCATGGGACTTCGTCCGAATGACTATGACTTGCATATCAACTTCCCGGGAGGAACACCAATTGACGGTCCATCAGCCGGAATTGCGATGGCCACGGCAATTGTCTCTGCTATTCAGGGACGTCCTGTTGACCATGAGACAGCGATGACTGGGGAGATCAGTATTCATGGCCGGGTGAAGCCGATTGGCGGCGTGCTCGCCAAAGTAGAGGCTGCTTTTCAGGCGGGAGCCAAGACCGTTATTATTCCCGCCGAAAACTGGCAGTCCATTTTTGAGAATCTGGATGGATTACGCGTCATTCCGGTAGATACGGTTCAGGATGTTTTTCGTGAGGTATTTGCCTGGGCGCCTGATTCTCAGCAGGCGGAGCAATCAAAGCACGCAGATGAGCCAGCAGCACCCGCTGCAGAGATTTTTCCTCCAGCATCTGCTTCATTTTTACGTGCTGACCTGACCCGTCCGGGACAGGTTACTGATTCGGGAAGCTGCTAAGCGCTTCCCTTCAATTGGTTTTTTATGTGAACATTTGATAGAATAATGAATGACTACAACCTGAGAGCCATTGGAGGTGCGAAAGCGATGGGACCGAGCAAAACGAAAGGTCGTCGTTTTCCTTTACTGCCTTTAAGAGGACTTCTCGTCTACCCGAGTATGGTACTGCATCTCGATGTGGGCCGGGAGAAATCGGTCAAGGCTTTAGAAAAAGCGATGGTAGAAGAACATTTGATTCTCCTATGTTCCCAAGCCGAGGTAAACATTGAAGAACCAACACAAGAAGATATTTTCAGAATCGGAACCGTTGCCAAGGTCAGACAAATGCTGAAGCTTCCAAACGGAACGATTCGTGTTCTGGTGGAGGGCTTGGAACGGGCTGAAATCATTGAATATACGGACAACGAGGAATATTACGAAGTGCTGGCACAGGAACTGCCTGAAGAAGAGAACAGCCATCCAGAGACGGATGCCCTGATGCGTACGGTTCTGAACCAGTTCGAAAATTATATTAATCTGTCCAAAAAGGTAACACCCGAGACACTTGCCGCTGTGTCCGATATTGAAGAGCCGGGCCGACTGGCTGATGTGATCACGAGTCACCTCTCCCTGAAAATCAAGGATAAACAGGAGATTCTGGAGACTATTGATGTTCGCGAACGTCTGGAGAAGCTTCTCGACATTCTCAATAATGAGCGGGAAGTGCTGGAGCTTGAACGCAAAATCAGCCAGCGCGTGAAGAAGCAGATGGAGAAAACCCAGAAGGAATATTATTTGCGCGAGCAAATGAAGGCAATTCAAAAAGAACTGGGTGAAAAAGAAGGCCGTGCGGGTGAGGTTGAGGAACTCCGTAACCAGATGGAGACGCTGGGCCTGCCGGACAATGTCAAGGAGAAGGTCGAGAAAGAGATTGACCGACTGGAGAAAATGCCTGCCAGCTCCGCTGAGGGCGGGGTCATTCGCAACTATGTGGATTGGCTGCTGGCTCTACCTTGGAGCGAGATGACAGAGGATGATCTGGATATTAAAAAAGCTGAAGATGTGCTGAATGCCGATCATTACGGTCTGGAAAAACCAAAAGAGCGTGTGCTTGAATATTTGGCAGTTCAGAAGCTTGTCAAAAAGCTTAAAGGGCCAATTCTCTGTCTGGTTGGTCCGCCGGGAGTAGGGAAAACGTCGCTTGCCCGTTCGATCGCAAGATCGCTGGGCCGGGAGTTTGTAAGAATCTCTCTCGGTGGCGTGCGGGATGAAGCGGAGATTCGTGGACACCGTCGTACGTATGTAGGTGCCATGCCTGGGCGTATCATTCAGGGAATGAAAACAGCCGGCTCACTTAATCCCGTTTTCCTGCTGGACGAGATCGACAAAATGGCATCAGACTTCCGCGGGGATCCATCTGCAGCGCTGCTTGAGGTACTTGATCCTGAACAGAATAGTACGTTTAGCGATCACTTTGTGGAACTGCCTTTTGACTTATCCAACGTCATGTTCGTTACGACCGCCAATACGGTGCACAACATTCCCCGTCCGCTGCTTGATCGGATGGAGATGCTCAATATTCCTGGGTATACGGAGATCGAGAAACTGCAGATTGCCAAAAACTATCTGCTGCCGAAGCAGAAGCGTGATCATGGTCTGGAAGAGGAACAGCTGGAGATTGGCGATGACAGCCTGCTCCGTGTCATTCGTGAATATACCCGCGAGTCTGGCGTACGGAATCTGGAACAGCAGATGGCTTCACTATGCCGGAAAGCGGCTAAAAATATCGTATCTGGTGCGGAAGGTCAGATCAATATCACACCGGATGAAATCAAGGACTACCTTGGACCTGGCAAGTTCCGTTACGGCATGGCCGAACTGGAAGACCAGATTGGTACCGTAACCGGGCTTGCATGGACCGAAGTAGGTGGAGATACGCTTGTTATTGAAGTCACGGTTGTGCCTGGAACAGGAAAGCTGACATTGACTGGTAAACTGGGTGATGTCATGAAGGAATCTGCTCAGGCAGCATTCAGTTATACCCGGTCCAAAGCGGCCCAGTTAGGCATTCCGGCTGACTTCCATGAGAAGAATGATATCCACATCCATGTACCTGAGGGAGCCATTCCTAAGGATGGACCTTCTGCAGGAATTACGATGGCTACAGCTTTGATTTCTGCATTGACGAACAAACATGTGTCGAAAGACATTGCGATGACGGGTGAGATTACGCTGCGTGGTCGCGTGCTGCCTATCGGCGGTTTGAAGGAAAAATCACTGGCAGCACATCGCGCCGGTTACAAAAAAATATTATTGCCCAAGGATAACGAACGGGACCTGCGAGACATTCCGGACAGCATCAAGGAAGATGTGGAATTTGTCCCAGTAGCCCATATGGATCAGGTGCTGCAGCATGCACTCGTGGAGCAGACAGGAATTCACCTGTAGATCCGGTTAACCAAGGGAGCGTGTGAAGAATGAACCGTTCTGCGGAAGCTTCGGCGTCCGCTGGAACGGTTTTTTTGGTATGATAGAACAATGATCCAAGGCATAATACGTTTATTAGCTTCTAATGCAAGAACAAGAGATCCAGAGAGGACAGATATATGATGAAAGTAAACCAATCCGAATTTATTATCAGTGCCGTTAGGCCTGAACAATATCCCGATGATGGCCTGCCGGAGATTGCTTTGGCGGGACGTTCAAACGTGGGCAAATCATCTCTGATTAATCGTTTGATTAACCGCAAAAATTTGGCACGAACAAGTTCGACACCGGGTAAAACGCAGCAGCTGAACTATTATAAAATTAACCAGGACCTATACTTTGTCGATTTTCCGGGTTATGGTTACGCCAAAGTTTCCAAGGAGCAGCGCTTTGCCTGGGGTAAAATGATGGAGAAATACCTGCTCGGCCGCAAGGAATTGAAGCTTGTCATGCAAATGGTGGACATGAGACATGAACCGTCCAAGGATGACAAGATGATGAATGAATGGCTTCGCCATCACGGATTGCCATTGGTAGTCGTAGCAACCAAAATGGACAAGATTCCAAAGACACGCAGAGCTAAACATATTAAAGTTATCAAGCAAGCGCTCGATCTACGTCCAGGAGACTTGTTTGTACCGTTTTCGTCAGAAGAAGGATTGGGTAAAGAAGAGTTGTGGGACATCATCACCCGCCATGCCCGCATAGATAAATATGCACCAGAAGTAATGGATGCAGAAGGTAATCCAGAAGAGGAAGAAAACACCGAAATTAACGGATGATATAGAGATTGTGCCATGTTAATGTGGAAAAGTGAGTAAGCTGGCTGAATAAAGAATGATTAATCGATTTTATCCATATTTTCATGGGATTTTATGAGAATTCACTGTTTTGTTCTGGAGCATATTGGTTTGGCGGTGGTGTATAATGAATGTAGGTGCGTTTATGCCACAGGAACAAAAATACCGGCTTTGCCGGCCTGAAGAATTTTGAGATGACTGCCCATAAGCAGGAAGGCAAAACAATCGGGGAAGAATTGAGGAGATTTGTATGGCTCAGCGGTTAGCCACAGAGTATGTTAATGCCACTTTTAAATTGTCAGAACCCCAGATGCATCAGTTTTTGCGCATATCGGACGATGGCCGGATTCATCACCGGGTTAAGGTGCTTGATAATGGTTGTCAGGAAATTGTGCTTGCAGATGTCAGTGGAGAGGAAGTTCATTTTCCTTTTGACCGTCAGAAAGGGTTTTACATCTGTGAGTTGTCTTGCCGTCTGGTAAACCATCATCTGACCAACGTTGTCCGAAAACTCTTTATGACCTTCAAGGGTGACGGCGTTGTTCATCGGATTTATGAAGAATTCACCATGACGTATGTTTATGCTCAAGGCTCTGTTCGTAAAATTGTAGAACAAAATGGGGAAAATACCCGACTGATTTATGAATACAAAAACACATTGCTTGAATTACAACGTCAGTTCCAGGCTCGGGATGTTGAGCGTGAAATTAACCGATTATATGCAGAGGTGGACACACTTCTGGATACTAGGATTCATACATCCGTTCCTGAAGAGCTTCATCAAATTGATGCGAGACTTGCTCGACACCAAAAACGGCTCTTTGAACTTGAGGCTTAACGAACCTTAAAACGCCCGTTATACGACTTTAAATGCTTGATCCATCCCCTTATTGATTCTGATCACAGGCACTTGCCGGTTCAGGTTCCGAAGGGGATTTTTTGTGAAGAATGCGTTCATTTAGGCTGGCAATAATTTATTTGTTTAACTGTAAAAAAAGGGTTGCATTCCTTTAAAATAGATGTTATTTTTATTCTCGTTGAAAAGAATATAGGAACCAGGATTCACTCAGGACATTATATGTTGCGAGAGGTTTTTCCCTCGGGAAGTGAATGACGTAGGTCCTAGCGGATGAAATTTTCAAACATTTTATTCCTAGGAAGGGGGAACCGAAGGATGGAATATTCAACTTTCGGAAGACACGTTGCTGTTGATGTTTGGGGTGTCGACTTTGATCTACTGAACAGTGCAGAGTATCTGCAAGCCCAACTGGTTGAAGCTGCAGAGGCATGTGGTGCGACAGTAATGTCCGTGCAATCCAAGCAGTTTGAGCCACAAGGAGCGACAGTGCTTGTGCTATTGTCAGAGAGCCATCTCTCCATTCATACGTATCCTGAGAGAGGGTTTGCGGCGATTGACTGCTACACCTGTGGTGAAACGGTAGACCCACAGCTGGCCATTGACTACCTGGTATCCGTTTTGAAACCGGAGAAAACGTACGCTAAGAAATTGGTGCGTGGATTGGGTGAACTGCAGGTCGTAACACCGACAATGCAACCCATCGAACTGGTCTAATTGATGTAGATAAACATGAGTAATGTTCACATATTGGGAAGGAAGCAATGATCCCGAATTATAGATAGTCATGGAATTATTCCATGACTATTTGTTTTAATATTCGAAGAAATGGATTTTAACGAATAACGGAGAAGATTGGTGAGACACTACAATAAATGACAATGCATAGGATAATCTACATGGGGATTTCATAAACATTTCATAAAAATGGCCCGGTCGCGGTCATGATGTGTGATATAATTAACCATGTCAAGCATAAATGGATGGAGATATGTAGAAAACACTTTGATTGGAAATTTATTAGGCAGGTGAACTTGCAATGCACATCGTTGTAGTTGGTTTGAATTATCGCACGGCGCCTGTAGAGGTTAGGGAACGATTCACATTTGCAGAAAAAGACTTGTCTGAAGCGCTGCAGCAGCTCAAGCTGACCAAGAGTGTATTGGAAGGTGTAATCGTAGCCACATGTAACCGTACCGAGTTGTATGTTGTGGTAGACCGTCTTCACATGTGTGGTTATTTTATTCGTACGTTTATGGAACAATGGTTTAATGTTCCACGGGAAGAATTTACGCAACACTTATATATATATGAAGATGATCAAGCCATTCGCCATTTGTTCCGTGTTATTTGCGGGCTGGATTCCATGGTGATTGGTGAAACACAGATTCTTGGACAGGTGAAGCAGGCTTTTTTCACTGCCCAGGAAGAGAAATCGACAGGCACCTGGTTTAACATGCTGTTCAAACAGGCGGTAACTCTGGGCAAGAGAGCACATTCGGAGACTTCCATTGGAGAAAGTGCAGTCTCGGTCAGTTACGCAGCTGTTGAACTGGGGAAACGTATTTTTGGCATGTTTACGGACAAGAAGGTACTTATTCTTGGAGCGGGCAAAATGAGTGAGTTGACAGTCAAGCATCTGTACGCCAATGGAGCCTCAGAGGTCATTGTAGCGAACAGAACTCTTGCAAGGGCTCAGGAGCTGGCTGCCAAGTTCAGGGGAACCCCTTGCACGATGGAGCAGGCTTTGGAGAGACTGAGTGAGGTTGATATTGTCATCAGTTCGACAGGTGCAGAGCGATATGTTCTGGATGCTTCCGTTGTCCGTGAGAGCATGAAGCGCCGTCAATCACGTCCATTATTCCTGATCGATATTGCGGTTCCTCGGGATATTGATCCGGCCATCGGAGAGTTATCCAACGTATTCCTTTATGATATTGATGATCTGGAAGGGATCGTGGAGAGCAATCTGGAGATGCGCAAGGTGGAAGCGGCCAAAATCGAAAAAATGATTGAACTGGAGATGGAAGACTACTATCACTGGCTCAAAACATTAGGCGTTCGCCCGGTGATTCGGGCATTGCAGGAGAAAGGAGCTTCCATTCATGAAGATACGATGGAGAGTCTCTTTAATAAACTGCCTGAGCTGGACGAACATCAGCGTAAGGTGATCCGTCGTTTAACCAAAAGCATCGTGAATCAAATGACGACAGATCCGATCAACCGGATCAAGGAAATGGCTGGCGGCAAGCATGGAGATGAAGCACTACGCATGTTCACCCAAATTTTTGCCTTGGAGGATGCAGTGGAGACGGCCGCAGAAAAAGTAAACCAAAGCGATGCCTCGGCCTTGGGTAAACCGGCCGCCGTTCATCTTAAAGACAACCGGCAAGACGCAATGCCGGCTTATGCTCCGGCAAGTGTATAAGGGCGGGTGAACAGCTTGACCCTTTCTGAACAAATCTATGAAGCTCTGATCTATATGTATGCCCTGAGCCTTCTGTTCTATTTCTCGGACTGCATTCGACGGAATGCGGGGGCGAAGCGAACGGGCACAGGGTTTCTTGTTGTTGTCTGGCTGCTTCAGGTCGTTCATGTGATTTTGCGAATGTGGACCGAGGGCCATTTTCCGATGTATACAACGTTCGATTTTCTGTTTATCTTTTCGTTTAGTATCGTATTGATGTCCCTCGGGATGATACGTGTCCAGCGTTCGGAATTTGTCATCCTGCTATTGAATATCGTGGGCTTCTCAGTTACCGTACTGAATCGATTGTGGTTTACAGCTGGGGAGATCTCGCTGCATAACTGGCAGACCGTTCACGGGCTGCTGATCATGCACATTACGCTGGCAAATCTGGGCTTTGCAGCCCTCACAGTAGCTGCGGTCTTCGCCATGTTGTATCTGTTCCTGCACCGTAAATTGAAAAACAAAAAATGGAATGATACGATGCGGCGGATGCCGAGTCTTGAAGTCATTGGCAAATACATGGATGGCGCAACATTGATCGGAACACCGTTACTTGGCGTCTCCGTGGTGCTGGCCGTATTATCCATTGTCGCTGAGACCAGGTGGTATCTGCTTTTGGATCTGAAAGTCATTGCGACAGGTCTCGCTATCGCGATCTATATCGGTTATTTTGTTTCTAAGCAGAGAAAGCAGTTTTCCAACATCATCATGGCAAGATGGACATTGATTGGATATGGTTTTGTCATTATGAGCTTTTTATCCAATGCGTATTCAGCGTTTCATCGTTGGACAGGAGAGTGAGGACTATGGATCGCTATACGCCGTTATATGTAAATACTTCAGGCAAAACCTGCTGCGTTGTTGGGGGCGGACGTGTTGCCGAACGTAAGATCAAAGGTTTGCTTCACGCCGAAGCACATATTAAGGTGTTTAGTCCGGAAATCACATCGGAGCTGAAACAACTGCATCAGGAGTCCCGAATTGAGTGGATAGCCCGGTCCTACCGCAAAGGTGATTTGCGGGGGGCCTTTCTCGTATATGCAACAACGGATCATGTTGAAGTCAACGCACAGGTAGTACAGGAAGCTAACGATGCGGGCATAATGGTGAATGATGCGATGTCTTCCGAGAACAGTGCGTTCATCACCCCCAGTGTGGTCAGGCGTGGAAGATTGAGCATTGCCATCTCAACGGCTGGAGCAGGACCGGCAGCTGCTGCAGAGATTCGATCTACACTGGAGCAGCAATTTGGAGAAGAATACGAGACGTATATTGAATTTCTGCATCAGATGAGGATTCAAGTGAAGTCACGTGTGTCGTCTCCGCGTGTGCGAAGCGTTTTACTGCGGCGATTGACTGAAATGAATGTGCTGGAGGATATCCGTGCAGGGCAATTTCGGTGGTGGACAGAAGAAGAAATCGGGAGCTGGATATCCCGTAATCAGGAGGAGCTGTAGACATGCGTACAATTAAAGTGGGAAGCAGACAAAGCGCACTGGCTTTGACACAGACAGGCCATGTAATTCAGGATTTACGCAGCATTTGTGAGCGAGAAGGTTTAGCATTTGACTTTGAAGTACATAAGATCGTTACGAAGGGTGACTTGATTCTCGATGTAACGCTGTCCAAAGTCGGTGGCAAAGGTCTGTTTGTCAAAGAGATCGAACAGGCCATGTTGGATCGAACCATTGATATGGCTGTGCACAGCATGAAGGATATGCCGTCCGAACTGCCGGAAGGATTAATCAACGGCGCTGTTCCGCGCCGTGCTGACCCACGTGATGCATTGATTTCCAATGGGGGGTTATCTCTGGATCAATTGCCGGAAGGGGCGAGAGTGGGGACAAGCAGTCTCCGTCGTTCCAGTCAGTTAAAGGCATACCGCCCGGATCTGCAGCTCGAATCCCTGCGTGGTAACATTGACTCACGTCTTCGCAAGCTGGAGACAGAGGGGCTCGATGCTATTATTTTAGCTGCTGCAGGATTGTATCGAATGGGCTGGCAGGATCGGATTACCGAGTATCTGTCCGAAGAGGCTTGCCTTCCTGCCGTTGGCCAGGGTGCACTGGGAATTGAATGCCGTGAGGATGACGCAGAGCTGCTTCATCTGTTGAAGCTGTATAACGATCCGGAGACTGCTTTTCCTGTTATGGCAGAACGTAAATTCCTCAGTGTATTGAATGGGGGATGTCAGGTGCCTATCGGTGCTCATGCCGTCTGGAATCGTCAGCAAGATACAGATTCCCCGAATGGGCAAAACACGTTACAATTAACGGGTATGGTTGGTACGCCGGATGGCGGACTGATTCTTAAAGAAGCTCTGACCGGAACAGATCCGGTACGTCTTGGAGAAGAAGTAGCGTGGAGATTGATTGAACGGGGAGCAGAGCAGATACTGGCAGAAGTTAGGGGATGAGGACATGGTGGGAAAGGTCTTTTTGGTAGGAGCAGGTCCAGGGGATGCTAAGCTGATAACGGTAAAAGGATGGGAGTCTATCGGCAAAGCAGATGCTGTAGTCTATGATCGTTTGGCCAGTCCGAGATTGTTAAAACAGATGAAGCCTGGCGCAGTGAAGATTTACGTAGGCAAGCGGCCTGACCGTCACACGATGAAACAGGAAGAGATTAATCAGCTGCTCGTCGATCTGGCCCTTGAAGGGAAAGTGGTTGTTCGGCTGAAGGGCGGAGATCCAACGATATTTGGACGCGTTGGCGAAGAGGCAGACCTGCTGCGCAAAAACGGCATTCCTTTTGAAATCGTGCCTGGGGTTACCGCAGCCATAAGTGTGCCTGCTTATGCCGGAATACCGGTGACCCACCGCGATTATGCATCATCCATTTCCATTATTACAGGGCATGAAAGCCCGGACAAGCTGGATCGCAGCATCCATTGGGATAAAGTAACGAACGCAACGGGAACACTGGTATTTATGATGGGTGTGGCCAAGATCGGCTATATCAGTGAACAGCTCATCCGTCATGGCCGTCCGGCACAGACACCAGTCGCACTGGTTCGTTGGGGAACAAGAGCTGAGCAGGATACCCTTGTGGGTACGCTTGAAAATATAGAAGCCAAGGTTATTGCAGCCAACTTCCAACCGCCTGCAGTCATTGTTGTGGGGGAAGTGGTGAACCAACGTGAGCAATTGAAATGGGCTGAGGTACTACCGTTGTTCGGCAAACGAATTCTGGTGACGCGCGCTCGCAGTCAGGCGAGTGAGCTGGTGAACCGCATCGAGGAACTTGGTGGTGAACCGTATGAGTTTCCAGTTATCGAAACCGTTATGCCTTCGAGTGAAAAAGGAAAACAAAGTGTCAAGGATGCCTTCGGTGCGTTAAATACATTTGATTGGGTATTTTTCACGAGCGTAAACGGTGTGGAATTTTTCTTCCGTCATCTGGAAGAGCAAGGCAAGGATATCCGGGCTATGCATCAAGCAAGAGTTGCTGCGGTTGGACCTTCAACTGCCGAGGCCTTGCGCAAACACGGTATTTTTGCCGAAGTGGTCAAAGGGCCCTTTCAGCAGGAAGGTATGCTGGAAGCTTTTGAGAGTGAACTGAAAAAAGGTCAGAAAGTGCTGCTTCCCCACGGTGATCTGGCACGATCCTGGTTGCCTGACCAGTTGAAGGAACGTGGACTTGAGGTCACGGAAGCGATCATCTATGACACCGTACTCGCGGGTGAGGATGATGATGAACTTCTGAAGCTGCTGGAAGAAGGCGGTATTCACGCGGTGACGTTCACGAGCTCTTCAACGGTTACGAACTTCATGGAGATGCTTAAACGGATGGGGCTCCAAGATCCATTACCGTTGTTAAAGAATGTCGAGGTTGCTTGCATAGGGCCAGTGACTGCCAAAACGGCAGAAGCAGCTGGCTTGAAGGTAACGCTGATGGCCGCAGAAGCAACGATCGAAAGTATGATCTCTGCGCTGATTGAGTGGAAAAGGACGCCTTCTCCAGAAGGGGCTGTGCCTCGTTGATTTAGGAAGTGTAGCGCTATTGTAATAGATCGTATCCATATACCAAAATGCAGATTGATGAAGCGTGCTGAATTCGTTAGGATACCGGCGCGCTTCCCTTTTTGCTCTACTTTACTCTAAGAGAGGATGTATCTATATGAGTTTTCCAATTGTACGACACCGTCGCTTACGTCAATCTACAGGCATCCGCAATATGGTCAGAGAGACTCATCTGACCGTGGATGATTTTATCCAGCCCATCTATGTAACTTACGGTGAAAACGTAAAATCCGAGATCAAATCGATGCCAGGCGTATTCCGTTTTTCTCTTGACCGTCTGCAGGAAGAGGTAAAAGAGATTGCCGATCTGGGAATTCCGGCCGTGTTGTTGTTCGGTATTCCTGAGACAAAGGATAGTATTGGTTCTTCTGGTTTCGCTGAAGATGGTATTGTGCAGGAAGCAACGAAATTGATTAAGTCCTGGTATCCCGACCTGCTGGTTGTGGCAGATACCTGCCTGTGTGAATTTACGGATCACGGGCACTGCGGCATGGTGCATACCGTGGAAGTTGACGGACATATCTGCGGAGATGTTCTGAATGATGAATCACTGGATCTGCTTGTAAAAACAGCTGTATCCCAAGCCAAAGCAGGCGCGGATATTATTGCCCCATCCAATATGATGGATGGATTCGTCCAGGCCATTCGTGCAGGACTGGATGAGAATGGATTCAGCCATATTCCAATCATGTCATACTCCGTTAAATATGCATCTGCTTTTTATGGTCCCTTCCGTGAAGCAGCGGATTCCACACCACAGTTTGGGGATCGCAAATCATATCAGATGGACCCGGCCAATGCCCGCGAGGCATTGCGCGAAGCCGAAACGGATGTGCTTGAAGGAGCAGACATGCTGATGGTGAAACCGTCACTCTCCTATCTGGACGTGATGCGTACAATCAAGGATCAATTTGACCTCCCGCTTGTGGCCTATAATGTAAGTGGTGAGTATGCTATGGTGAAGGCTGCAGCAATGCAGGGTTGGATTGATGAGAAAAAGGTCGCCATGGAAATTCTGCTTAGCATGAAACGTGCGGGTGCGGATATGATCATTACGTATTACGGAAAAGATGCCTCCCGCTGGTTGGCTGAGAAGTAATCGTTCTTTGTAATTACACGTTTGCTAAGAGAGTCGTTATAAAATGATCAACATATAGCAAGGCCCTGCACGACCCTGTTATGTCGCTTGTATAGATCATTGTATAGATCAGTTTACTGTTCATATAAGAGCGGGGCCTATATATTAAGGAGGATGTTCATGACTGCACAATCAGGAAAAAGACGAAACGATGAGCGCTCACGCAGCGCATTCGAGGAAGCCAAGCAGTACATACCTGGAGGCGTAAACAGTCCCGTTCGGGCATTCAAATCCGTAGGACTTACCCCGATCTATGCAGAACGCGGAGAAGGGTCCAAGATTTACGATATTGATGGCAATGTATTTATTGATTATGTGGGCTCATGGGGACCGCTTATCATGGGACATGCCCATCCTGATGTTGTTGAAGCACTGCGTGAAACAGCTCTGAAAGGAACGAGCTTTGGTGCTCCAACGCTGCTGGAGACCGAGATGGCTAAGCTTGTTTGCGAACGCGTACCATCCATTGATATTGTGCGGATGGTCAACTCGGGTACGGAAGCAACCATGAGTGCCATCAGGTTGGCGCGCGGTGTAACGGGCCGCAGCAAAATTTTGAAGTTTGAAGGTTCATATCACGGACATGCGGACAGCTTGCTGATCAAAGCGGGCTCCGGTGTCGCTACCCTTGGATTGCCAGACAGTCCTGGAGTTCCTGAAGGGGTCGCTACCAATACGATCACGGTACCTTACAATGATCTGGAATCGGTTAGCCTTGCCTTTGAACGTTTTGGTGAGGAGCTGGCTGCTGTCATTGTCGAGCCTGTGGCTGGGAATATGGGCGTTGTACCTCCGGCAGAGGGCTTTCTTGAAGGCCTGCGCAGTCTGACGAGCCAGTACGGCAGCCTGCTCATTTTTGACGAAGTCATGACCGGTTTCCGTGTCGGCTTGAACTGTGCACAGGGGCGATATGGTGTTACGCCCGATCTGACATGTCTTGGTAAAGTTATCGGCGGCGGCCTTCCGGTCGGAGCATATGGTGGTCGTCGGGATCTGATGGAGCAGATCGCTCCAACCGGCCCGATCTATCAAGCGGGAACACTGAGTGGTAACCCACTGGCTATGGCAGCAGGGTATACCACCCTCAAGCTGTTGACACCGGAAGTCTATGATCGTTTGGAGACGTTGTCGGCTCGTTTGCAGGCTGGCTTCGAAAAGAATGCAGCAGAGACGGGTATTGCAGTAACCATTAACCGCGTTGGTTCCATGGTATGTCCATTCTTCAGCAGTGTACCTGTTACCAATTACGATATAGCCAAAGGAAGCAATTTGGATCAATTTGTTCGCTACTTTGCAGCAATGGTTGATCAGGGTGTAAGCGTGGCACCTTCCCAGTTTGAAGGCATGTTTGTGTCTGGTGTGCATACAGAGCAGGACATTGATGATACGATTGAAGCAAACCGCAAGGCTCTTCAATCTCTATGACGATCAAAAGTTGGAAGCGTCGTGGAGAATGGCTGGAGCTGATGCCAGGCAAAGTGGTAACAGGCAGTCCAGACAGACAGCTTGCGGCAGAGCAATGGCTGCTCACTGAACTTTCGTTTCCAGAAAAGCTGCTTCGTCAGCTCAAGGCAAATCACGGAATTCAACTCGCAGGGGACCGGCTTCGGCTGGCCCTTTTTGCATCTCGGCCCATTGATGTTGAACCCCGTTGGGCAGAGATTGAGGTGCTGTACGAGGATGATTTTAGTCTGGTTGTACATAAACCCGCGGGTATGAAGCTCCATCCGGATGGAACTCTTGCCGATCATGCCATTACGCTGGATCACGCTGTCGCCTCTTATTATGAGATCAATGGTATCGACACCAGCGTGCGCCATGTGCACCGCCTCGATGAAGATACAACAGGCCCCGTTCTCTACGCCAAGAATGCTTTTGCTCTGGCAAAATTGGATGAGGCAATGCGTCGCAAAGAAATTGGGCGTCAGTATGTAGCCATTGCGGAAGGGCAGGTACCTCCGGAATGCAGCAAAATTGATGCGCCCATCGGTAAGGACAGGCATCATAAGCAGCGCAGACGCGTTTCCGAGAGTGGGCAGGAAGCAGTAACACATGTAGAGATTGTGGAAGTGTGGGAGCGGGCTACACTTGTGCGTTTAATACTGGATACTGGACGTACACATCAGATCAGAGTGCATCTGAGTTATGCCGGATACCCGCTTGTTGGCGATCAGCTGTATGGAGGAAGGTCAGATGCCATTGGACGCCAGGCACTTCATGGTGAAGTGTTAACGTTTAATCATCCGCTCACGGGAGCGCTGATTGAAGTTCAAGATCCGTGGCCTTCCGATTTTGAACAGCTAGTCCAGCGGGAACGCACAACCTAATAAAAAGGCAAGCTTTGAACAAAGGTGGCATGCTCATCTCATCGATGGCATATAGATGGGGTAACGAAGGATTTGGACCATGGATCAGTCCCATGAGAAGGATCATGGTGAACATATGCCGAAAGGAGGACGCCACCTTTGTTGAATCAACCTTATGGTTTGCGGTTCGATATTTATGAGCGCGTTCATTTGTCCGAGGGAGTCCCTGCCATTGAGGAACTGGAGGAAATTGAGTTATACCCGCGTATTCAAGTCATCGGTCAGGATGATCATGCAACGTTGCGAGGCCATCTTTTGCTTACAGGTGCGTATCGGGGAGAGAACGAGATCTCGGAGGAACTGAAACATTTTATTCCGGTTGAGATCACAGTTCCCCTGAATCGGGTAAGATCACTTGAGGATATCTCAATTGAGATTGAAAACTTTGATGTGGATTTGTTATCCAGCCGAAGCTTGAATATTACAGGTGTGTTGTCACTGCGTGGCATTGAGGGCTTTCCTGTTGAAGAGCCGCAGGCCTGGTCGGCGGAAGAGTTTACCGTGGTACACTCCCCTGATCCGCAGCAGGTTAACCGCTCTCCGGAGGCGGGGGATGCAGATGCTGGCTTGAACACCTTTGCCCAGGAATATCTGCTGCAGCGCAGTGAAGAGGAAGGTCTGCCTATAACGGCCGAGTCTCTAGACACATCTGAATTGCCAGGAAATCCGCAGCAAGCCGCTGAAGAAACTATCCGTTATGAAGAAGATGCGCAGCCGGAAGAGCAGTTAATTCCTGCACCGCAACAGATCTATGCTGATACGCCTGAGAATCAATATGAAGAAGAATATCAGAAAAGACCGGCTGAAGATAACGCTCCTTCATTAATCACCCAAGAAGATGAAGCAACCGGTAATGAAGTGCCCTCCTCACCTTCACCCGTCTCGTCTTTTATGGCGGAGACTGCAGACCGGCTGGCTTCTTATCCGGAGTCAGAGCCATTGCTACCTCTGGCTGAGGAATCACCATCTATCTGGGCCGAGCCTTCCGTGGAGACCTTACATACAAACACGGGGCTGAGCCAACAACCATCGGAAGACGTGGCTGTTTCGAATGTTTGGAACTTCGAATCTTCCAGGTCAGGTTCACCGCAGGAAGATCAGACGGAGGCTGAGAAGCCAGCAGAGAATTGGCAGGAAGTGTTTGGAGCGTCTGAACTGGAATCTGCCGAGGGGGAAAGACCTTCTGCACCGGAAGCAGTGGATGCAGATGAATCTTCAGAGCCTGTTTCGTTCATTCCTGAACCTGTGGCTGAGACAGAAGACAAGCCAGAGCTCAAAGTCGCGTTTGGCAGCAAGAGGGAGTCTTCACCAAGACAGGAAGAAGGGGTGGGTATCTCGTCCCTGTTATCTTCGGGTAGGTCAGTGCGGGATACAGAAACGGATCGGGAGGACGATTCGGTCGCTGGCTCCGTACAGGAAGAAGCCTACCAGGCAGATGATGTTCAGTGGAAGAACCTGTTCTTGGGCACGATTGTGGATCAGACACCATTCCGCAAAGTTAAACTGTGCATCGTCCAGCGGGAAGAGACGTTGGATAGCATTGCTGACCGCTACCAATTGAGCACCCGGGAGCTCCAGTTATACAATCGGTTATCTGAACAGGTCGTTGAAGAGGGGCAGATTCTATACATCCCCTGATCTCTGACTTGTAAAATAACGTCCATACCAACCCGCGATCCAATAAGGATTGCGGGTTTTTGCTGCTTTTTGGCTTAACATGCAGGGCTGCCGCCCGTTTCCGCTGTTGTCAGGTTGACTATCGGGCACGGTCAGGGTATGATGTGTTTAGGTTTTTTAAAGAACAACGTCGAATGGGAGTAGTAGACAGCAAGGCCTTTCAGAGAGCGGGATTGCAGCGCTGAGAAATTCCGCAGGAACCTACTGATCGAAGTCGCCCGGGAGTTGCCTGTTTGAATATGAGGAACGATGAGACATGTCATTGTGATTTGTTTGTTCCTGAAGTAGGATGGGCCGGTAGCAGCCGTTATCTGCTTGAAGTGTCACGATAGCCTCAGAAAGGCATGCTGTTTCTTTCTGTCTGCGTGAAACAAAGGTGGTACCGCGAAAGCTAACCTTTCGTCCTTTGATGGATGAAAGGTTTTTTTGTTTTTTGGCGATGATGATTAAGTAACGGAGGAATGACACATGTCTGAAGAAAAAAAATCAGCGGCAACTGAAATGCCGACGACGTATGATCCGAAAGCTGCGGAGCAGAAATGGTATTCTACCTGGACAGAGCGTGGATATTTCAAGGCTGGTCAGCGCAAGGATGCTGAGCCGTTTACCATTGTAATTCCACCCCCGAACGTAACAGGCATGCTTCATATCGGGCATGCACTGGATTTTACACTGCAGGATATCCTGATCCGCACCAAACGGATGCAAGGATATGACGCTTTGTGGCTTCCAGGTTCTGACCATGCAGGTATTGCGACTCAAACCAAAGTAGAGCAAAAGCTGCGTGAAGAAGGCTTGACCCGCTATGATCTCGGACGCGAGAAGTTCCTGGATAAAGTCTGGGATTGGAAAGACCAATACGCGACAACGATCCGTCAGCAGTGGGGTAAAATGGGGCTCTCCCTGGATTATTCACGTGAACGCTTCACGCTCGATGAAGGGCTTTCCCAAGCGGTGCGCAAAGTGTTTGTTCAGCTATATGAAAAAGGCTTGATTTACAGAGGCAAACGCATTATTAACTGGGATCCGGTGAACCGTACTGCATTGTCTGACATCGAGGTTGAGTACAAAGAGGTTCAGGGACACCTGTATCATCTGAAATATCCACTTAAGGACGGTAGCGGTTATGTTACAGTGGCGACGACTCGTCCGGAGACGATGCTCGGTGATACTGCGGTTGCGGTTCATCCAAAAGATGAACGCTATGCAGACATGATTGGCAAAACGCTGATCCTGCCGATCATCGGCCGGGAGATTCCGGTTATTGCAGATGATTATGTAGATAAGGAATTCGGAAGCGGTGCTGTAAAAATTACGCCTGCACATGATCCGAATGACTTCGAAGTGGGTCTTCGCCATAACCTGCCTCAGATCACAGTAATGGATGAGACAGGTACCATGAATGCGGAAGCAGGCAAATATCAGGGTATGGATCGCAGTGACTGCCGCAAGCAGATCGTTGCAGATTTGCAGGAACTGGGTGTCTTGATCAACATTGAGGATCACACACATCAGGTTGGACACAGCGAACGGACGGGAGCTGTGGTTGAGCCTTATTTGTCCACACAATGGTTTGTTGAGATGAAACCTCTCGCCGAAAGAGCCATTCAAAAACAGCAAAACGGGGAAGGCGTAAACTTCGTTCCGGATCGTTTTGAGAAAACATATCTGAACTGGATCGAAAATGTTCGTGACTGGTGTATCTCACGTCAGTTGTGGTGGGGACATCGTATTCCTGCCTGGTACGACGATGAGACTGGCGAAATTATTGTATCGGCTGAAGATCCAACAACCCTGCCAGAGTACGCTGGTCGTAAGCTGAGACAGGATGAAGATGTTCTGGATACATGGTTCAGTTCGGCATTATGGCCTTTCTCCACGCTCGGCTGGCCTGAAGATGCAGAAGATCTGAAACGTTACTATCCGACAAGTGTGCTTGTAACCGGATATGACATCATTTATTTCTGGGTTGCACGGATGATCTTCACAGCTCTGGAGTTCACGGACGAAATTCCATTCAAAGATGTTCTGATGCATGGTCTGGTTCGTGATGCGGATGGCCGCAAAATGTCCAAATCACTCGGTAACGGTGTGGATCCGCTGGATGTTATTGAGAAATATGGTGCAGACGCGATGCGTTATATGATCTCCACCAGCAGCACGCCTGGCCAGGATCTTCGTTTCCGCTGGGAGCGGGTAGAACAGGCACGTAACTTTGCGAACAAAATCTGGAATGCATCACGTTTCGCACTGATGAATCTGGAAGGCTTTACTTACGAAGATCGCGACATCAGCGGAGAGCTTGGAACAGCCGATTATTGGATTCTGCACCGTCTGAACGAAACTTCCCGCGATATTACGCGTCTAATCGAAGCATACGAATTTGGGGAAACAGGGCGATTGCTGTACAACTTTATCTGGGATGACCTCTGTGACTGGTATATTGAATTTTCCAAGTTGTCCTTCTACGGTGAAGATCCGGTTGCCAAGAAGAAAACACAATCGGTACTCGCTTATGTCCTGGATCATACCATGCGCCTGATTCACCCGTTTATGCCTTACATCTCGGAAGAGATCTGGCAGCATCTGCCTCATGAAGGCGAGACGATTACACTTGCATCTTGGCCAGTGTACGATCCTGCCCTGGAAAATCCGGAAGCCGTTGCCGAAATGAACCTGCTCATGGATACCATTCGTGCCGTACGTAACATTCGTGCAGAAGTAAACGTGCCGATGAGCAAGAAGATTGAATTGATGGTAAAAGCGAACAGTGCCGAGACATTCAGTATTATCGAACGCAACAGCCATTACATTCAACGATTCTGCAATACATCCGAGTTCGACAGCGGACTTGATCTGAGTTCACCGGATAAGGCCATGAGCGCTGTAATTACGGGAGCTGAACTTTACTTGCCGCTGGCGGGACTGATTGATATTGAGCAGGAAGTGGCTCGCCTGGAGAAAGAGCTGCAGAACCTTGAAGGCGAAGTACTCCGTGTAGAGAAAAAGCTGGCCAATGAAGGCTTCGTAGCCAAGGCACCAGCCAAGGTTATTGAGGAAGAGCGCGCCAAACAAGCGGATTATTCGGATAAACGGGATAAAGTCATCGCCCGGATCAAGGAACTGAAAGGTTAATGTTTCTGGGTCGGATGGAGAGCAAGCATGCCATCCGGCCGCTTTTTTCAATCAAACTCGGGACCGAAGGTGAAACATATGACGGAACTTAATGGCACGGGCGTAGATGCCCCTCTGCATACCTATGACGAGGCTGTGGACTGGATCAATGGCCTTATTCCTTTTGGCATCAGACCCGGATTGGAACGAATCACGGAGCTCATGTCATTGCTCGGTAATCCTCATCAGCGTCTCAAATTTATTCATGTCGCGGGAACGAACGGAAAAGGTTCGACTTGCGCTTTTTTGACGTCGGTGCTGCTTCAGGCGGGGTACGATGTAGGAACGTTTACGTCTCCGTATATCACGAAATTCACGAATCGTTTTCAATACAACGGCGAGGATATTCCGGAAGAGACTCTGCTGAAGCTGGCGAATCGACTCCATCCGCTGGTCACAGATATGGCCACTACTGTTCTTGGATCACCTACCATGTTCGAAGTGTCTACAGCCCTGGCACTCTTGTACTATGCAGAAGAGTGTTATCCGGATGTAGTAGTATGGGAGACTGGGCTGGGGGGAAGGATGGACGTAACGAATATCGTTACACCCGTGGTTTCGGTCATTACGAATATCGGTATGGATCATACGGATGTCCTGGGTGATACCATTGAAGCGATCGCGGGAGAAAAAGCAGGCATTATTAAACCAGGCGTACCTGTTGTCACCTGTGTTACACAGCCAGAGGCTGTTAAGGTGATTCAGGAAAAGGCCCAGCAAGTCCGATCAACTGTGTATTTGTCCGGAGAACAATTTTCTTACCATAGACTCCATAGTGATGAGAATGGTCAATCCTTTCATTTTGCTGGACCATTCCGCGAGCTGGATGCTCGCATTCGAATGCAGGGTATTTATCAGATGGATAATGCTGCGGGTGCTCTTATGGTGCTTGAATTGCTCAGACAGTACATGGCATTCATTCTGGATGACAGAGATATTGCCCTTGGATTGGAGAATGCCTTCTGGGCTGGCCGATTCGAGAAGGTCGTTCACGAACCCCGAATTGTACTGGATGGTGCGCATAATCCGGAAGGGGCAGAGTCACTGGCCAAGAGCATTGTCGACGTATATCCTCACAACAAGTTAAATTTGATGATGGGCATGCTGGCGAATAAGCATCACGAAGCGTATTTGCAGCATATACTGCCACTAGTGGATACGCTGATCCTGACCGAGCCAGATTTCCGACGCAAAATGGATGCAGCCGAATTGCTGCAGATCGTCGAGCGGTTACGTCCCGCCATTGCGAAAGAGAATCTGGAAATCATCGTCGAGCCCGATTGGGCGAAGGCACTTGATCTATTGAAGTCACGGACGGAAGCGGAAGATCTGGGGGTGGTGTCCGGCACACTGTATCTCATTGCAGATGTGAGGGCAGCCCTTTTGCATCAAACCGATTCTGAAAAAGGTTGGTGAAAGTTTTGTTAAATACATCAGAACACGTTCATTTTATAGGGATTGGCGGATATGGCATGAGTGCCATCGCACGAGTTATGCTGGAGATGGGATACACCGTTACCGGATCGGACGTCGCTTCACAGGAGTTGACTGAGAAGCTGGCAGCCAAGGGAGCGAAAATATATATCGGACATACGGCTGAACACGTAAATGGAGCAGATCTTGTGGTCTATTCTACAGCAGCTCCGGCGGATAATGTGGAGCGAGTGGCAGCCGAGCAGCTTAATATTCCGATTCTTCACCGTGCACAGATGTTGGCGCGCCTGCTCAATGAGCGCAAAGGTGTTGCGGTTGCAGGTGCCCACGGCAAAACGACGACTTCCTCAATGATTGCACTTGTCATGGACAAATGCGATACAGACCCAACGTATATCATTGGCGGAGAAATCATGAATTTGGGAACCAATGCGAAGGCGGGCCAGGGCGATTGGGTCGTGGCTGAAGCAGATGAGAGTGATGGATCGTTCTTGCAGTATCATCCGTGGCTAGGTATTGTGACCAATATTGAAGCCGATCATTTGGAGAATTACAACAGCGACTTCGAGGAGCTCAAAAAAGCGTATGTACAGTTCTTGAGTCAAATTCGTCCGGAAGGAACAGCCATTGTCTGTGCGGATGATGAGAACGTTCAAAGCATTTTACCTGAGCTGAAATCCCGAGTCACGACATACGGCATTGATCAGAAGGCTGATTATATGGCATCGGATATCGTACTGGGTGACCGCAGAATCTCCTTCACCATGAGCCATCAGGGTAACGCACTGGGAACGGTAGAGCTCTCTGTTCCAGGCAAACATAATGTTTACAACGCCATGGCTACGGTCATTACCTGTCTGGAAGCAGGCATTCCGTTTGAGAAAATCACGGCTGCCATTATTCAGTTCCATGGTGCCAAACGCAGGTTCCAGGTGCTGGGTGAAGCACGGGATATTCTGGTTATCGATGACTATGCTCATCATCCGACTGAAATTGAGGCAACCATCAGTGCAGCGAAAGCGACAGGGAAACGTATTATCGCGGTGTTCCAACCGCAGAGATATACGCGTACCTTCTTCCTGCTGGATGCGTTTAGTCGTGCTTTCGCTGAGGCAGATGAGGTACTTATTACCGACATCTATTCTCCGGCGGGAGAAAAACAGATTGAAGGTGTTCACTCCGCTAAGCTGGTTGAACTGATTGTTCAGAATAGTAATGCTGCTGCTCGTTATTTGCCTACCAAGGAAGAAGTGGTAGCCGATTTGCAGAATCGTCTGCAGCCAGGAGATCTTGTCCTCACGATGGGAGCAGGGGACATCTGGAAGGTTGGCGACACACTTGCCAAAGGACTGAAATAGTCCATTTTATGACCCGCTTTGCTTCGTAAAGAAGCAGGCGGGTTTTTGAATTTCTAGGAATCTTTCATTGTCTCTGGGCATATAGCTGATATAAATGGGACAAAGGAGAGGGTACGGGGTGAGCAATGCTAGAATGACGTTTCGTTTCGGGGAGAACGAGTCGGACAAGCCGAATCATAAGGATGAGAAAGTGATTGGAACCTTTCCACCCTTATCTGATGAGATATCGCACAGTGCTCCGCGGATCGATGTCGCGCCTTCATGGACACCGGAGGATATCCCTGGAGATTGGGGAGAGACCACCCTGAGCGGAACAAGTATACTGGAGCCGGATCAGAGAAAGGACCGGAATCCGGATCCTGTACAGTCGCAGTATGTTTATTCGGATTCTACAGTGTACCCTGACGAAAATGAGAAAGAGCTTCCTGAAGACAGCAATGATGTGGGTCATGACTGGATGGTGGATCGTGATCATTACTCCTACAAGCGAAATCGCCCTCCGAGGGGCTGGAAGATGATTGGTTCGGTTACGGGAGCACTGGTCACCGGTGCCCTTTTCGGTATGGTTATTCTCTCTTTTTTTAATCGGGAAGGAACAGGTCCGGACGTGCTTCCCCAAACCAATCAACCAGTATCGAGTGTGACGGGAGTGCAGGGGGCTTCCGGGACGGACCAACAAGCACAGTCAGCACTTAGCGGAGGCAGTTACTATGCGCTTCAGTACGGTGTTTTTAGTTCGCCTGAACGTGCTGAACAGGCCAAGCTTGAACTCTCACAGGCTGGAATCGCTGCAGGAACGGATCCGGACGATGGGAATCGGGTGTATGCGGGCATCTCTTCCGACCGTGAGGAAGCCAAACTGCTGAGCTCTCGTCTTAAGGCGGAGGGTGTGGAATTGTATGTCAAAGAGATCGCATATCCTGCAGTGGACTCTGCAGCTCTCGGTATGAATGAGGAAGATGTTCAGCTCTTCTTCAGCAGCAGCAATGCATTGGTGGAGCAACTATCCACATTGTCCATCGGGCAGCTTGGTCAAGCAAATCCAGAGCCTGTAGCCTCGGAAACGATGACTGCATTACAGAATCAGCACCAGGCCTGGATAACAGGTGTGGGTAAACTCTCGGCAGGTCTCGGACAAGAAGCAGCGCCGATCGTTTCAACCATGGAAAAATCGATGAACAGTGCAATTACGGCAGTTGCCGAGTATAACAAAAATCCCTCCGATGTACACATGTGGGCGGTACAAGCGGATCTGATGGATTATGTTCTGCAGCAGAAAAAATGGCTTGAAGGGATTAAGCAATAAGTTTTCCTTCCCCTAACACAGCCCCGAAATCCCTGTCCGGCAAGGAACTGGAAATAGTTCCCCTTGCCGGATTTGTGTTTGTATTGACGTACAAAACCCCGTATAATAATGTGGGTGTCAAAAAATGGCGAGGGAAGATAACCGATGAAAAAAAACTTCGGCATGTTAATACTGTTTCTTCTGCTCGGCTGGATGGCCGGAGCGTGGATCGCCAAGGCACTGCAGCCAGTCAAGGCTGTAGCCATTCTAACCAAAGCCACGACCATACGTTGGTCACCGCAGGCTGATCTGGATATTATCAGTTATGACATTTCATTTCAATTTCAAATGAGCCTCCTCAGTTTGATTGGTATTATTGCGGCTGTATGGCTGTATCGCAGACTGTAGGAGAATGACGATTTTTGACGACGAAACTAAGCGAATGACATCTACTATGGTGATGCGACAGATGTCGCCGTAGCATAAGGAGCCGTTTATTTTGAATAAATTACAATCGCGCCCTATTATTCTGGCCTCCACTTCGCCGCGGCGCAAGGATCTGATCGCTTCACTTCAACTAGCTTTCAAAGTAATACCGAGTCACGCGGACGAAGACACGCCGCCGGAATGGACTCCTGAGCAGACGGTTCAGGAGCTCGCCATGCGCAAAGCAATGGCTGTCTATCGTGGGCTTGAAGGTCAGGAACAGGACGCCATCATTGTAGGCAGTGACACTGTCGTTGTGCTGGATGGAGACATTCTGGGCAAACCTGTGGATGAACAGGATGCTGAACGTATGCTCGCCAGACTTCAGGGACGTACACATCGTGTATTCACTGGAGTTGCATGTGTTGATGCTGGAGATGGAAAGTCCGTTGTGCACTATCGGCAGACAGAAGTAACGATGAAGGAGCTGTCCGAGGCAACGATCGGGGCGTATGTTCAGACAGGCGAGCCTATGGACAAAGCAGGGTCGTATGCAATTCAAGGAATTGGCGCTTCACTGGTAGACCGCATTGAAGGATGTTACTTTAATGTTGTGGGTTTGCCTCTTTCCCTGCTCAGCGACATGTTGGATGGATTCGGAGTTCATGTGCTGCCGCGAGCCTGATTGTGGGAAATGAATGATGTGAAAAGAGGGAATATATGGAGTCGCCTCAGTACATGATGCGCGACATCCCCCATGAAGAACGCCCGAGAGAACGCATGATGGAATATGGGGCGGGCGCCTTAAGCCATGCAGAACTGCTGGCTATTTTACTTCGGACAGGTACGAGGCAGGAATCGGCTGTGCACATGGCACAGCGCATTCTCACTGAAGCAGGTGGCATCCGTTCGCTAATGGATATGAGTCTGAACGAGTTGACTGCCATGAAAGGAATTGGTATGGCCAAGGCTGTTCAGCTTAAGGCTGGCATTGAACTTGGTCACCGGATTGCGCAGAGCAGACGGGTGCAGTCTCCTTCCATCCGTACACCGCGTGACGCAGCTGATATTTTACTCGAGCAGCTGCGTTACTTACAGAAGGAACACTTTGTGTGCCTTTTCCTGAATAGCAAAAATCATATTATTGCCCAGGAAACACTCTCCATGGGTAGCCTTAATGCTTCAATTGTACATCCACGTGAAGTGTTCCGTGCTGCCATCAAATGCAGCAGTGCCTCGATCGTATGCGCACATAATCATCCGAGCGGTGATCCTACGCCTAGTCCTGAGGATATTCAAATAACCAAGAGACTGATCGAAGCAGGTTCAATCGTGGGCATAGATGTTCTGGACCACATCATTATCGGCGATGGAACATACGTAAGTTTGAAGGAGAAGGGCTTAGTATAATATAATGGTTGGCGTTGATGTTTTCCTATGAATATTGACGGCGTTGTCCGTAGAAGATAGGTTCACTTTACAGATGCAATACATTTTAATGAATGATGAACCCTGCTGGATTGCAGAGGAAATGAAAACGAAACGCTCTGAACGTTAATAGGGCGGCTATATGAGGCAGAAAAGGAGATTACGTCATGTTTGGTGGTTTTACGAAAGATTTGGGTATTGATTTGGGGACAGCGAATACGCTGGTTTATGTACGTGGAAAAGGTATTGTGGTACGGGAGCCTTCGGTGGTTGCTCTGCGGACAGATACCAAGAGCATTGAGGCTGTTGGGGAATCTGCCAAAAAAATGATTGGACGTACTCCTGGTAACATTCGTGCGATTCGTCCAATGAAGGACGGCGTTATTGCTGACTTTGATACGACGGCAACGATGATCAAATACTTTATTCGCCAGGCGCAGAAACAGCGCTCGATGTTCCAGCGTCATCCGAACGTTATGGTATGCGTACCATCCGGAATTACAGCGGTAGAACAACGTGCGGTTGAAGATGCAACAAAACAGGCCGGCGCGCGTGAAGCATACACGATTGAAGAGCCATTTGCAGCAGCCATTGGTGCAGATCTTCCGGTATGGGAGCCAACAGGCAGCATGGTTGTGGATATCGGTGGCGGAACGACTGAAGTGGCGGTCATTTCCCTCGGCGGAATCGTAACAAGCCGTTCCGTTCGTGTAGCTGGTGATGAGATGGACGAATCGATCATCCAGTATATTAAACGTCAGTATAATTTGATGATTGGTGAGCGTACATCTGAGCAATTGAAGATGGAGATCGGTTCAGCTATGCCACTGGAACAAGTGGAAACGATGGAAATTCGCGGCCGCGATCTCGTAACAGGTCTGCCTAAAACCATCACGATTACATCGGATGAAATCAGCGAAGCTCTGGCAGATACGGTAAATGCTATTGTTGAAGCTGTGAAAGTAACTTTGGAAAAATGTCCTCCTGAGCTTGCGGCAGATATTATGGACCGCGGTATCGTGTTGACTGGCGGCGGCGCGTTGCTCCGCAATCTGGACAAGCTGCTGGCTGGTGAGACAGGTATGCCGGTCATCGTAGCGGAAAATCCACTCGATTGTGTAGCAATCGGAACAGGTAAAGCTCTGGAGAACATCCATTTGTTCAAAAGCAGAAGCAGTTCGGCAGTTCGTTCCAAACGTTAATCCGGCACGGATCGCTTAATGTCACGTTCGAGTTAAGCGTGAGTCGCCAACGAAGAGGACCCGACTTCAGTCGGGAGAGCTATTACCCGCATAACCGGGGAGATCAGCGAATATTCTCGAAGGGACTATCAGTCTGCACGTCTCCCCGCCGGGCATAGCTCGGAAGAGAATATGGATGTTAGAGGGTGTTCGAACTGTTTAAGCTGCTGGGCAACAAAAGACTTTTTGTTTTGCTGGTGGGCCTTGTTACATTTATCGCGTTAATGGGCTTTACGCTCGGTCCGCGAACCGCTCTATCCTGGCCGGAAAAATTCCTGAAGGATTCAGTCGGATTTGTACAATACGTATTTTACAAGCCCGCTTCTGCTGTAGCGGGCTTTTTCAAAGATGTAGCGAACATGCGTGCGGTATATCAGGAGAATGAAGAGCTGCGAATCGCGATGGGGCACTATACCCGGGATCGATTGAAGTATAACGAGATGGAGAAAACCAATGATCGTTATAAGGATTTGCTGAAATTTACGGCTGAACAGAGAAATCGGTATAACTACGAATATCGTATTGCTCAGGTTATCAGTGCCAATTCCGATCCAAATAGCAGAACGATTAATATTGATATTGGGGAGAACGCGGATATCAAGCCAGGCATGGCAGTTACTTCCCAGGAGGGTCTGGTTGGGGTGATCAGTCACGTTAGTGCCTATACCTCAACGGTGAATCTGCTAACCTCGATGGATGCCAACGATCCCAATTCCAATGCCATTGCAGCAACAGCTGTGGGGAAGGAAGATACGGTTTTCGGTATGATCGAGAGCTTTGATCCCAAGACGGGCATGTTCAAGATGACTAAAATTTCGGAAGAGTCTGATATCAAAAAAGGTGACGAAATTATCTCATCAGGTATTATCAATAATTTTCCGAAGTACATGCGAATCGGGGAGGTCAAGAAAATTGAAGTTGGCGAATATGGACTCACGCGTACAGCAACGATTGAACCATATGCGAGCTTCCTGGATTGGAAAGAGCTAATGGTGGTTATTCCTCCCGAGGTGAAGGAGTAATGGTGACACGCAAGCAAGTCTTGTTCCTGTTGCTGTTCGTTTTGTTCATCGCGGAAGGGACGATTTTGCCATTGCTTATTCCTTCCGGATGGCAGCTGCGCATTTCGGCCAATTTGGTCTATATCGTGATTCTGTTTATCGCTGTATATCATCATCGCCACACTGCTCTGGTGCTCGGCATCTTTTTTGGACTGCTTCATGACGTTGTATTTTATGGAGAGATGATCGGACCTTATGGATTTGCAATGGGGTTATCTGCTTATATGATGGGACTTATATTCCAGGCACCGCGTGCACCGCTTCCAGTTATGGTTACAGTCGTCATTTTGGGGAGTCTGCTTAATGACACCATGTTGTTCTTTTTATATAAGCTGTTCCGCCTCAATCACGTGACCTTTGACTGGGCTTTGCTTGAATATATGATTCCCAATCTGTTCATTCATTTCGTGTTTGCCCTGATCATTTATACTCCGCTGCGGAAGCAGCTGGAGCGTATCGGCAAAAGAAAGAGCAAGGTGCAGGAAGCATCCTGATACATTTTATAGAGTGAAAAGCAGGAACTTCGAGGCCCGGGCACGAAATGTAATGAGATGGGAGGGACAGGCTTATGACGGTAAAATCGAATCACGTAACGATTAAAGGCATCCGAGACGGCTTGGTTTTCCTGTTGGACGATCAATGTGAATTCGAGGAATTGCTCTATGAGCTCCGCTATAAGCTGGAACACAGCCATCAAAATATTTTGACCGGACCGATTGTTCATGTGGATATCAAACTGGGCAGCCGCGAAGTGACAGAGGACCAAAAAGAAGCGATATTGGACATATTGAAGCAAAAAGGGAATCTGCTCATTCGCTCCATCGATTCACCAGCCCTTAAACCAGAGGTTAAAGGGCCACCGCCAATTGTTACGATGTGTGGCATGGTGCGTTCAGGTCAAGTGCTTCATCACGAAGGGAATCTCCTGTTTCTTGGGGATATCAATCCGGGGGGCACGGTGACGTGTACCGGAGATATATATGTTTTGGGTTCACTCAGAGGCATGGCTCACGCTGGGATCGGCGGGGATGACGAGTCAATCATTGCCGCATCGGTATTTGCACCGACGCAGCTTCGAATCGCTGATATCATCAGCCGTCCCCCTGACGAATGGGAGAGCCGGGATACCGGGATGGAATTTGCTTATTTACAGGACAATCAGATGCAGATCGACAAGATGAGCAATATCGTTCGGTTGCGCCGAGATTTTAATGTGTTTAAAGGAGTGTAGCTCATGGGAGAGGCGATCGTGATCACTTCGGGTAAAGGCGGCGTTGGTAAAACAACCACCTCAGCAAACATCGGAACAGCGCTGGCGCTGCTCGGAAAAAAAGTTTGTCTGGTAGATACCGATATCGGCCTTCGCAATCTGGATGTCGTGATGGGACTCGAGAACCGGATCATTTATGATCTGTGTGACGTGGCAGACGGGCGTTGCCGTCTGAATCAGGCGTTGGTGAAAGACAAACGCTTCGAAGAATTGTACATGCTGCCTGCAGCGCAAACAAGAGACAAAAACTCTGTATCACCGGAACAGGTTAAGGACATCATTCTGGAATTGAAAAAAGATTTTGAATATGTCATTATCGATTGCCCTGCCGGGATTGAACAGGGATTCAAAAATGCGGTCGCTGGAGCAGATCAGGCTATCGTGGTAACTACACCGGAGAACGCTGCTGTACGTGATGCGGATCGGGTCATCGGTCTACTCGAAAGCTCGCATATTCAATCACCGAAGCTGGTTGTAAACCGTATTCGGAACAACATGGTCAAATCGGGCGATATGCTTGATATTGATGGTATTTTGCAAGTCCTCAATATTGATCTGATTGGCATTGTGCCAGATGATGAACTTGTCATCAAAGCGGCTAACTCTGGAGAACCTACAGTCATGAATCCAGACTCGCTTGCAGCGATTGCCTATCGGAACATTGCTCGTCGCATTCTGGGAGATACGGTTCCACTGATGCAGTTAGAGCAGAAAAAGGGCGCGTTCTCACGCTTTAAAAAGTTTTTTGGTATGGGTTAAATGGGTTAATACAATCGTCCTTATAGATATGAACACTTACCGCCGCGGCCTTTGCAGCCCGGCTTTTTTAATGCTTTCAGCACAGAAATCCCTATCATTTTTCTCCACATTAAACTCCACTCGGCAGGTTGATCTAACCTGGGTGGAGTTATTTTGCTTTGACCCGGAAGCTTGTTCATATTATGAAAGAGCTCTTCATAGGATGTATTAAACAAGCCTCGGCGGGAGGATATTCCATGAATACGAAACTTCGAATCAAGCAAAGAAGAGAAGAACGGATACGGCGGTTGCTGGATGGCGCTGCGATGGAGATTATGCAGGAAGCGAATTCGGGGCCCAGCAAGAAGATTGCCGAGAGCCCAAGACCTACTTCTTCTTTTGATATACAGGATAAGACAAGACAAGTTGGATCACTACTGGCAGAGCAGGAAAGGGATCCTGAATGGCTGTGGAAAAAAGAGAACGGACATTACGGTTCAGGTGGCCATACACGTTTTAACCTAGTGAAATCGTTGGTGCGTAGAACAGTAGTCAGTGCAATGGTTTTTGGTGCCGTATGGGGACTGTTTCAACTCAATGCGTCATGGGCATCTTCACCCAAAACGGTAATTGCAGATGCGCTCCATCGGGACATGGACTTTGCGTCGGCAGCGCTCTGGTATGAACGGCACTTTGGCGGGACGCCGTCTTTCCTGCCCGTGCTGGGCCACACCACAGATGCAGTTAATGGTTCGGGGGTTAGATCACTGCTGGGTAAACCGCTCTCTGGGACAATCGTTCACCCATTTGCACTGAGCATGAAGGGCATAGAGATCGTCCCCGAAGCAGAGGGGACTGGCTTTGTACAGGTGGTCAGTTCGGATGCAGGACGAGTTCTGCAAGTTCTTGGTGATACAGAGAATGGGATAACCGTAGTCATCCAGCATACAGGCAACTTGACTGCGATATATGGCCGACTGAACGAGAGTGAAGTCGAAGTGAATGACTGGGTGGAGGCCGGAAATGTCGTTGGTAGCCTCAAGTCCACAGGCGGAGAACAACCTGCCACGCTATATTTCGCTGTAAAAGAGGGCGAAGAGTATGTAGATCCTGCGGAAGTGGTTGCCCTTGATTAGGTTGTGGGGTGTACGCATTTCGCTGCATCCGTTTTTCGTCATTGTTATGCTGGCCTCCTTGGCTACAGGACATTTCATAGAACTCATCACACTGTTTGCAATCGTATTTATTCATGAATGTGGACATGCTGCGGCGGCAGCCCTTCTGGGCTGCCGTGTCCTGTCGATTCAGATGCTTCCTTTTGGCGGTGTGGCTGTTATTGAAGACGGGGGCCGGCTTACGGCTGGGCGGGAAATTATAATAGCGCTGGCCGGTCCTCTGCAAAACATATTGATGGTCGGGATCACCATGCTGCTGCAGTACGCCAACCTGGGAGATCCAGTATTCTTGGCGTACATTATCCAAGGGAATCTGCTGATTGCCCTGTTTAATCTGCTGCCCGTACTTCCGCTGGATGGTGGTAAAATAGTACAGGCACTCGTCAGTCTGATTGCTCCCTACTATACGACATTAATGTGGACCTATCGGATTAGCATCTTATGTAGTACAGGGGTTATTCTGTTTGCGATCAGCAAATGGATCACTGGAGACTACGGGCTCCCGCTGAATATCTTGCTCATTGGTCTCTTTCTGTTCTATTCCAACGTAACCGATTATCGAAACGTACCTTATCGCTTTATCCGCTTTTTGATGAATCGGGAAGGTGCATTTGCGCATCATGCGGCTACAGGCAGTTTGGCACAGCCGATAATCTCATTTCCGGCGAAACCTTTGGACACTATTCTGCGTCTATTAAAGAGAGAGAAATATCATATGGTATATGTGATGAACAGACAGGGACGAATTATGGCCGTTTTGCCTGAACAGCGAATTATCGGTTCCTATTTCAAGCAGAACACAGACAAACTGTAAAACGGTTGGTGAACTCGTCCAGATTTGGGGTAATACATATACATTGAGAATTGCAAAGACACAGAATGGATGTGGATGAATTGAATTGTCTTCTAGAGGTCAAGCCATGAAACAAATGATCGTACATAATGAACACAACCTCATGCAAATGGCGCTTCTGGAAGAAGGCAAAGCTGTGGAATTTACAGCAGAACGTACACGCGAACGCGGACTGCTTGGTTCGTTTTTCAAAGGACGGGTCGTCAACGTGCTGCCGGGTATGCAGGCTGCTTTTGTGGATATAGGTCAGAAAAAAAATGCTTTTCTATATGTGGATGATGTCCTGCACCCTCATTTGGAGAAACAACCCAAGGTGAAACCTTCAATCTCCGAATTGCTTCGTCCAGGTCAGGATGTCATCGTTCAGGTTCTGAAAGAGCCAGTAGGAAGCAAAGGAGCCCGGGTGACGACACATTACTCACTACCGGGCCGATGGCTTGTCTACATGCCGATAGCGGACTACATAGCCGTCTCGAAGAAGATTGCCCGTGAAGGGGATCGCTCCCGTCTTAAGGCATTGGGCGATCAGCTCAGACGTGGGGAGGAAGGGCTGATCATTCGAACCGTATCCGCAGAAGAGCAGCGGGAGGCCATAGAGGCTGACTTGGAATCGTTGCGTGAGCAGTGGCGTTTGATATGCGAAAAAGCAGACAGTTTGCCTTCACCGAGCCTGTTGCATCGGGATCACAGCATGGTTCAGCGAATTATTCGGGATGTGTACACTCCAGGTAGCGATGAGGTTATTACAGACAGTGAAGGACAAGCCCGCGAGGTGAGGGCTTTACTGGAGGAGATCTGTCCGGGTCATCAGCCAACGGTACAGGTTTACCGGGGCTCAGAGTCCATCTTTGCTGCGTATGGTGTTCAAGAGCAGCTCAATAAGGATTTTGCACGTAAAGTATGGCTCCCCGGCGGAGGTTACATCGTCATAGATCATACAGAGGCACTTACTGTGGTGGACGTTAATACAGGCAAATTCACCGGAGGCGGCGGGGATAGTCTGGAAGAAACCGTTACGGAAACCAACATGCAGGCAGCCGTCGAAATTGCACGTTTAATGCGTTTGCGGGACATTGGTGGCATGATCATTGTGGACTTTATCGATATGGAGGAAGCAGCCAATCGGCAGGAAGTTGCTGCAGCGCTGGAGGCTGAACTCAAAAAAGATCGAACCAAGGCTTTTGTCATGGGCTGGACCAAGCTTGGCCTGCTTGAACTTACACGTAAAAAAGTCCGGGAAGAAAGTACACTTCCTTATGTGGAGCCCTGTTCTTCTTGTCACGGGACAGGTAAAAGATATATTTCACCATTGCATTGATTTTTACTCGCGATGATGATATAATCATCAGGTATGTGTTTAGCCTATTGGTCTTGCACATGCTGTAACCGCACTGGCCGGGTACAAGAACAGCTCCGCAAGGAGGCTGTCACCTGAGACCGGGCGAGTCTGAGACATGAGGAGGTGCAAGGCAAATGTACGCAATTATTGAAACAGGCGGCAAACAGTACAAAGTCCAAGAGGGCGATGTTCTGTTCATCGAGAAATTGACTGCGAACGATGGCGAAAGCGTAACGTTCGACCGTGTCCTGGCTGTATCTAACGATCAAGGTTTGACAGCAGGTACACCATTGGTTTCCGGAGCTACTGTAACGGCTAAAGTGGAGAAACATGGCAAAGGTCAAAAGGTTGTTGTATACAAATACAAACCGAAAAAGAACTACCATGTGAAGCAAGGTCACCGTCAACCGTACACTAAAGTAACTATCGAGAAAATCCAAGCGTAAGAGGGTGCGATAAGTGATTATCGTTCAAATCTTTCGTAACGATGACGAGAGCATCGATCGCTTTTCCATCAAAGGGCATGCCAATTATGCCAAGCGGGGAGAAGATATTGTATGTGCCGGGGTATCCGCTGTTACAGTGGGTACAGTGAATTCGATCGAAGCATTGACTGGTGTCGAAATGGATGCCAAAATGAAGAATGGCTTTTTAAGCGCTTCTTTGCCAGTGCTGGAGAGAGACGGAACTTGGTCCCAGGTGCAATTGCTGCTCGAATCTATGGTTCTTATGCTCACTGATATTGCAGAGTCATACGGGAAGTATATTAAGATAGAGCAACTCAAATAAGTAAAGAAGGAGGACAACCAATCATGTTGAAATTAAATCTTCAGTTATTCGCATCGAAAAAAGGTGTAGGTTCCACGAAGAACGGTCGTGACAGTAGAGCGCAACGCCTTGGCGTTAAGCGTGCTGACGGTCAAACAGTAACTGGTGGTAGCATTCTTGTTCGCCAACGCGGAACAAAAATTCACCCAGGTACGAACGTGGGTATCGGTAAAGATGACACTTTGTTTGCGAAAGTGGACGGCGTTGTGAAATTCGAACGTTGGGGACGCGATCGCAAAAAAGTAAGCATTTACCCTGTGGACGTTGCTCCAGTAGCAGCTGCAGTAAAAGCATAATATCGGCATTCCGCCTAAGGAGCCTTCGGCAATTTTGCCGAAGGCTCTTTGTATTTAGGATGGATAGATGTTTTCGATAATGAACTGGCAGAAAAGACATGTTATACTTGGTTACGGTGGGGTTTAAAACCAACCGAGTTTTGTAGAACGGGGAGAAGCCATGAAATCTTGGAAAAGAGTGCCGTGGATTGCGGCATGTTCACTTCTGATTCCTTTGGTTTTCGTTGTGCTGTATCCGGCAGCCATTTCGAGTGCTGTATGCGCATTGTGGTCCGTGGCCGTAATCTTTGTTTCAATGAATGCGATGAAGAGACAGGCGGAAGCGGAACGCAGAACCATCATACAATCTATGGAAAAGACAGCAATTGCATCACTAAATCATCATCGGCATGATTGGATGAACGATCTTCAGGTGTTATATGGATATCTTCGGCTGGGCAAACTTGATAAATCCTTGCAATGTGTGGAAAGAATAAAAGAACGGGTAACCGAGGAAAGTCGGATTTCCAAATTAGGCATTCCCTCACTCGTTTTTTATCTCCAGTCTTTTCGTGCCAGTGGCGCCGCTCTGGAATTGCATGTGGAAGTCGAGGAAGAATTGCAGCTTAGTGCTCTGATCTCTCCCGAGGATGGCGAGTCGCTTACGGGCGCAATTGCAGATGCAATCAGAGCCTATCAATACGGTGGCGGCCGGTCGTCTTGGGGAGAGGTTCGCAAACTGACCTTGAACTTCGGACAAGACCATGGGGATGTGGTTGTTCGGCTGGACGGGGATCAAACACCCGATCCGGAAACATTACGGCAGCTTAATGCCGTACTTAAAGGAAAAAAAGTCAGAACGGAGCAGCTTCCGTCTGAAGACACGTTTATACAATTTAGAATGCCGTGTGGAATATAGGAAGAAGGGGTAGCCATGTTTGTAGATAAAGCGAAGATTTATGTAAAAGCCGGAGACGGAGGGGACGGAATTATTTCGTTCCGTCGTGAGAAGTATGTACCAAACGGCGGACCTGCCGGGGGTGATGGAGGCAGAGGAGCTGACATCATTTTCCGCGTGGATGAAGGTTTGCGTACATTGATGGATTTCCGTTACCAGCGTCACTTCAAGGCCCCTCGTGGTGAGAAGGGACGCAATAAAAGTCAGCATGGTGCAAACGCTGAGAACATGATTGTGCGTATTCCACCTGGGACTGTGATTTTGGATGAAGACAGTGGAGAGGTATTGGCAGACCTGACGCGTCATGGTCAACAGGTTGTCGTTGCGCGTGGTGGCCGGGGCGGCCGGGGGAATATCCGGTTTGCCACACCAAATAATCCAGCTCCTGAACTTGCTGAAAATGGTGAAGAGGGCGAAGAGCGCTATATTGTGCTAGAGCTTAAAGTTATGGCGGATGTTGGTTTGGTTGGTTTTCCGAGTGTCGGGAAATCTACCCTGCTGTCCGTTGTATCAGCGGCGAAGCCGAAGATCGGAGCCTATCACTTTACGACCATTACACCTAACCTGGGTGTAGTCGGTGTAGGTGAAGGACGCAGCTTCGTTATGGCCGACTTGCCAGGACTGATTGAAGGTGCTCATGAAGGCGTCGGACTTGGACATGAGTTTTTGCGCCATGTTGAACGTACTCGCATCATTATTCACGTTGTGGATATGTCTGGCTCGGAAGGACGCGATCCGTTTGAGGACTGGGTCAAAATCAACGAAGAGCTGAAGTTGTACAATCCGGTACTCGCGGAGAGACCTCAGATTGTGGCAGCGAACAAAATGGATATGCCGGAATCGGAAGAGAATCTGGAGCAATTTATGCAAAAGGTTCGTGAAGTTCAGCCGGATATTGAGATCATGCCAATTTCTTCCTTGACTCGCAAAGGAATTCAGGAACTCCTGTATCGTGCGGCGGATCTGCTTGATCAAATTCCGGACGAAGTCGTAGTGGAAGAAGTAGCGGACATATCTGAACGCAAAGTGTACAGTCTGGATAAGAAAGAGGACGAAGGCTTCCGTATTGTGCGGGAGAATGAGATCTTTGTTGTTGAGAGTGCCAAGATTGATCGCATGATGAAACGGATGCAGCTGAACTCGCATGAGGCCATCCTTAAACTGGCGCGTACACTGCGTCATATGGGTGTGGATGAAGAGCTCCGTAAACGTGGTGCTGAAGAAGGCACGATTGTGCGCATCGGTGATTTTGAATTTGAATTCGTTGAAGGCAGCAGTTACTATTAAGTTTGATATGTAAAATTTAATGTATACCTGCTCAAATATATAGGACATGTAAACGCAGAGAAGTGGGAAATGACCCGCTGCTCTGCGTTTTTTTTGTTTTTTCCTAACATGAGGCAGGGAGAACCTTGTATACTTTGAGAAACGGTTTTCAAAAAAATAGACATGTAACGTATTGCCCTTTTAGTATAGATCCGATATAATGTCCACTATATGAAAACATGAGTCTTTGAGGAGAGGACGTTCTGTGAATGAACGCTATTACTTAGTACGGGAAGACATTTTACCGGAAGCAGTGGTGAAGACGATGCAGGTGAAAGAGCTGCTTGCTTCGGGGGATGTCAAAACAGTGCATGAAGCGGTAGAGCAGGTAGGATTAAGCCGAAGTGCTTTTTATAAGTATAAGGATGGAATTCACCTCATCAACCAATTGGAACGGGAAAGAATCGTCACAATATCAATTGATCTGGAGCATCAGTCTGGTATATTGTCTCGCGTGTTGGGACATGTGGCTGGATATGGAGCCAACGTACTCACGATTAATCAGAGTATCCCGCTTCAAGGAAGAGCCAATGTTGTTATCTCGGTAGAGACGTCACATCTTCACGGAGAAATCGGTGAAATGTTGGATCGGATGCAGGATATGCCGGGGGTTCGGCGTACACGGATTGTAGGTCAGGGCTAACTGGATTTTATCTCATAACGTCCGGATATATGAAAAAAACTGCTTCATTGTACACAGAGAGCGTACAGAGATGGCAGACATAAAAGACATTAGGGGGTAGATCGTTGGTGAAACCGGTAAAAGTAGGATTATTGGGACTCGGAACAGTAGGTACCGGGGTTGTTCGCATCGTGGAAGGGAACCAGGAGGATCTGAGCAGTCAGGTCGGCTCACCGATTGTTATCGAGAAGATTTCTGTAAAAAATACGGTTAAGGATCGCGTCATTGCTGTGGATCGAGCCAAACTGACAGAAGATCCGTGGGAAGTGATTCGCCACCCGGACATCGATGTGATCGTGGAGGTTATGGGTGGTATTGAACAGACGAAGGAGTACATTCTTGAAGCGCTGGAGCGGGGAAAACATATTGTCACGGCCAATAAGGATCTAATGGCTCTCCATGGCTCTGAGATTTTGGCGAAGGCACAGGAAAAGAAATGTGATGTCTTCTATGAAGCCAGCGTAGCTGGTGGGATTCCCATTATCCGCACCCTGATTGAAGGTTTCTCCTCTGATCGGATTACCCGTATTATGGGGATTGTCAACGGAACAACGAACTTTATTTTGACCAAAATGAGCCAGGAAGGCGCTTCTTATGAAGAGGTTCTTGCAGAGGCACAGGCTCTGGGTTATGCGGAAGCCGATCCAACATCGGATGTGGAGGGACTGGATGCCGCTCGCAAAATGGCAATATTGGGAACGCTGGGTTTCCGCACCAATGTCGAGCTCCAAGATGTGGCGGTTAGTGGTATTTCGTCCGTAACCCGTGAGGACATTACGTATGCGAGAAGACTCGGCTATGAGATGAAACTCCTTGGAATTGCGGATTGCCGTGATGACGAGATCAATATCAGTGTTCAGCCTACCATGGTGAGACAGAGTCACCCAATTGCCTCCGTTAATGGCGTGTTCAATGCAGTTTATGTACACGGGGAAGCAGTAGGCGAAACGATGTTTTATGGTGCGGGTGCAGGTGAACTTCCAACGGCCACTTCCGTCGTTGCAGATCTGGTGGCTGTGATCAAAAATCTGAAGCTTGGCGTAAACGGACTTAAAGCCATCGTTCCTTACAAGCAGAAGCGTCTGCAAAGCGATGAACAGATCATGTCAAAGAACTTCATTTTGCTGCACGTGGACGACAAAGCGGGCGTTTTGGCGCAAATCACGCAGATTTTTGCAGAGTATGAAGTCAGCCTGGCTTCGGTCGTTCAACAGCCGAACGAGCATAATCCGGATGCCGAGATCATCATCGTTACTCATAATGCAAGCAAGGCAAGCATGGATAAAGTGTTGAAACACTTTGAATCTCTTAGCGTTATACGCCGCATCAAGAGTGTATATCGGGTTGAGGGTTAAGGGTATTTTTTCTGATCATGTACCGTTCGATTTGCTAGGTTAAATTGAATGTACAATTTTTAATACTATAATTTCATTTCAGGTCTTCATATTCGTATTACTTAATCATAAAGGAGCTTACTACAATGAGATATCAAGGATTGCTGCAAACGTACAAAGAGTACCTTCCGGTTAATGAAAATACACCTATGCTTACACTTCAGGAAGGAAACACCCCACTCGTTCATGCCGAAAACCTGTCCAAGGAACTCGGACTGAATCTATATTTTAAATACGAAGGTTTGAACCCAAGTGGTTCTTTCAAAGACCGCGGTATGGTAATGGCTGTTGCAAAAGCAATGGAAGAGGGCAGCCGTACGATCATGTGTGCCTCCACAGGTAATACTTCTGCTGCTGCTGCAGCATATGCGGCGCGCGGTGGTCTGAACTGCATCGTATTGATCCCTAATAATAACATCGCACTGGGCAAGCTGGCACAAGCCATGATCTACGGGGCCAAAGTGATTGCGATTAACGGTAACTTCGACCGTGCACTTGAAATTGTACGTGAGATTACAGCGAAGCACCCCATCACACTGGTGAACTCTGTGAATCCTTACCGTATTGAAGGTCAAAAAACAGCTGCATTTGAAGTGGTTGATCAATTGGGCCAAGCACCTGATGTACTCGCAATCCCAGTCGGCAATGCAGGGAACATTTCTGCTTACTGGAAAGGCTTCAAAGAATACAAAGAGGCGGGGAAATCGGACTCCTTGCCGCGGATGGTTGGGTTCGAAGCAGAAGGCGCGATGGCGATTGTTAAGGGGGAGCCGATTCTTGAGCCAGAGACTGTGGCGACTGCGATCCGCATCGGTAACCCGGCTAGCTGGAAGACCGCTGTAACCGCGGCTGAAGAGTCTGGTGGACAGATCAATTATGTAACAGACGAGGAAATCTTGACAGCATATCGTACGATTGCAGCACGGGAAGGTATCTTCGCTGAACCGGCATCGGCCGCTTCGGTTGCAGGAGTATATAAATTGAAAGAGGAAGGATACTTTAAAGGCGGAGAGACGGTTGTATGTGTCTTGACGGGTCATGGTTTGAAAGATCCGAACATCGCGATCAAAACGGTAGCAACAGAGCCGCTTGTAGTAGATGATTCGGAAGAAGCGGTTATGGCAGCTATTGCACAGCTGGAGCAGCAATCCGTATGAGTTTGAAGCAAAGTGTTACAGTAAAAGTACCGGCAAGTACAGCCAATCTGGGTCCAGGGTTCGATACCCTGGGCATGGCATTGTCTTTGTATGCCTGGATTGAGATGAAGCCGTCCGAACAGACAGTGTTTCATCTGTATGGAGATCATTTGAATGGTTTGCCAACGGATAAATCCAATCTAATCTACGAAGTCGCACAGATGGTATTCAATGAAGCAGGCGTGTCTGTTCCTGAACTGGAGATTTCCATGTTTTCGGACATTCCTCTTACCCGTGGACTGGGAAGCAGCGCATCTGCCATAGTTGGTGCTTTGGCTGCCGCCAACGCATTAATTGGTTCTCCGCTATCGGACGATAAGCTAATGGATATGGCTACTTCGCTCGAAAAGCACCCGGATAATGTGGGGGCTTCTCTGTATGGGGGTATTATTGCAGCTGCTTGGGATGGCCGTCGTGTGGATCACATCCGTATTGAGCCGCATCAGGATTTGCAGACGTTGGTCATTGTGCCAGACTTCGAACTATCGACTTCCAAAGCAAGAAATGTCATTCCACAGCAATTTGACAAGTCGGATGTCGTGCATAATATCAGCAGGTCTTCCCTGTTGGTTGCAGCGCTGGCAAGCGGGCGACTGGATATGATACAAAGGGCGATGCTGGATCGTATTCACCAACCATACCGGGCATCTTTGGTACCTGGTATGACTGAAATTTTGGAACATGCTGTACAGCATGGTGCTTTGGGAGCTGCACTAAGTGGAGCAGGACCAACTGTTCTGACATTGGTGGATCGGCATGATCCCCGCAAAGCCGAGCTGGAACAGTATTTGATGGAGACCATGGGCAAGGAAGGCATTAATGCAGCGCCACTATGGCTGGATCCGGACCTGGACGGTGTAACCGTACTGCCTGATCAAGATGAACGTCCTTTTTTGGACAGAATTAAAGGGGAAGTAAAAGCATGAAACGAATTGCCGTATTACCTGAAGGCTCCGTTTCCCATGAAGCTGTAGAATTTCTGTTTAATGGGGAACCGCTCGAGCTGCTTCATTCCAAACTGATTTCTGATGTGTTTCGCGCCACGGATAGTGGCAAGTCACAATATAGCGTCATTCCCATTGAAAATACAATTGAAGGCTCCGTTAGTTTGCATATGGACTGGCTGGTTAACGAAGTGGATATTCCAATGCAAGCGGAGTGGGTGTATCCCTCCATACAAAATGTGATTGGACATGGTTCCGAGTTCGCTGATGGGAGCGGTGCATACGACTTCAGCAAAATTACCAAGATCATGTCTCATCCGGTAGCCATCCCGCAGTGCCAGAACTTTATCCGTCTTCATTCCCCGGATGCTGAGCTTGAGGGTGTCAATAGTACAGCAGAAGCGGTCGAGTTGGTAAAAAAGAATCCCGGAAAGGGCTGGGCCGCTATTGGCACCCGCCTTGCTGCACAAAAGCATGGATTGGATATCATGGCTGAACGGGTGACTGATCATGATAACAATTACACCCGTTTTGTACTTATTGGTCATGAGCCAGTGCAGATTCAACGTGAGCCGGATCATGTGAAAACAAGTTTGCTGGTTACACTGCCTGAAGATGCACCTGGTGCTCTGCATCAGGTATTGTCCGCATTCGCCTGGAGAAAGCTGAATTTGACTAGGCTGGAGTCTCGTCCTACGAAGAAAAGGCTGGGCAGTTACTATTTTTATATCGATGTTGAAGAAACCGTAGAATCCGTATTGCTCACAGCAGCCATGGCTGAGATTGAGGCATTGAATTGTCAGGTCCGTGTTCTGGGCAGTTATCCCTGCTATACATATCCTTCATTGAAAACCACCTGATAAACGGTTAGGATTTGCTGAGGATTGGCATTGAGACGGGTAAAACGTGAACGTAAAAGGTTGCAACATGTTGTACAATGTAATGGAACAATTCAAGATTCGGGAGATAATGATTGGAAATTAAACGGAGGTGCAGTCATCCATGTCAGAACAGTGGATTTATTTGGATGGTCAATATGTAACCAAGGAGAACGCAACCGTTTCCGTGTATGATCACGGCTTTTTGTATGGGGACGGAATTTTCGAAGGTATCCGGATTTATAACGGCAATATTTTCAGATGCAAAGCGCATTTGGACCGTTTGTACGATTCGGCAAAATCGATCAGTTTGAACATTCCTTTATCCTATGATGAAATGCTAGAAGTAATGGCAGAAACAGTGCGCCGCAATGATATGCGTAACGGCTATATCCGTTTAATCGTATCTCGTGGACCAGGTAATCTGGGTCTGGATCCGCTGCGCTGCCCGAAAGCGTCTGTTATTATTATTGTAGAGCAGCTGGCAATATATCCTGAGGAAGCATATCTTACAGGGTTAAAGGCTGTATCTGTATCTCAACGCCGGAATATCCCGGATGCACTGAATCCCAAAATCAAATCATTAAATTATCTGAATAACATCCTTGTTAAAATCCAGTCCAACTATGCAGGTGTTGGCGAAGCAATCATGCTGAATTCCCAAGGATATGTTACCGAAGGATCAAGTGACAACATTTTCATTATCAAAAATGGGGTAGTCTACACACCGCCTTGTTACCTCGGAGCTCTGGAAGGTATTACGCGTCAGGCTATTATTGACCTGTGTGGGGAATTAGATCTGGAGTTAAAAGAAGTTCCGTTTACCCTGCATGATGTGTACATCGCTGACGAAGTCTTTTTCACGGGAACAGCCGCAGAAGTCATCGCTGCATATGAGGTGGATGGAAGAACAATTGGATCGGGTGTAGCTGGCCCAGTCACGTTGAGGCTGCTCGAAGCGTTCCGTCAAATTGTAGACAAAGACGGTTATAAGGTTTGGGAAGCCTAACTCTTCTAAACATATTGAAATGCAATATCCTTCTTGTCCAATAAGATCAGCATCCTACATAGGGTGCGGGTTTTGGGGGCGGGGAGGATTTTTTTTGTTTAGATGATGTCATTAGCCCAGTTTCTGCATAGGATGTAGTAACGGTATGGGCGAATGCACTGCCCAAGTAACACGTCTAGGAGGTTAGTTCCCCGTGAAAATACACATGGTGAAAAAAGGCGACACGTTATATTTACTGTCCCAAAAATATAATGTGGGCCTGGACAAAATTATTGCGGCTAATCCGCAAATTACTGATCCCGACAAGTTGGATATCGGTATGAAAGTTAAAATTCCTGCGGAGCCTGTAACACCAAAACCGGAAGGAATACTGCACAGTCACAAAGTCCAGCAGGGTGATTCTTTATGGAAGCTGTCTCAGGCTTGGGGAGTTTCATTAAAGGATATGATCAACGCAAACCCTCAGCTGAAAAATCCGAACGCCCTGCTTGTAGGAGAGACAGTCTATATCCCTTCCCAACCTGTTCAGGGAAATACGATTACAGGAAGCAATACGGGTAATGTTGCTGCTCATGAAAAGCTTTCACCTGAAGGCAAGGAATATACAGGTGTCAAAGAAGAGCCAGCACCACCAGCACCACCAGCACCGGAAATACCTAAGGCAGTAGAAGAGACGCCAGCTCCTACACCAACACCAGCACCATTACCTGCTAATCCTGTCATGCCAAATGTGATGCCTGAATTGGAAGTGCTACCGCAGTTACCAGACCTACCTGTGGTTAAACCGGAGAAGGCGCCTGAGAAAAAAGAACAAGTAGCCCCAGCTGCTGAAGTACAGCCTTTGCCGGAAGTGCCAACCTACACCATGCCTAATCTCTCTCCTGAAATAATGCCGCTACCAGTCATCCCTAATACGAAGTCGCCGTCTGTCGTTTCACCTGCGACCAAATCTCCTTGTGGCTGTGGTAAAAAACTGCATCATGCGCCGGCTGAACATCCGTATGCTCAAATCCCTGTTCCTGTTCAAGAGGTTTATGCTGTTCCTGAATCATCACATATTGCTGGATTTAATCACAATTCTGGGTTCCCAGGGTTACCTGAAGCTACTCCTTATTCGGTGAGCCCTTCTTACCAGGGTCAATGGACAGAGCAGAACCACAATAACTTTACGCCGAATTTGGCTCCTGAACATCAGCAGGATAATGTGTATCCAGCCGCACCCGCTGCACAAGTCAACAGCCCGTTCCCTCCATTTGTTGCAGATACACATATGAACCAGCAGCCGTTTATTTCCCCTTACTCAACACTTCCGTATCCACCTTGTGGATGTGGCGGACATATGCATAACCCGCATTACGGCCACACTGGATACAATTATCAGGATCCTGCGTGGGGAATGTATGGTTCATATGACCCGTACGGTGTACAGACGCATATGGGGCCAAACATTGCACCAAACCAGCCCGTAGAGTATGCATATCAGAATCCGTATCCTTCACAAAACATGGTGCCCCCATCTCCTCTGGGAGCTTTTGGGGAACTGTACCCAGCTCAAGGCAATGTTGGAACTAAAAAAGGCGGACGTGAAGAAGCGGATGTAAGCCAGTCCAATGTATCCGGAGAAGAAGTAACGGATGCAGGAGGAAAAACCAAGCAAGCATCTGCAAAAACCGGCACGGCAAAACGCAGAACAAGCAAATCAAGTGGTAAAAGAACATCCAAAGTGTCTGTTTCTTCTGCAAATGGAAGACGTAACTCAGAGGCAGAGAAACGTAATTTAACCAAAAAACGTCGTAATCCCTGGATACAGTCTTAGTTAATACAGACAGGATCGCAGATCCTGATTGTTAAAAAGAGGCCGGCCTAGTTGAAAGGCTGGCCTCTTGCTTTAAATAAGAGGAGGGGAATGAGGAAACGAAGGAATGTGAACTAGAAGTAAACGAAGAGTTGTAAAATAATTGTTAATTCGTTGAATCTGTGATAATATATCCATACGTTTTATTTTATCCCTATCTATATTATTTCAATTGATTTTGGTAGAGTTATTACTTATATAAAATCTATGAAATAAAAAAAGAAAAAAGTGTTGCATTGATCTGAACGATATGTTATATTATTTAAGTCGCCGCTGAAACGCAGCGCTGACGCGAAAGAGAAACATATTAATCAAGTTTGATCTTTGAAAACTGAACAACGAGTGAGTAATCATCCTGCTTGCAGGATGAACGTGAAGGTTTTTGGTACATGTCATCTGACTGTATGAAAACTGGAACAACAATGAGATTTTTAATCTCGTCAGATTCAAAATGAGCTAATCGCTCTTTTCAATACTTTATTGGAGAGTTTGATCCTG